>NZ_JAHLEM010000352.1 GCF_018883605.1 Streptomyces niphimycinicus | reverse complement strand
GACCGCCGGGGGGCTGAACGGAGGCGACGGCATGGCCGCCGTCCCGCCGCCGACCCACTCCCCGCCGGCCGAGCCGCCCGAGCCGCATGCCGCGGGAGCCGGGCACGGCCGCTGGCGCCCGTGGCGGTTCCGGATGTCCAACGACGTCTGGGGCACCCCGGCGGTGGCGGGCGATCTGCTGTATGTGACCTCGTTCGAGGTGCACGCGCTGGATGTGGCGACCGGCCGGCGCCAGTTCAAGACGCGCGACGTGGCGTGGGCGATGGCCGTGGAGAACGGCCGGATCCACGCCTCGGACGGCCCCACGCTGTACGCGCTGGACGCGGAGGACGGCGCCGAGCGCTGGCGGCTGTCGACCGACGGCTGGGTCTACTCCCTCAAGGTCGACCGCGGCACGGTCGTCACCGGGACGCGCGGCGGTGGCGTCCAGGCGTGGGAGGCGGCCAATGGCGAGCTGCTGTGGGAGATGCAGGGGCTCCAGACCGACTTCGAGACGCCCGAGTCCGGCCCGGCCGTCCATGACGGCACGGTGTATGTGTGGGCGGACGCGCGGCTGCGTGCCCTGGAGGCGCGCACCGGCGCGGAGCGCTGGTCGTATCCGGTGGGCGACGCGGCGTCGTGCGGCGGTGTGCCGCTGCGTCTGCTGGCGGCGCCCGATGGGGTGGTCTATGTCTCGGCGGGGACGCGGGTGCTCGCGCTCGACGCCGCCCGCGGGGATGTGCGGTGGCGTTTCGAGGCGCCCGCCGTCTTCCTGTGCGCCCCCGCGTACGCGCCGGGGCCCGCGGTGACCGGCGGCGGCATCTATATCGCCGACTATCTGGGCACGGTGTACGCGCTGGACGCGGCGAACGGCCGCGACCGCTGGCGTATCGCCACCGAGGCCCGGCAGTCGATCGAACCGGTGCTGGTGGCCGACGGCTCGGTCCATCTGGGCAGCGGCGGCGCGCTCTACACGCTCGACGCGGTCACCGGCACGCCCAAGTGGCGGTTCGCGGCGGGCGGCGAGGTCATCGGCTCGCCGGTGGTCGCCGACGGCCGGGTCCACTTCGGCTCGGCCGACCACTGCCTCTATACGGTGGACGCGGCGGGCGGACAGCTTCGCTGGAAGCTGGCGACCGGCGGCGAGATCACCGGGTCGCCGGTGGCCGCCGGGGGTGTGGTGTACGCGTGCAGCAAGGACCGCTGCGTCTACGCGCTGGACGCGGTCAAGGGCACGGGCCAGTCCCGGCCTTCGGGCGGCCGGGCCTGACCGACCCCGGGGGCGCTGCGCCGGGAACGGCTGGTCGCAGGCCGTGTCCCTGACAATTCCTGCTACGGTTGCGGGCGTTCATCGACCTCCTGGGAGCCGGGAGGTCGATGGGTAACTCTCTGCGCGGTCTTCGGGGGACGGGGTCTGTGATGCGGCGTGGTCTACGGCTGGCGGCCGTGCTCACCGTGGTGCTGGTGGCGCTGACCGGGTTCAAGGGGCGTGGCCATGGCCACGGGGGTGGCGGAGGCGGCTGTTCCAGCTCCTCCTCGCACCATTCGGGATCGGGCTCCGGTTCCAGTTCCGGCTCCGGCGGTTACTCGGACTCCGACGACGAGAGCTCCACCACCGGTTCGGGCTCCGGCGGTTCCCGCTACCGCGACTACGACGATGACGACTACGGCGACAGCGCGTCCAGCGGCTCCTCGGGCGGCACCGCGTCGTCCAACGGGCCCCAGACGACCGTCGTGAGCTGCGCGGGCAAAGCGGGCAACGACAAGAGCGGCCGTCCGGCGGCGACCGTGAAGGTGCGCAACCGCTCGGGCGCGGCCGACACCTACCTCGTCGACATGAGCTTCCAGGACCGGGACGGCTCGACCCTGACCTCCGGGCGCGCCGATGTGCGGGTCCCCGCGGGGAAGTCGAGGACCGTAAGGGTGCCGCTCGATGATCCCTCGGTGTCGGGAACCGTGGTGCGATGTGAGGTCGTCTCCGTCCTCTGAGAGCCGGGCCGGGCGCGCCTGTTGGTGACTTTGGGGTAGCCAAACCCGTTGCTAGGGTGGCGTGCACTTGTCAACCGGCCATGGCTGGCTTGAATGTGTCTTTTCAACGGGGGTAATGCCATGCAGAGCCGCTCCATGCGGATATTCGCCGTCGCCTTGGTCGGGCTCATCGCGCTGACCGGCTGCGGAAAGAAGGGCCGAAGCCACGACAGCGGCCTCGGCGGTTTCGTCTCGGGCGGGAGCGGCGGCGACAACCCGGCGTCCGGTCCCACCGACCTCCCCACCGGGCTGCCCTCCGGCGCGCCCACCGACCTGCCCAGCGGCGTCCCCTCCGACCTCGATGTGCCGTCGTACGGGGTCCCCACGCCCTCCTACACCTACTCCGCGCCGCCCACCTACAACTCGAACGGCACGAACGACATCAGTGCCAGCGGCTGCGACTACGACGAGTCGACCCACTCGTTCCAGTACACCCTGAGCGTCAGGAACCCCGAGACGCAGTCCATGCACTACTCGATCACCATCGAGTGGGAGAACCAGAGCGGCGGCAGCCTGCTGGGATCCGACTACAAGTCCGTCACCGTGGCGTCCGGCAGCAGCCAGTCCCTCAGCGCCACCTCCTACCGCTACCTCACCGAGCAGACGTCCTTCACCTGCAAGGTGACCTCGGCGCTGAAGTACCCGAGCTCCACCTGAGGCCCCGAGAAGCCGATCCGGGGCCGGTGGCCTCACCGGGTACGGAAGCCGGGCGTACGGGCCGCGAAGAGCGCGGCCTGGCGCCCCGGCGGCAGATTGCCCAGCGCGATCAACTGCGGGGCCCGGGCGAGTGCCTGGGCCAGCGCCGCCTCCTTGGCCGCCCATAGCGCCCTTACGGTCCCCTGCACCGCCTCCGTCGGGTACGACGCGATGACCGACGCGGCGCGGATGGCCGCCGTAAGGGCCTCACCGGCCGGGGCCACCTCGCTGACCAGGCCCGTCTCATACGCCCGCCGGGCCGAGAGCCGCTCCGCGGTCCCCATCAGCGCCATCCGCGCGACCTCGCCCATCGGCATCCGCTGCGCCATATAGACGGCCTCGTAGGCGCTGACCATCCCATAGCTGGTGTGCGGATCGAAGAAGGCCGCCGTCTCGTCGGCGACGATGAACTCGGCCTCGCCCAGCAGATAGAACGCCCCGCCGCACGCCATCCCGGCCACCGCCGCGACCACCGGCTTCCACAGGTCGTTCGCCTTGGGCCCGACGGTGCGCAGCGGATCGTCCATCGCGTAGGGCGACGGCGGCTGGGCGACCTCCACCGAGCGGTCGATGCCGGTACTGAAGGCCCGGCCGCCCGCGCCGGTGAGGACGACGGCCCGGACCGCGTCGTCGTGCCGGAAGCGCCGCCATACGGCCGTCAGTTCGCCGACCGTCTCCAGATCGATGGCGTTGTGCCGCTCGGGCCGGTCGAGGGTGACGACCGTGACCCCGCTCTCCGCCACCCGGGTGCGGACCGTCATGGCCGCTCCAGCAGCCAGCGCACCACCGTGAGCCCGCCCTCCGTCGCGTGGAAGGCGGCCTTCACGGGTGCGCCGATACGGATCCGCTCGGGCGGGACCGAGTTCAGCGCGGCGTCCCTGGCGGCGACCAGATTGCCCACCAGCCGGATGCGCGGGGCGTCCGCGAGCTCCACGAGGACGACGTTGTACGGCGCCTGGGCCGCGTAGGCGGGCAACAGCGGGGGATGGGGCAGCACATACGACCAGATCCGGCCACGGCCGCTCAACTTTTTCCACAGGCAGTCGAAGGACTGGCAGTGGGGGCAGCAGGGCCGGGGCGGAAAGCGCGGTTCGCCGCAGTCGGCGCAGCACTGGACGCGCAGTTCGCCGCGGGCCGCGTAGGCGAAGAAGGGCGCCCCGTCCTCGTCGGGGACGGGCGCCAGCAGCCCGTCGGACCCCTCGCCTCCGCCGCTCGCGGCCGTCGTCGGGTCAGCCGTCGTGTCCGTTGGCGCGCCGGTCGTGGTGTCCGTCGTCGTGTCCATCTGGGTCATGGCGTTTCGGTCAACTCCTCAGCAGCAGGGCCGATGTGGGAACCCCTTCACCCGCCGTGACCAGGCAGGTCTCGGCGCCGGGGACCTGGGCGGTGCCGGTGCCGCGCAACTGTCTGACCCCCTCGGTGATGAGGTTGAAGCCATGGACGTACGCCTCGCTGAGGCCGCCCCCGCCGGTGTTGAGCGGCAGCCGTCCGCCGATCTCCAGCGCGCCCCCCTCGGTGAAGGCCGCGCCCTCGCCGCGGGCGCAGAAGCCATAGCCCTCCAGGGAGAGCGGGATCAGCGGGGTGAACGCGTCGTAGATCTGCGCGACATCCACATCCTGGGGCCCGAAGTCGGCGGTTTTCCACAACTGGCGGGCGGCGGTCCAGGAGGGGCCGGTGAGCGGGTCGTCGTTCCAGTAGTTGACCATCCCGTGGTGCTGGGCGGGCAGCCCCTGGGCGGCGGAGTGCACATACACGGGCCGTTGCCGGCAGTCGCGCGCCCGCTCGGCCGACACCACCACACAGGCCAGCGCGCCGTCCGTCTCCAGGCAGTTGTCGAAGAGGCAGAGCGGTTCGCTGATCCAGCGCGCGGTCATATACATCTCGCGGGTCAGCGGGCGGTCGTACATGATCGCGGCGGGGTTCTGATTGGCCCGGTTGCGGCAGGCCAGCGCCACATTGAAGAAGTGATCGCGGGTCGCGCCGTACTCATGCATATAGCGCCGGGCCAGCAGCCCGATCTCATCGGCCGGGCGCAGCAGTCCGTACGGCCGGGTCCACTGGGCCGGGGTGGGCAGTTGTGCCCGGGTGTTGGTCCAGGGGCGCGGTCCGCTGCCGCGTTTGCGCGACCGCCAGGCCACCCCGACGCTCGCCTGTCCGGTGGCGATCGCGGCGGCCAGATGCGCGACGGTCGCACAGGAACCGCCGCCCCCGTAGCCGACCTTGCTGAAGAAGGTCACATCCCCGGCGCCGATGGCCTTGGCGACCTCGACCTCGTCGGTCTCCTCCATGGTGTACGAGGCGAAGGCGTCCACCTCGGACGGGGCGATGCCGGCGTCGTCGAGCGCGGCCAGGATCGCCCGGCAGGCCAGGGTCTTCTCGGATTCGGGGAGGCGTTTGGCGAACGGGGTCTGCCCGATGCCCGCTATCGCCGTCGCGTCCTTCAAGGTCGCCCCCGCCCCCGCTATCGCCCCCGCCGTCGTCCTCGTCGTCTCCGTCGCCCCCATGGCCGCCTCCGTCGTCGCGTTCACCGGTGCTGACAGCGGGGAAGGCTACCGCTAATCTGACGGGTAGTCAGCTAGTGGGGTCGTCCGTCCCGGGTTCCGGGGAGGGGAGCGGTCCGATGCAACGGATGGCACAGGGGAACACCATCCCGGCCCTGATCCGGGCGGCGGTCGAGCGGTACGGCCCGGCCGAGGCCGTGGTCGAGGGCCGCGCCCGGATCTCGTACGCCGAGCTGGGGGCCCGGATCGAACGCGCCGCGGCCGCGTGCGTCGCCTCGGGTCTCGAACCGGGCGACCGCGCCGCGATCTGGGCGCCCAACACCACCGACTGGATCGTGGCGGCGCTCGGCGCGGTCACCGCGGGCGGCGTGCTGGTGCCCATCAACACCCGCTTCAAGGGCGCCGAGGCGGCGTATGTGCTGCGCCGCACCCGGGCCTCGCATCTCTTCATCACCGGCACCTTTCTGGGCACCTCGTATGTGGCCTCGCTGCGCCGGGCGGCGGGGGAGGGGGCGGGCCATGGCCCCCTGCCGCGCCTGCCCTATCTGCGGGAGGTGGTCGTCCTCGCCGACAACGGCCCGGAGTCCTTCCGCACCTGGAAGGACTTCCTGGCGCTGGGCGACGCCGTGCCGCCGGAGCAGGTCCGGTCCCGGGCGGAGGCGGTGCGCCCCTCGGACCCCTCGGACATCACCTTCACCTCCGGCACCACCGGCCGGCCCAAGGGCGTGGTGACCACGCACTTCCAGACCGTGCGTGTCTTCGACACCTGGAGCGAGATCACGGGGCTGGCGGCGGGCGATCGCTATCTGATCGTGAACCCGTTCTTCCACACCTTCGGCTACAAGGCGGGCATCATCGCCTCTCTGAGCCGCGGCGCCACGATGGTGCCGCAGCCGGTCTTCAGTGTGGAGACCGCCCTGGCCAATATCGCCGCCGAGCGCATCACCGTTCTCCCCGGCCCGCCCACCCTCCACCAGTCGCTCCTCGACCACCCGTCCCGCGCCGCCCATGACCTGTCCACGCTGCGCCTGGTCGTCACCGGCGCCGCCGTGGTCCCGCTGGAGCTGGTGGAACGGCTGCGCTCGGAACTCGGGGTCGGCACCGTCCTGACGGCGTACGGCCTGACGGAGGCGTCCGGCACCGTCACGATGTGCCGACGGGGCGATCCGCCCGAGGTCATCGCGGGCACGGCGGGCCGCGCGATCCCGGACACCGAGGTCAAGATCGCCCACCCCACCGGGCGCGAACTCCCGCCGGGGCGGCCGGGCGAGGTCTGGGTCCGCGGCTACCACATCACCCCCGGCTACTTCGAGGATCCGATCGCCACGTCCCGCACCATCACCCCCGATGGCTGGCTGCGGACCGGCGATGTCGGGGTGCTGGACGAGCAGGGCAATCTGCGCATCACCGACCGGATCAAGGACATGTTCATCGTCGGCGGCTTCAACGCCTATCCCGCCGAAATCGAGCAACTCATCGCCCGCCACCCCGATGTGGCCGATGTCGCCGTCGTCGGCATCCCGGATGCGCGGCTGGGCGAGGTGGCCAAGGCGTACGCGGTCCGCCGCCCGGATTCGACACTGACGGCGGACGACCTGATCGCCTGGTCGCGCCGGGAAATGGCCAACTACAAGGTGCCGCGGCAGGTGGTGTTTCTGGCCGAGCTGCCGCGTAACGCCAGCGGCAAGGTCCTCAAGGCCGAGCTGCGCGCGGGCCGGTCACCCTCGTAAAGCCCTCACCCGCCGTCGAAGGCGTGCGCGGGCGGGGCGCCGCCAAGGGGGCATCAACGAGGGGGCATCAACAAGGGGGGCGCCAAGAGGGCGTCACCACCAGGGCATCACGAAGGGGCCGGGCAGGTTCGCCCGGCCCCTTCGGCCTGCGTAAGTCGTCTCGCCGCGCCTACCGCGGGCTGGTGGGGGCATGGCCCTCGCCCTGCGGGGCCGGAGCGGCGGCAGTGGCGAATTCGCTACTGTTCGCGCCGACGATAGGGGTGTGACTATCGCTTGCAACCGCGAATGCGGCTGCCTGGCTTGTCGCTCCGACCGCGGCACCTATCGCGATAATCAAGGTCGCAATGCCCTTTGTGGCACGAGTCATTCCGGTTCCTCCGATACGGGGGGTGATTATCTATTTTGTACTGCAAATTAACAAAGAGGGGTACGTGTGTTCGGCCATCTGGCCGGAACTGGTCGAAGCTTGGCGGAAAGGGGGTCCGCCCGGTGGTGCGTGAAGCCGCTCGTCCGGAGGCGACCGCACAGAGGGGCCGACGCCGATGACGTCCCCTCCGCGTCATCGACATCGGCCCCGCGGTTACCTGTTGGATACGAACGGCGTTCCGTGGTGCGCCTACTGGGGTGCCGAGGGAGTGTGGCCCTCGCCCTCGGGGCTCAGTTGCGGCGGCGCCGGGGTGTGACCCTCGCCCTTGGTGCTGAGCTGCGGCGGCGCGGGCGTGTGGCCCTCCCCCTGCGTGCTGAGCTGGGGCGGCGCCGGGGTGTGACCCTCGTCCTTGGTGCTGAGCTGCGGGGGCGCGGGCGTGTGGCCCTCCCCCTGCGTGATCAACTGCGGCGGCGCGGGCGTGTGGCCTTCGCCCTGGGTGACCACCTGCGGTGGCGCCGGCGTGTGGCCCTCGTCCTGTGGAGTGAGGGTCGCCGGGTCGGCTTCCAGTGGTCGGTAGGTGTCGGACTGGGGCTTCTTGTCCGTGTCTGTCACGATCAACTCCATCGGATGCTCTGGTCGGTAGAGGCCCGTTGACACCCGCCCGGCGACTCCCCCGTGGGTCGCCGGACAGGTGTCTCAAAAGGGCCGCCCACCTTACGGTGTGACCTCGCAACCGACCCGTCTGCCCCCCGCGGGGACGGGTCGACCGGTACTAAGACTCCCGGACAGCGATAAACGATTGATGAACGGTTGACGGGACGCGCGATTATGCCGCGGTCGCGGGGGTCAGCAGCCCGCGGACGTCCTCCGCCTCCGGTGCCCCGAGCCGCTCGTGAATCGACAGCGCCTCACGCCAGCAGGCGTCCGCGCGCTCGTTCTGGCCCAGTTCCAGCAGCGCCCTGCCGAGCAGCGTCAGCACGATGGCCCGGCGCCACTCGCCCCCGATGCCCCGCAGGGCCAGGGCCTGTTCGGCGTGGGTGGCGGCCTCCGCCGGGCGGCCGATGGACAGATGCGCCTCGGCCATCCGCTGATGGGTCATGCCCTCCCAGAGCGGCTGGCGGTGCTCACGGAAGAGGCCGAGGGCCTCGGTGAGCTGCTCCAGTGCGTGCGTCAGGCTTCCGGCCCCGGACAGGGCGATGCCCAGCGCGTACTTACCGTTGGCCAGGCGCAGGGTGCGGCCCAGGCTCCCGTAGATCCGCACGCCCTGCCGGGCCAGTTCCACGGCGCTGTCGATGCGGCCCATCTCCACATACGCACGGGACAGGTTGCACAGCGCGCTGGCCTCGCCGGGCTGGTCGTCCACGGCCCGGTAGGCGTCGATGGCGCGGAGGAAGTGCCGCTCCGCGTCGTCCCAGCGGGTGCGGCTGAGGTGCGCGATGATGCCGCGCTCGGTGAGGGCGCGGCCCATGGTCACGTGGTCCTCGACCGTGGAGCCCAGGGCCAGGGCGCGCTCCGCCTCCGCGTCGGCCTCTTCCAGCCGGCCGGTGAGGTTGCGCACCTTGGCCAGGCAGGTACGGGCCCGGCCCTCGGCCCGGGTGTCGCCGACCGTGTGTGCCGTTTCGCTGACGACGCGGGCGACGGCCTCGTAGCGCGGGGCGTTGGCACCGGATTCGGCCAGGTCCATGGCGGCGAGCAGCAGATCCGCGGCCCGGCCCAGGGTGGTGCCCGAGGCGGCCTGCTGGGCGCAGGCCAGCAGGCAGTCGGCCTCGGTGAACAGCCAGTCCAAGGCGGCGTCCTGATGCGGGAAGACCAGGCCGGGGTGGTCGGCGGGGGCCAGGTGGTCGCCCAGCCGGTCG
>NZ_JAHLEM010000351.1 GCF_018883605.1 Streptomyces niphimycinicus | reverse complement strand
CAGGCCAGCAGGCAGTCGGCCTCGGTGAACAGCCAGTCCAAGGCGGCGTCCTGATGCGGGAAGACCAGGCCGGGGTGGTCGGCGGGGGCCAGGTGGTCGCCCAGCCGGTCGCCGGGCCGCTCCATGGCGTACACCCGCGCCGCCGTGGCGAGGTAGAAGCTCAGCAGCCGGGAGAGGGCCGCCTCGCGCTCCGCGGCCGACTGGTGCCGCTCCGCGCGGTCACGCGCGTAGAGCCGTACGAGGTCGTGGTAGCGGTAGCGGCCGGGTGCCGCGGACTCCAGCAGGGAGGCGTCGACCAGGGACTCCAGGAGTTCCTCGGTGTCGAAGGTGTCCAGCTCCAGGGCGACGGCCGCCGCGGCGAGCGAGATATCGGGGCCGTCCGCCAGCCCCAGCAGCCGGAACGCCCGGGCCTGCGGCGGCTCCAACTGGCCGTAGCCCAGCTCGAAGGTGGCCCGCACGGCCAGGTCGCCCGCCCGCAGCTCGTCCAGCCGGCGGCGCTGGTTGGCGAGCTTGCGCGCCAGTGTGGAGACGGTCCAGGTGCGGCGCGAGGCCAGCCGGGAGGCCGCGATCCGGATGGCCAGCGGCAGGAAGCCGCATGCCGCGACCACGTCCATGGCCGCGTCGCGCTCCGAACTGACCCGCTCCGCGCCCACGATGCGGGTGAAGAGGACCAGCGCCTCCTCGGGGCTCATCACATCCAGGTCGACCAGGTGGGCGCCCTCCAGGTCGACCATCCGGGTCCGGCTGGTGATCAGCGCGGCACAGCCGGGCGTACCGGGCAGCAGCGGCCTGACCTGCGCGGCGTCGCGTGCGTTGTCGAGCAGGGTGAGCACCCGGCGGCCGTCCAGCGTGGAGCGGTAGAGCGCGGCACGCTCGTGGACGCCCTCGGGGATCGCGCTGTCCGGGGTGCCGAGGGCGCGCAGGAAGGCGCCCAGGATCGCGTTGGGCTCCGCGGGCACCGGGCCGGCGCCCTGGAGGTCGATGTAGAGCTGGCCGTCGGGGAAGTGGGCGCGGGCCGCGTGGGCGACGTGCACGGCCAGCGTCGTCTTGCCGACCCCGCCGATTCCGGCCACTGCTGACACGGCCATGACACGCCCCTCGGCGGTGGCGAGCTCATCGCTCAGCTCCTCGACGAAGGCGACCCGGCCGGTGAAGTCCGCGACCGTCGCGGGCAACTGGGCCGGACGTACGAAGCCGGGCCCGGCATGCGTGCGGTCGTCCACCGAAACCGCCAGCTCGGCATCCGCCTGGAGAATGCGCTGATGCAGGTCGGACAGCTCCGCGCAGGGATCCACACCGAGATCCTCGGCCAGCAGCCGCCGGGTGTCGTTGTACACCGCCAGGGCCTCGGCCTGCCGGCCGCTGCGGTAGAGCGCCAGCATCAGCAGCTCGCGCAGCCGCTCCCGGAGCGGATGGGCGGCGGTCAGCGCGGTCAGCTCGGAGACCACCTCGGTGTGATGGCCCAGCTCCAGGTCGAGATCGAGCCTGGTCTCGGTGAGCACGAGCTGCCACTCCGACAGCCGGGCGCGCTGGGTCGTGGCGTACGGCCCCGACAGCCCGGCCAGGGCCTCACCGTCCCACAGGTCCAGCGCCCGGCCGATCAGCTCATGGGCGCGCAGCCGGTCGCCCGAGTGCCGGGCCTTCTCCGCCTCCGCCGCCAGGCTCTCGGCCACGTCGATGTCCAGGGCCCCGAGGCCCACCTGGACCGCATAGCCGCCCGATTCGCTGACCAGGATGTCCGAATGCGGGGTGAACGCCTTGCGCAGCCGGGAGGCGTAGGTGCGCAGCGCCGCGATCGCGGCGTCCGGCGGATCGTCGCCCCACAGGGCGTCCACGAGTTCGGGGGCGGTGGCGGTGCGCCCGCCGCGCAGCAGCAGAGCGGCGAGCAGGGCTCTTTGCTGCGGTGATCCGGTGCTGAGCTGTTCCTCGCCCCGAAAGGCCCGTACCGGTCCGAGCACGGTGAAGCGCAAGGACTGCTCCTGCGCCCGCTCCTTCTCGCCGGTCATGGTCTCCCCCTGCCTCTGCTCCCAGTTGCACGGGCCAGTTTGCCTTGCCGATACCCCTCACGTCAGTAGGGGCCGGACCTCTCCACAAGGCCCGCCCGACTTCGAGACCTCCGAAGACCGACGGATCGTCAGTTCCGCCGCTCGCTTTCAGACACCGGGGGGCCGACTCCAAAGGCGTCCCGATGGCCGGGATTGAGACCCGTTGACCCCGGGAGGTCAGGCGCCGAGGTCGCCAGCAGTTGGCGCACCTCCTCGGGCTCGGGGGAGCCCAGCCGTTCGCGAAGGGCCTGCGCCTGGCTCCAGCACTCCTGGGCCCGGTCACGCTGTCCGGCCGCCAGCAGGGCCTTCGATAAAACGGTGAGAAAGGAGAAGCGCCGCCATTCACCGCCGAGGCCGCCCAGGGCGAGGGACTGCTCGGCGTGCGCCACCGCCTTGGTGGGGCGATGTGCTGCCAGATGCATTTCGGCCAGCCGGAAATGGGCCATGCCTTCCCACAGCGGCTGACGGGCCTCGCGGAACAGGTCGAGCGCCTCGGTGAGATGAACGGCCGCCTCTTCCAGACGGTGGGCCCGCGTCAGCGCGATGCCGAGGGTGTACATCCCGTTGGCGAGCCGCAGCGGGGCGCCGAGCCTGCGGTAGATGGCGAGCCCCTGCTCGGCCAGTTCCACCGCGGTCCCGGTGCGGCCGCGGCTCACATGGATCCGGGAGAGATTGGCCAGGGCGCTGGCCTCACCGGCCTCGTTGGCGTCGGCGCGGAACGCGGTGAGGGCGTGTCCGAGGAACCGCTCCGCGTCGTCGTACCGCCCCAGGCCGTTGGTGACGATGCCGAGCTGATTGGAGGCGCGGCTGGCGATCACCGGATCCTCGCCGTCCAGCTCCAGCGCGCGCCGAAGCTCGCGCTCGGCCTGGGCGTACCGGCCCGTGAAGCTGTACAGATGCCCCAGCGCCGAGCGGGCGCGGGCCTCGGTGCGGTAGTCCCCGGCGGCGTGGGCCGCGTCGCCGGCCGCCCGCGCCACCGTTTCGTACTGCCGCGGCCGGGCCCCGGACTCGGCGAGGTCCAGCGCGCCCAGCAGCAGATCCCCCGCGCGGCGGCGGGTGGTCTCCCCGGTGCACCTGGGCACGCAGTCGAGCAGGCAGTCGCCCTCCGCGAAGAGCCAGTCCAGGGCGGCTCTGGAGGTCTCGAAGCACAGCCCGGGATGGCCGGTGGGCTCCAGGTGCTCGACCATCCGGTCCCCGGGCCGCTCCATGGCGTACACCCGCGCCGCCGTGGCGAGGTAGAAGTCCAGCAGCCGCGACAGCGCCTCCTCGCGCTCCGCCGCCGCCCGCGACTCCCGCTCGGCGCAGGCCCGTGCGTAGAGCCGTACGAGGTCATGGAAGCGGTAGCG
>NZ_JAHLEM010000350.1 GCF_018883605.1 Streptomyces niphimycinicus | reverse complement strand
CATGGCGTACACCCGCGCCGCCGTGGCGAGGTAGAAGTCCAGCAGCCGCGACAGCGCCTCCTCGCGCTCCGCCGCCGCCCGCGACTCCCGCTCGGCGCAGGCCCGTGCGTAGAGCCGTACGAGGTCATGGAAGCGGTAGCGTCCCGGTACGGCGGACTCCAGCAGCGAGATGTCCACCAGCGAGGTGAGCAGCCGGGCGGTCTCCTCGACGTCGAGGCCGAGCACCGCGCCCGCGGCCGGCAGCGAGATGTCCGGGCCGCCGACCAGGCCGAGCAGGCGGAAGGCGCGGGCCTGGGCCGGGTCGAGCTGTCCGTAGCCGAGTCCGAAGGTCGCCGTGACGGCCAGATCCCCGGCCCGCAGCTCGTCCAGCCGCCGCCGCTCGTCGGCGAGTTTGCGGGCGAGAACGGAGACGGTCCAGGTGCGGCGGGAGGCGAGCCGGCAGGCCGCGATGCGGATGGCGAGCGGAAGGAAGGAGCAGGACGCCACCACCTCCATGACCGCCGCGCGCTCGATCACCGCCCGCTCCTCGCCCACGATCAGTGCGAAGAGGGCGAACGCCTCCGTCGGGCTCATCGCGTCCAGGTCGACCAGGTGGGCGCGGTCCAGGTCGCCCATATGGGCGCGGCCGGTGATCAGCGCCACGCACTCCGGTGCGCCCTCGCCCGGGAGCAGCGGCCGGACCTGGGCGGCCTCGCGGGCGTTGTCCAGCAGGACGAGGACCCGGCGGCCCTCGAGAGCGGCGCGGTAGAGCGCGGCGCGCTCCTCGGTGCCGTCCGGGATGGCGGCGTCGGGGATGCCGAGCGAGCGCAGGAAGGCGCCGAGCACGGTTTCGGGGTCGGCGGGGGAGGAGCCCGCACCCCCGAGGTCCACGTAGAGCTGGCCGTCGGGGAAGTGGTGGCGGGCGGTGTGTGCGAGATGAACGGCCAGGGCGGTCTTGCCGATGCCTCCGATACCGGCGACGGCGATGGCGGCCGGCCGCTCGGAGGGGGTCGCGAGCCGGTCGTTCAGCTCCCGTACGAGATCCTCGCGGCCGGTGAAGTCGGCCACCGCGGCGGGCAGTTGCGCGGGGCGGACGGCGGTGGCGGCGGCCAGGGGGCGCTGCGGGCGGCCCACGGCGGTGGGCCGGGAGAAGCCGGTGGCGGGCCGAGGGGCCGCGTGCGGCCGGAGCCCGGGGACGACTTCGGCGCCGTAGCCGCTCTCCCACTCCAGCCCGATCCGCGTCCGGTCGAGGGCGGGGTCCGGGTCCTCGCCGAGGGCGAGGCTCGCCTCGTCACCGCGCCACCGCCGGTCCGGTACGGATCCGGTGGAACCTGTCCGCCACCCCAGGCGCTCCTCGCCGACCATGGTGCCCCCCGCACACGCTTCCTCGCTGTACAGCCAGTCTGCCGTGCCTGTGGGCCGTACGTCAGTAAAGAGTTCGACGTGTCCCTGGCATCCCCCGATCCGTGCGGGAGGTGTCCGGTTAGCTGACGATCCGTCAGATCGGCGCTACCGTGCAGTCATGGAGAGCTTCCCGAAGATAATCTCGGTGGACGACCACACGGTTGAGCCCCCTCACGTCTGGCGGGACCGCCTCCCGTCGAGGTACCACGACACCGGGCCGCGCATCGTCCGGGCGCCGCTGAAGGAGATGACCTTCATCGGCGGCCGGTTCGCCCCGAAGATGGGCGCGCCCGGGGACGACGGACCGCTCGCGGACTGGTGGGTGTACGAGGAGCTGCACCGGCCGCTGACCCGGCTGGACACCGCCGTCGGCTACGACCGGGACGAGGTCAAGCTGGAGGCCATCACCTACGAGCAGATGCGGCCCGGCTCCTTCTCGGTGCCCGACCGGCTCGCGGACATGGACGTCAACCACGTCCAGTCGGCGCTCTGCTTCCCGACCTTCCCCCGCTTCTGCGGGCAGACCTTCACCGAGGCCGCCGACCGCGAGCTGGGGCTGCTCGGGGTCCGGGCGTACAACGACTGGATGGTGGAGGAGTGGTGCGGCCCAGAGGCCCGGGGCCGGCTGATCCCGCTGATCATCATCCCGCTGTGGGACGCCGAGCTGGCCGCCGCCGAGGTGCGGCGGAACGCGGCGCGCGGGGTGCGGGCCGTCTGCTTCTCGGAGATCCCGCCGAATCTGGGGCTGCCGTCGATCCACACCGACGACTGGGACCCCTTCCTCGCCGCGTGCGACGAGACCGGCACGGTCATCGCGATGCACATCGGCTCCTCCTCCAGGATGCCCTCGACCTCCGCCGACGCGCCCCCCGCGGTCGGCTCCACGATCACCTTCGCCAACTGCTGCTTCTCGATGGTCGACTGGCTGATGAGCGGGAAGTTCGAGCGCTTCCCGAACCTCAAGGTGATGTACGCGGAGGGCCAGATCGGCTGGATCCCCTACATCCTGGAGCGTGCCGACGTGGTGTGGGAGGAGAACCGGGGCTGGGGCGGAGTGGCCGACAAGGTGCTGCGCCCGCCGTCCGAGCTGTTCGCGGAGCATGTGTACGGATGCTTCTTCGACGACGCCTTCGGGCTGCGCAACCTCGACGCGATCGGGGTCGGCAACGTGCTGTACGAGACGGACTATCCGCACTCCGACTCCACCTGGCCCAAGTCGCGCGAGGTCGGCGAGGCGCAGATGGGGCATCTGGCGCCGGATGTGGTGGACCGGATCGTGCGCGGCAACGCCATCGACCTGCTGGGGCTCACGGCGGACGGGCTCTGGGCGGGGGCGCCGGGGGGATAGCCCCGGGCCGCCGGGCTTCCGTGGGGCCATGGTCACGGAGGTCCGTGGCGCCATGGTCACGGAGGAGCAAGAAAGCGGTCACTGCCGGTCAATGACATCCTCCGGGTGCTCCGGCAGGCTGTGGGGCATACCGGCCCTCCCCCTCCCAGCGCCGTCACCCACCCCTTACGAAGTGACAGGGGCCGTGGGTGGTGCGGAGGGCCGGGAGTCCGTGCGTGCCGGGCGTCGCGGGGTTACGCCCGGCGCGCCGGACACCAGCGCCAGGTGTCGGTAGTCGCTGGGCGGCATGCCGTACGCGGCGCGGAAGGCGCGGCTGAAGACGGCGGGGTGGGCGAAGCCCCAGTGGGCGGCGAGCTGGTGGATGGGGACGGTGTGCCGTCCGGGGTCGGTGAGGTCGCGCCGGACGCGGTCCAGCCGCTGCTGCCGGATCCATGCGGAGACCGTGGTGTCGCGGGCCCGGAAGAGGCGGTGCAGATAGCCGACGGAGATGTGGTGCGCGGCGGCGATGGTGGCCGGTGACAGCTCCGGGTCGGACAGATTCCGCTGGATGAAGCTCTGCACCCGTAAGGCCAGGGTGCGCCGGTGGGTCTCGGGCGGCAGGGCGTCGTCGGCCTCGACGGCCTGGGCGAGCAGCGCCGCCGCCAGGTCGATCAGTACGGTCCCCAGGCGCGGGCCGTCGGAGGGGCCGTAGGAGCCGCGGTCCGCGGCCAGCCGGGCGAGGAACCCGGTCAGCAGGGCGCCGACGCCGTCGCGTGCCGGGATGGGCCGGGCGAGCAGCCGGTCGATCCGGTCGTGCGGGACCGGGATCAGGGCCTTGGGGATCTCCAGGCCCACGCCTCCGGGAGGGCCGCCGAAGGCCAGGCAGTCGAAGGGGCGTGAGGTGTCGACGACATAGAGCCCCTGCGCGCTGTGGGCGGCCTCCTGGCGGGACTGGGAGACCTGGAGGTTTCCCTCCTGGATGAACGAGAAGTGGTACAGCTCGGGGTCGGACTGCCGGATGAGCTTGGGCGTCCGCCGGAAGTTCATCTCACGGAACTTCGTGGGCCACACGGAGGCGGCGCCGAACTCGAGGATGCGCACCTCTCCCCGGAAGTCACCGGTGTGGTCGCTGCTCATCTCCATCGGCGCCAGGAGTTGTGTCATCTGCTCGCGCCAGAAGTCGAACCGATCCGCCCTGGGCAGATCGTCGCAGCGGAAGACCGTCTCGATCATCACGTGCCCCTCTGTGTACCCCTTACTGTGCCCCCGTGGTGGCCCCTGAGCGGGGCGGCGGGCGATGGGCCCGAGGTCCGAACGTCCGTACGCTAGCAGGGCTCCCCATGCGGGACGAGGCCGCCGTACCCCTTGTCTGATGGACCGTCAGATATCACTATGGCCGACGTCCGATACGACGATGGCGGTCCACCGACGAGGAGGCCCGGCATGCGCGTCCTGCCCCGGGGCCGGTTGAGCTACGGCATGCAGTTGCCCGTCCAGTCGCAGTCCACCCTTTACGCCGAGCCATGGGAGGCGGCGGCGGGCCCGGCCGAACTGCTCGATGTCGCCCGCGCCGCCGACCGGCTCGGCTTCGCCTACCTGGCCGTCTGCGACCATGTCGCGATCCCGCGGCGGCTGGCCGCCGCGATGGGCACCGTCTGGTACGACCCGGTGGCCACCCTCGGCTGGCTCGCCGCGGCCACCGAGCGGGTGCGGCTGCTCAGCCATGTGGCGGTGGCCGCGCTGCGGCATCCGCTGCTGAGTGCCAAGCAGTACGCGACGCTCGACCACCTCTCCGGCGGCCGGCTGATCCTCGGGGTCGGGGCCGGGCATGTGCGGGAGGAGTTCGAGGCGCTCGGGGTGGACTTCGCCCGGCGCGGGGCGCTGCTGGACGAGACCGTCGACGCGCTGAAGGCGGCGCTGGGGCCGGAGGAGTTCCCCGACTTCCACGGGGAGCGGTTCGCGTTCAGCGGTCTGGGGCAGGCCCCGCGCCCCGCCCGGACGCCACGGCCCCCGCTGTGGATCGGCGGCTCCTCGCCCGCGGCGGTGCGCCGGGCGGCGATCCGGGGCGACGGCTGGCTGCCCCAGGGCGATCCACGCGACCGGCTGCCCGGCCAGATCGCCCGGCTGCGCGCGCTGCGGGAAGAGGCGGGGATCGACGAGCCCGCCGAGCTCGGCGCGATCACCGAACCGCTGTACGTGGGCGAGCCCGGCTGGGACGTGGGGCGCCGCACCCTGACCGGCGCGCCGGAGCCGCTGGCCGAGAGCCTGCGCGCGTACGCCGCGATGGGGGTGGACCAGATCCAGGTGCGGTTCCGCTGCCGGGACCACACCGAACTGATCGACCAGATGGCGGCCTTCGCCGCCGATGTCGCTCCGCACCTCGATCACTAGCTCGATGACTAGGGAGAACGGAATGGGCAAGCTGGACGGGCGGGTCGTCGTCATCACCGGGGCGGCGCGCGGACAAGGCGAGCACGAGGCGCGGCTGTTCGTGGCGGAGGGCGCGCGGGTGGTCCTTGGTGACGTGCTGGACGAGACGGGCGAGGCGCTGGCCAAGGAGCTGGGCGAGAGCGCCCGCTTCGTCCATCTGGACGTGGGCCGGGAGGACGACTGGAACGCCGCCGTCGAGGCCGCCAAGGACGCCTTCGGCGCGGTGGACGGCCTGGTCAACAACGCCGGGATCCTCCGCTTCAACGAGCTGGTCAGCACCCCGCTCACCGAGTACCTGGAGGTGGTCCAGGTCAACCAGGTCGGGGCGTTCCTGGGGATGCGGACCCTCGCGCCGGAGCTGGCGGCGGCCGGCGGCGGGACGATCGTGAACACCGCCTCGTACGTCGCCCTGTCCGGTATGCCCTTCCTCACCTCGTACGCCGCGACGAAGGCGGCCGTGGTGGGGATGACGCGGGTGGCCGCGATGGAGCTCGCGGACAAGGGCATCCGGGTCAACGCGATATGCCCGGGCGCGATCGACACCCCCATGACCAACCCGGCCCAGCTCGACCCCGACGCCGACACCGCCGAGGCGTCGGCGGCGGTCGACGAGCTGTACCGCAAGCTGGTGCCGCTGGGCCGGATCGGCCGCCCGGAGGAGGTGGCGCGGCTCGCGCTCTTCCTGTCGTCGGAGGACTCGTCGTATGTGACGGGCCAGCCGTTCGTCGTCGACGGCGGCTGGCTGACCGGCGTCTCGGTCTTCTGAGCGGCCTCGGGGGCGTGCCTCACTTCCCCGGGGCCGCTCAGCCCCCTCCGGGTCCGGCGCGGCCGCGGCCCTTGACGGTCCCTGTTCGCGGTGCCAGAGTCAATCAAAATCTGACGATCCGTCAGATTGAGTCGTCTGAGGCGGTGAACCTCCATGGAATTCGGACTCTTTGTGCAGGGATACGTCCCTGAAAGCCGACGCCGAACCGACCCCGAGGCCGAGCACCACGCGCTCGTCGAGGAGACCGAGTACGTCATCCAGGCCGACCGGTCGGGCTTCAAGTACGCATGGGCCTCCGAGCACCACTTCCTGGAGGAGTACTCCCACCTCTCCGCGAACGATGTCTACCTCGGCTATCTCGCCCACGCCACCGACCGCATCCACCTCGGCTCCGGCATCTTCAACCCGCTGCCGCAGGTCAACCACCCGGTCAAGGTCGCCGAGAAGGTCGCGATGCTCGACCATCTCTCCGGCGGCCGGTTCGAGTTCGGCTCGGGCCGGGGCGCGGGCAGCCACGAGATCCTCGGCTTCCTCCCGGGGATCACCGACATGAACGCCACCAAGGAGATCTGGGAAGAGACGATCGCCGAGTTCCCCAAGATGTGGCTCCAGGACGAGTACCAGGGCTTCAGGGGCAAGCACTGGTCGCTGCCGCCGCGCAAGGTGCTGCCCAAGCCGTACGGGGGCTCCCACCCGGCGATGTGGTACGCGGCCGGGTCGCCGCCCTCGTACGCGATGGCCGGCAAGAAGGGCCTCGGCGTGCTCGGCTTCTCCATCCAGAAGGTCTCCGACATGGAGTGGGTCCTCGACTCCTACAAGAACGCGATCAAGGAGGCCGAGCCGGTCGGCGGCTTCGTCAACGACAACGTGATGGTCACCTCCACCGCGATCTGCGCGGAGACCCATGCCAAGGCCGTCGAGATAGCGGTCGGCGGCGGGCTCAACTATCTCCAGTCGCTGCTCTTCCGCTACCACGACACCTTCCCCCGCCCCGACGGCATCCCGGAGTGGCCCGAACTGCTGCCGGAGTACACCGAGGAGATCATCGAACTCCTCATCGCCGAGGAGCTGATGATCTGCGGCGACCCGGACGAGGTCTTCCGCCAGTGCAAGCGGTGGGAGCAGGCCGGGGCCGACCAACTGTCGTTCGGGCTGCCGATCGGGATCGGCTACGAGGACACGATGAACACGGTCAAGCTCATCGGCGAGCACGTCATCCCGAAGATCGACACCGATCCGGTGCACCGCACGACCCGCTTCCGCCACGCCGGGAGCCGGTAACCGCGGACGCGAGAGCCGAGGCCGAGTAGCCGCGGGCGCGAGAGCAGCGCCCCGGCAGCCGCAGACGCGAGAAGGGATCCACCCGTGCTCGACCACCTGATCAAGGGCGCCACCGTGGCGGACGGCACCGGCGCGCCCTCCTACGTCGCCGATGTCGGCATCCGGGACGGCCGGATCGTGGCCATCGCCGGGCCCGGGGGCGTCACCGAACCGGCGCGGTCCGCCGAGGACGCCACCGGGCTCGTCCTCGCGCCCGGGTTCGTCGACCCGCACACCCACTACGACGCCCAGCTCTTCTGGGATCCGTACGCCACCCCCTCCATGAACCACGGCGTGACCACCGTGGCGGGCGGCAACTGCGGTTTCACCCTCGCCCCGCTCAACCCCGACCGGCCCGGCGACGCCGACTACACCCGGCGGATGATGAGCCGGGTCGAGGGCATGTCGCTGGTGGCGCTGGAGCAGGGCGCGCCCTGGAACTGGCACGGCTTCGGCGAATACCTGGACGCCCTGGAGGGCCGGATCGCCGTCAACGCGGGCTTCATGGTGGGGCACTGCGCGCTGCGCCGCCATGTGATGGGCGAGGACGCGATCGGCGGACAGCCCACGCCCGCGCAACTGGAGGAGATGCTGCGGCTGTTCCACGAGGCGATGGACGCGGGGGCGTGGGGGCTGTCCACCACCCAGTCCTCGACCCACTCGGACGGGGACGGAGCGCCGGTCGCCTCCCGCCACGCCGCGCCCGAGGAGCTTCTGGCGCTCTCCCGGGCCGTCGGCGAACACGAGGGGACGCAGATCGAGGCGATCGTGGCGGGCTGTCTCGACCAGTTCGCCGACGAGGAGATCGATCTGCTGGTGGAGATGAGCGCGGCCGCCGGCCGCCCGCTCAACTGGAACGTGCTGACCATCGACGCGGCCGTCCCCGAGCGGGTGCCGCGCCAGCTCCAGGCCAGCGAACGGGCCCGCAAGGCGGGCGGCAGGATCGTCGCGCTCACCATGCCGATCCTCACCCCCATGAACATGTCGCTCGGCACCTTCTGCGCGCTCAACCTCATCCCGGGCTGGGGCGACATCCTGGGGCTGCCGATCCCGGAGCGGATCGCGGGGCTCCGCGACCCGGACGTACGGGCGGAGATGCTGCGCCGCGCGGGCAGCCCCGAAGCCGGGGTCTTCCGCCGGCTCACCCACTTCGGGCGGTACGTCATCGGCGACACCTACAGCGCGGCCAACGCCGGGCTGACCGGCCGGGTCGTCCGCGATATCGCCGCCGAGCGCGGCCAGGAGGACTTCGCCGCACTGGTGGAGATCTGCGCCGCCGACGAGCTGCGCACGGTGCTGTGGCCCATGCCGACCGACAACGACCCGGCGAGCTGGGAGCTGCGCAAGCGGACCTGGGAACACGAGGACGTCATGCTCGGCGGCTCGGACGCCGGGGCCCATCTGGACCGGATGTGCGGCGCCCCGTACACCACCCGCTTCATCGGCGACTGTCTGCGCGGCCGGAAACTGGTCGGCCTGGAGCGGGCGGTACGGATGCTGACGGACGATCCGGCGCGGCTGCTCGGGCTGCGCGAACGCGGCCGGATCGCCGAGGGCTACCACGCCGACCTGGTCCTCTTCGACCCCGAGCGGATCGACGCGGGCCAGGCGCGGCTGGTGCACGACCTGCCCGGCGACAGCCCCCGGCTGGACTCCCGGGCGATGGGGATCGTGAGCGTCCGGGTGGGCGGCACCGAGACCATCCGGGACGACGAGATCACCGGCGCGGTGCCGGGACGGGTGCTGCGGTCGGGCCGGGACACGGAGACGGTGGACACGAGGGGCTGAGCCGATGGCACGCGCGGCCCTGATCACGGGCGCCTCACGCGGCATCGGGCTGGCGGTGGCGAAGGCGCTGACGGCGGACGGCGCCGCGGTGTGCCTCACGGCGCGGGACCCGAAGGAGCTGGCCGAGGCCGTACGCCGCCTCGGCCCGCGCGCCATCGGCTGCCCCGGGGACGTGGCGGACCCGGCGCATCTGGAGGCGGCGGTGGCCCGCACCCTCGCGGAGTTCGGCCGCCTCGACATCCTGGTCAACAACGCCGCCACCAACGCCCCGCTCGGTCCGCTGATGGCGGTGGACCCGCTCGCCTGGCGCCTGGCCTTCACGGTCAATGTGGAAGCCCCGCTGCGGCTGACCCAGGCGGCCTGGCGGGCCTGGATGCGCGACCACGGGGGCGCGGTCGTCAACATCTGCACCGAGGGCACCCATGGCGTCGGCCCGGGCGTCGGCGCCTACGGCACCGCCAAGACCGCCCTCCTCCGCCTCACCCGCCAGCTCGCCGCCGAACTGGCCCCGGCCGTCCGCGTCAACGCCGTCTCCCCGGGGCTGGTCCGCACCGAGATGGCCCGCTTCGTCTGGGAGCCCGGCGAGCGGGAGATCGCCGCGGCGCTCCCGCTGGCCCGGATCGGCGAACCGGAGGATGTGGCGCGCGCGGTCCGCTGGCTGGTCTCGGACGAGGCGTCCTGGATCACCGGCGCGGACCTGGTGGTCGACGGCGGCCGCCGGGTCCGCGCGGCGCGGCCTGTCGGCTGACGGGCCGGGGGCTCTCTCTTCCCGGGCCCGGACCGGAGGTCAGTCGTTCGCCGGCGCCGTCAGTCCGTGGCGGTGGAGGAAG
>NZ_JAHLEM010000035.1 GCF_018883605.1 Streptomyces niphimycinicus | reverse complement strand
CTCCGCCGCACCCGGCGCCTCCACGCCACGACGACTCGTCAGCACCACAGAACGCACACCATGCTCCACCACCAGATGACGGGCCAACAGCGCGCCCAGACCACCCGTACCACCCGTGATCAACACCGTGCCACGGCCATCGAACGGCGTGGTCTCCGGCTCCGGCCGGTCCTCGGCCGGGGCCACCCGGGCGAGGCGCGCCGCGAGCACCCGCCCGTCGCGCACGGCCACCTGCGGCTCCCCGGCGGTCAGCGCCGTCCGTAGCACCGAGGACACCTCGCCCTGCTCCTGCGGGTCCAGGTCCACCAGGAGGAACTTCCCGGGGTGCTCGGTCTGCGCGGAGCGCAGCAGGCCCCAAACGGCGGCCTCGGCCGGGGTGCGCACCTCCTCGGAGGACTGGGCACCCATCGCGCCGCGGGTCACGAACACCAGGTAGGAGTCGTCGAACCGGTCGTCGGTGACCCATGTCCGCACCAGCTCCAGCGCGCGGTACGTGGTGCCGCGCACCCGTCCCGCCAGGTCCGCGCCGTCGTCGATGCCGACCGCCTCCGCGGCGCCCGCCACCATGACGACGTCCGGCGCCGTGGCCCCGGAGTCGATCGCCTCGCGCAGCGCGGACAGATCCGCGTAGGACGCCACGTCGGCACCCTCGGCCGCGAAGCTGGAGAGCACCCCCAGGTCGTCGGTGCCCAGCACGGCCCAGGTGCCTTCGGAGGCGGGGGCCGGAGCGCCGACGGGGACGGGGGTCCAGTCCAGCCGGAAGAGCGAGTCATGCCCGGCCGCCGGGGAACCGGCCGACTGGATCTGACCTTCCGCGACCAGCCGCATCACCAGGGAGTCGGCGGTGGCCACGGCGCGGCCGCTGGTGTCGGCCACCGCGAGGCCGATCGAGTCGGGTCCCAGCGAGCTGAGGCGCACCCTCAGTTCCGAGGCGCCCGTGGCCCGCAGCGACACGCCGGTCCAGGAGAACGGAAGCCTGGCGAGGCCCGCCTCCTCCTGGGGTACGAACATGACGGCCTGAATCGCCGCGTCCAGCAGGGCGGGGTGCAATCCGAACTTCCCGGCGTCCGAGGCGTTCTCCTCCGGCAGGCGCACCTCGGCGAAGACCTCGTCGCCACGGATCCACACCGACCGCAGCCCCTGGAAGACCGGGCCGTAGGCGAAGCCACCCGCCGCCATCCGGTCGTAGACGTCCTCGATGCCGATCCGCTCCGCGCCCTCCGGGGGCCATACGGCGAGGTCGGCCTGTCCGGTCTCGTCCGGCGCGCCGGTCTGGACGAGCAGGCCGGAGGCGTGCTGAACCCACGGCTGCTCCATGGTGGGGTCTTCCAGCCGGGAGTACACGTTCAGCGTGCGCGCGCCGTTCTCGTCCGGTCCGCCCACCGCCAGTTGGAGGTGTGCCGCGCCCCGCTCGGGCAGCGGCAGCGGCGCGGTGAGGGTCAGCTCCTCGACCCGGTCGCATCCCACCTGGTCGGCGGCGTGCAGGGCCAGTTCGAGGAAGGCGGTGCCGGGCAGCAGGATCGTGTCCTGGACCATGTGGTCGACCAGCCACGGATGCGTCTGCGGCGAAAGGCGGCCGGTGAACAGGAAGCCGTCCGCGTCGGGCAGTTCGACGGCGGCGCCCAGCAGCGGATGCGTCGGCGGGACGAGCCCCACCGCGGTGACATCGCTGGCGAAGGACGACAGGGCCTCCAGCCAGTAGCGCTCCCGCTGGAAGGCGTAGGTGGGCAGCTCGACCTTGCGGGCGCCGCGTCCGGCGAAGAGCCGCTCCCAGTCCACCGCGATGCCATGGACATGGAGTTCGGCCAGCGCCGTGGTCAGCGCCCGGGTCTCGGGACGGTCCTTGCGCAGCACCGGCACCAGGACCGGCTCGGTGGTCGCCTCGGGCCGGTCCGCCACGCAGTCCCGCGCCATCGCGGTGAGCACGCCGTCGGGACCGACCTCCACGAACCTGGACACGCCCTGCGCTTCGAGCGCCCGCACGCCGTCCGCGAACCGCACCGCCTCCCGCACATGGCGGACCCAGTACTCCGGCGAGCACACCTCGTCCGCGTTCGCCGCCGCGCCCGTCACATTGGAGACCAGGGCGATGGACGGCCGGGCGAACGACAGCCCCTCGACGACCTTGCGGAAGTCACCGAGCATGGCGTCCATGCGGG
>NZ_JAHLEM010000349.1 GCF_018883605.1 Streptomyces niphimycinicus | reverse complement strand
GGACCTGGTGGTCGACGGCGGCCGCCGGGTCCGCGCGGCGCGGCCTGTCGGCTGACGGGCCGGGGGCTCTCTCTTCCCGGGCCCGGACCGGAGGTCAGTCGTTCGCCGGCGCCGTCAGTCCGTGGCGGTGGAGGAAGGCGTCCATGAGGATGTCGGTCTTGGTGCTCCACCAGCGGTAGATCGTCTGCTTGGCGACCCCGGCCCGGGCGGCGATCCCCTCCACGGTGACGCCCGCGAAACCCTTCTCGGCCAGCAGATCGTCTGCCGCCTCGGCCAGCAGATCGTCCGCCGCGTTCAGCACCGCCAGCCGGGTCTGTTCACTGCGCCCGTGGCGGTTGCCGTGGTGGCGTGGTGCCGGTCGGGCGGTGTCGCTCGTCCCGGCGGTCCGTGTCGCGCGTGCCATCTCCCGCCTCCCCGAGATCTCGGGATATCCACCCTCCCCGGTGCCATCCCTTCTAGACAAGACGCAACGTCGCGTCTACTCTAAAACTCATGACAGTCACTCACACGCTTGCCGACCCCCGGGTCGAGACCGCCCTCAGCCGGATGTTCGCGCTGGCCGAGCAGGACGAGACCGCCCAGGCGGAGCTGCCGCCCGGCGCACAGGAATCGCTGGCCCCGCAGGAGCTCGCCGACGCCGCGGCCGGGATCTATATGCCGATCTCCGCCGAGGGCGGGAAGCTGCTCTACAACCTGGTCCGCGCCATCCGCCCGGCCACGGTGGTCGAGTTCGGCATGTCCTACGGGATCTCCACGCTCCATCTGGCCGCCGCCGTACGGGACAACGGCACCGGGCGCGTCATCACCACGGAGATGAGCAAGGAGAAGATCGCCGCGGCCCGCCGCACCTTCGCCGAGACCGGGCTGGACGACGTGATCACCGTGCTGGAGGGGGACGCCCGGGAGACCCTCGCCGACCTCGAGGGCCCGCTGGAGCTGGTCCTGCTCGACGGCTGGAAGGACCTGTGCCTGCCCGTGCTGCGGATGCTCGAACCGCGGCTGCGGCCCGGCGCACTCGTCGTGGCCGACGACGTCGACCAGGGGGAGGGCCTCCTGCGGTCGTATCTCGACTACGTACGCGACCCGGCGAACGGCTACCAGAACGTCACCTTCCCCATCGAGGACGGCATGGAGCTGAGCTGCCGCCTCTGAGCCGGGGGACCGGGCCGTCGGCCGGTGGGAGATCACCGGCCGACCCCGAAGACCGCTGGCGGCCCACTCGGGCCGTGGGCACGATCCGTCCGCGGCAGGCCGTCGCGGACCTCTCCGAAAGAGCATTGACATGCAGGTATTCATCACCGGAGCGACGGGGTGGATCGGCTCGGCCGTGGTCGACCACATGCTCGACGCCGGGCACGAGGTCACCGGCCTCGCCCGCTCGGACGACTCCGCCGCCGCGCTGGAGGCCAAGGGCGCCCGGGTGCTCCGCGGCGACCTCGACGACCTCGACGGCATCCGCTCCGGCGCCGACGCCGCCGATGCCGTCGTCCACCTCGCCAACAAACACGACTTCGCCAACCCGGCGGTGAGCGACCGGGCCGAGCGCGACGCCGTACAGACCATCGGCGAGGCCCTCGCGGGCTCTCACCGGCCGTTCATCGTCGCCGCCGGTCTGGCCTCCCTCACCACCGGCCGCGTGGCGACGGAGCGGGACCGGTCCCCGTTCCACGGCATCGATTCATTGCGCGGCGGCGGCGAGAACCTCGCCCTGGAGTTCGTGGAGCAGGGTGTCAACACGGTCATCGTGCGCTTCGCCCCCACCGTGCACGGCGATGGTGACTGGGGATTCGTGACCTGGCTGGTGGCGGCGGCACGCGCCAAGGCCGTCTCGGCCTATATCGAGGACGGGAGCAACCGCTGGGCGGCGATCCACCGCGGTGACGCCGGACGCATCGTGCAACTCGCCCTCGACAAGCGGGCCCCGGCCGGCACCATCCTGCACGCCACGGCCGAGACCGGCATCCCGACCCGCGACATCGCCGGGGCCATCGGGCGCGGACTCGGCCTGCCCGTCGTCTCCGTCCCGGCCGACGGCGCCGGTGAGCACTTCGGCTGGCTGAGCAAGTTCTACGCAGCGGACATGGCCGCGAGCAGTGACGCCACCCGCGCGCTGCTCGGCTGGGCACCCGGCGGCCCCACTCTCGCCGAGGACCTCGACAGCGGCTGCTACTACCGCTGACGGCGTGGCGGCGGACGGTGCGGCCGCGCCGGGTGCCGGGACGGCTCCGGCGGCC
>NZ_JAHLEM010000348.1 GCF_018883605.1 Streptomyces niphimycinicus | reverse complement strand
GTCTGCGCGGCGTCCGGGCGGCGCCGGATCGGCCCCGGCCCCCGGTCAGGGAGGCCGCCACCGGCCTGGCGACCGGGCGACGTGGCCCGCCCGCGTCCCCCAGCCCCGCGCCGGGGCGACGAGTTCCTGGCGCACCTGTCCGTTGAGGCCGCTCAGCAGCGGCATCCCGGCGAGGGACGGGTACCCGCATACGAAAGAGCCCCACCCGCCAGTGGCGAATGGGGCTCTTTGCTCCGGGGAGCGTCAGGTCACTTGTTGATCTTGGTGACCTGGCCGGCGCCGACGGTCCGGCCACCCTCACGGATGGCGAACTTCAGGCCCTCCTCCATGGCGACCGGCTGGATCAGGCTGACCGACATCTCGGTGTTGTCGCCCGGCATGACCATCTCGGTGCCCTCGGGGAGGGTCACAACGCCCGTCACGTCCGTGGTACGGAAGTAGAACTGCGGACGGTAGTTGTTGAAGAACGGCGTGTGGCGGCCACCCTCGTCCTTGGACAGGATGTACGCCTGGGCCTCGAACTCGGTGTGCGGAGTGACCGAACCCGGCTTGATGATGACCTGGCCGCGCTCGACGTCCTCGCGCTTGATGCCGCGGAGCAGCAGACCGACGTTCTCACCGGCCTGGCCCTCGTCGAGCAGCTTGCGGAACATCTCGATACCGGTGACGGTGGTCGAGGTCTTCTCCTGCTTGATGCCGATGATGTCGACGTTCTCGTTGACCTTCAGCACACCGCGCTCGATACGGCCGGTGACGACCGTACCGCGACCGGTGATGGTGAAGACGTCCTCGATCGGCATCAGGAACGGCTTGTCGACGTCACGCTCGGGCTGCGGGATCGACTCGTCGACGGCCTTCATCAGGTCGAGGACGGACTTGCCCCACTCGGCGTCGCCCTCGAGCGCCTTGAGCGCCGAGACCTTGACGACCGGAACGTCGTCGCCCGGGAACTCGTACTCGGAGAGCAGCTCGCGGACCTCGAGCTCGACGAGCTCCAGGATCTCCTCGTCGTCCACCATGTCGGCCTTGTTCAGGGCGACAACGATGTACGGCACGCCGACCTGGCGGGCCAGGAGCACGTGCTCCTTGGTCTGCGGCATCGGGCCGTCGGTGGCGGCGACCACGAGGATGGCGCCGTCCATCTGCGCGGCACCGGTGATCATGTTCTTGATGTAGTCCGCGTGACCGGGGCAGTCAACGTGCGCGTAGTGACGCGACTCGGTCTGGTACTCGACGTGCGCGATGGAGATCGTAATACCGCGCTGGCGCTCCTCAGGAGCCTTGTCGATCTGGTCGAAGGCCGAGGCCTCGTTCAGGTCCGGGTACGCGTCGTGCAGCACCTTGGTGATCGCAGCGGTAAGCGTGGTCTTACCGTGGTCGATGTGACCGATGGTGCCGATGTTGACGTGCGGCTTAGTCCGCTCGAACTTCGCCTTCGCCACTGGGGTCCTCCTGTGGAGTGGTTCTGTAACGCATCCACGCTTTGCGGATGGGTTCAGGTTTTCTTACCGAACCGGCCAGGACCCCGAGGGGGATGCCCTTCGCCGTATTCGTCTGGGGGGCCGGCGCCAGGGGCTCCGCCGTGGAACGCGGTGGACGCGCTCCACGACGAATGCCCCGATGCCTTGTGCTTCCAGCCTAAAGGGTGAGGAAAGCGGATGAACCCGCCTTACTCGCCCTTGGCCTTCGCGATGATCTCCTCGGCGACGTTCCGCGGAACCTCGGCGTAGGAGTCGAACTGCATGGAGTAGCTGGCGCGGCCGGACGTCTTGCTGCGCAGGTCGCCCACGTAGCCGAACATCTCCGACAGCGGAACCAGGCCGGTGACCAGCTTGGCGCCGCTCCGGTCCTCCATGGACTGGATCTGCCCGCGACGGGAGTTGATGTCGCCGATCACGTCACCCATGTAGTCCTCGGGCGTGGTGACCTCGACCTTCATCATCGGCTCGAGCAGGGCCGGGCTGGCCTTGCGGGCAGCCTCCTTGAAGGCCATCGAACCGGCGATCTTGAACGCCATCTCGGACGAGTCGACCTCGTGGTAGCCACCGTCGAGCAGGGTGACCTTCACACCGGTCAGCGGGTAGCCCGCGAGCACGCCGAACTCCATGGCCTCCTGGCAGCCCGCGTCCACGGACGGGATGTACTCCCGCGGGATACGGCCACCGGTGACCTTGTTCTCGAACTCGTAGCCATCGCCCTCGAGCGGTGCCAGCGCGATCTGCACCTTCGCGAACTGGCCGGAACCACCAGTCTGCTTCTTGTGCGTGTAGTCGTACCGCTCGACCGCCTTGCGCAGCGTCTCGCGGTAGGCCACCTGCGGCTTACCGACGTTGGCCTCGACCTTGAACTCGCGGCGCATCCGGTCGACCAGCACGTCCAGGTGCAGCTCGCCCATGCCGGAGATGATCGTCTGGCCGGTCTCCTCGTCGGTCTTGACGCGGAAGGACGGGTCCTCCTCGGCAAGCCGCTGGATCGCGACGGCGAGCTTCTCCTGGTCGCCCTTGGACTTCGGCTCGATGGCCACCTCGATGACCGGGGCCGGGAAGTCCATGGACTCCAGGATCACCGGGCTCGACGAGTCGGAGAGGGTCTCACCGGTGGTGGTCTGCTTCAGACCCATGACGGCGACGATGTCGCCGGCACCCACCGAGTCGATCTCCTCACGCTTGTTCGCGTGCATCCGGTAGATCTTGCCGATGCGCTCCTTCTTGCCCTTCACGGAGTTCAGCACCTGGGTGCCGGCTTCCATGCGGCCGGAGTACACACGGATGAAGGTGAGCTTGCCGAGGTGCGGGTCGCTCGCGATCTTGAACGCCAGAGCCGAGAGCGGCTCCTCCTCGGACGGACGACGCTTGATGACCTCGTCCGGGTCCTTGACCGAGTGCCCCTCGATCGCCTCGATGTCGATCGGCGACGGGAGGTACCGGACCACGGCGTCGAGCAGGGGCTGCACGCCCTTGTTCTTGAACGCGGTGCCACAGAACACGGGGGTGACGGTGGTGCCGCCGCCCTTGCCGGAGGCGATGGTGATACGGCGGATCGCCGCGTAAAGCTGCTCCACGGTGGGCTCCTCGCCCTCCAGGTACAGCTCCATCATCTCTTCGTCGTTCTCGGCGACGGTCTCCAGCAGCTTGCCGCGCCACTCGTCGGCGGCCTCGGTGTGGGTGTCCGGGATGTCGACGGTGTCGTACATCTCGCCCTTGGTCGCCTCGGCGGACCAGACCAGCGCCTTCATGGTGACGAGGTCGACGACACCCTTGAAGTCGGCCTCGGTGCCGATCGGAAGCTGCATGACGATCGGCACCGCGCCCAGGCGGTCCGTGATCATGTCGACACAGCGGTGGAACTCGGCACCGGTGCGGTCGAGCTTGTTGACGAAGCAGATACGCGGAACGCCGTAGCGGTCCGCCTGACGCCACACCGTCTCGGACTGCGGCTCCACACCGGCGACGCCATCGAACACCGTCACGGCACCGTCGAGCACGCGCAGCGAACGCTCCACCTCGACGGTGAAGTCGACGTGGCCCGGGGTGTCGATGATGTTGATGGTGTGATCGACGTTCTCAAGCGGCCAGTGACAGGTCGTCGCGGCCGACGTGATCGTGATGCCGCGCTCCTGCTCCTGCTCCATCCAGTCCATCGTGGCAGCGCCGTCGTGGACTTCACCGATCTTGTAGCTCACGCCGGTGTAGAACAGAATCCGCTCGGTGGTGGTCGTCTTGCCCGCGTCGATGTGTGCCATGATCCCGATGTTGCGGACCTTGGCCAGGTCAAGTGAAGTGGTGGCCATCTGGCTCAGTCTTCTCTCGGTTCTCGATGGGGTAGCGACTACCAGCGGTAGTGCGCGAAGGCCTTGTTGGACTCGGCCATCTTGTGGGTGTCCTCACGCCGCTTGACGGAGGCGCCCAGACCATTGCTGGCGTCCAGCAGCTCGTTCATGAGCCGCTCGGTCATGGTCTTCTCACGACGGGCGCGCGAGTAGCCCACGAGCCAGCGCAGGGCGAGGGTGGAGGAGCGGCCGGGACGGACCTCGACCGGCACCTGGTAGGTGGCGCCACCGACACGGCGGGAGCGGACCTCGAGGGTCGGCTTCACGTTCTCCAGCGCGCGCTTGAGCGTGATGACCGGGTCGTTGCCGGACTTCTCGCGCAGGCCCTCCATGGCGCCGTACACGATGCGCTCGGCGGTGGAGCGCTTGCCGTTCAGCAGCACCTTGTTGATGAGGGACGTCACCAGAGGAGAGTTGTAAACCGGGTCGATGATGACCGGGCGCTTCGGGGCGGGACCCTTACGAGGCATTCTTACTTCTCCTTCTTGGCGCCGTAGCGGCTGCGAGCCTGCTTGCGGTTCTTGACGCCCTGCGTGTCGAGGGAGCCGCGGATGATCTTGTAACGAACACCCGGCAGGTCCTTCACACGACCGCCACGCACGAGCACGATGGAGTGCTCCTGCAAGTTGTGCCCCTCACCCGGGACGTAGGCGGTGACCTCGATCCCACTGCTCAGCCGGACACGCGCGACCTTGCGGAGCGCCGAGTTCGGCTTCTTCGGCGTCGTGGTGAACACGCGAGTGCATGTCCCACGACGCTGCGGCGACCCCGCGAGGGCGGGGGTCTTGTTCTTCTCGACCTTGTCCTGGCGGCCCTTGCGGACCAGCTGCTGGATCGTAGGCACCGTTTCTCCGGTTTCTGTGTGCCAGTCTCGGTAAAGCTAACCTGGAGTTCCTCCGACCCACGCGGTCGGGTGTGTCGCGCACCGCAGCCCTCTGCGAAAGTTCGGAGAGTGCGGATTGTTGGTGTCGACACCTCGGCCCCTCGCATGCTGAGGCACCTCCCCGCCGAAGGCTGGGGGCGCGCACGCAAGGACCCGGGCACACCCCAGGCACAAGGTCTGAGCGTACCTACCTCATCGACTTCGGTCAAAACAAATGCAGAGCACCCCGACACGCCGGAAATGGGGTACTCGATTTTCGCCCTCGGCAGAACCGTCCGGAAACGCCGCAGGGCGGCCACCCCACCATGGGGGTGACCGCCCTGTGAACGGATCGGGACCTACTGGTTGTACGGACCGTAGTCGTAGTCCTCCAGCGGAACCGCCTGGCCGGAGCCCGTGCCGAAGGGCGAGTAGTCGATGTCGTCGTAACCGACGGCCGAGTACATCGCGGCCTTCGCCTCCTCGGTCGGCTCGACCCGGATGTTGCGGTAACGGGACAGGCCCGTACCGGCCGGGATGAGCTTACCGATGATCACGTTCTCCTTGAGGCCGATCAGGGAGTCCGACTTGGCGTTGATCGCCGCGTCGGTGAGCACCCGGGTCGTCTCCTGGAAGGACGCCGCCGACAGCCAGGACTCGGTCGCCAGCGATGCCTTGGTGATACCCATGAGCTGCGGACGGCCGGAGGCCGGGTGACCGCCCTCCTGGACCACACGACGGTTCTCCGACTCGAAGCGCGAGCGCTCCACGAGCTCGCCCGGCAGCAGCTCCGCGTCGCCGGACTCGATGATCGTCACCCGGCGCAGCATCTGCCGGATGATGATCTCGATGTGCTTGTCGTGGATCGACACACCCTGCGA
>NZ_JAHLEM010000347.1 GCF_018883605.1 Streptomyces niphimycinicus | reverse complement strand
GCTCGCCCGGCAGCAGCTCCGCGTCGCCGGACTCGATGATCGTCACCCGGCGCAGCATCTGCCGGATGATGATCTCGATGTGCTTGTCGTGGATCGACACACCCTGCGAGTTGTAGACCTTCTGGACCTCGCCCACCAGGTGCACCTGGACGGCGCGCTGGCCGAGGATCCGCAGCACGTCGTGCGGGTTGACGGCACCCACGGTCAGCGGCTGGCCGACGTCGACGCGGTCGCCCTCGCCCACCAGGAGACGGGCTCGCTTGGAGACGCCGAAGGCGGTCTCGTCGGAGCCGTCGTCCGGGGTGACGACGAGCTTCTTGGTCTTCTCGGTCTCCTCGATCCGGACGCGGCCGGCCGCCTCCGAGATCGGGGCGACACCCTTGGGCGTACGGGCCTCGAAGAGCTCGACGACACGCGGCAGACCCTGGGTGATGTCGTCACCGGCCACACCACCGGTGTGGAAGGTACGCATCGTGAGCTGGGTGCCGGGCTCACCGATGGACTGGGCGGCGATGATGCCGACCGCCTCGCCGATGTCCACCAGCTTGCCGGTCGCCAGCGAACGGCCGTAGCACATGGCGCAGGTGCCGACGGCGGACTCGCAGGTGAGCACCGAACGGGTCTTGACCGTCTCCACGCCGTGGCGGACCAGCTCGTCGATGAGCACATCGCCCAGGTCGGTACCGGCCGGGGCCAGGACCTTCCCCTCGACGACGATGTCCTCGGCGAGGCAGCGCGCGTACACGCTGGTCTCGACGTCCTCCGCCTTGCGCAGCACGCCGTCCGCACCCTTGGCCGCGATCTCCAGCTTGAGGCCGCGCTCGGTGCCGCAGTCCTCCTCGCGAATGATCACGTCCTGGGAGACGTCCACCAGACGTCGGGTCAGGTAACCCGAGTCGGCGGTACGCAGGGCGGTGTCGGCGAGACCCTTACGGGCACCGTGGGTGGAGATGAAGTACTCCAGCACGGAGAGACCCTCACGGAACGACGCCTTGATCGGCCGCGGGATGGTCTCGTTCTTCGCGTTGGACACCAGACCACGCATACCGGCGATCTGACGCATCTGCATCATGTTTCCGCGCGCGCCCGAGTCGACCATCATGAAGATCGGGTTGGTCTTCGGGAAGTTCGCGTTCATCGCCTCGGCGACCTCGTTGGTCGCCTTGGTCCAGATCGCGATCAGTTCCTGGGTGCGCTCGTCCTTGGTGATCAGACCACGCTCGTACTGCTTCTGGACCTTCTCGTCCTGCGCCTCGTACCCCTCGATGATGCCCTTCTTGGCCTCGGGCACGACCACGTCGGAGATGGCGACGGTGACACCGGAGCGGGTGGCCCAGTGGAAACCGGCCGCCTTCAGGTTGTCCAGCGTCGCCGCGACGATGACCTTGGGGTAACGCTCGGCGAGGTCGTTGACGATCTCGGAGAGCTGCTTCTTGCCCACCGAGTAGTCGACGAACGGGTAGTCCTCGGGCAGCAGCTCGTTGAAGAGCGCGCGGCCCAGCGTGGTGCGCAGCCGGAAGCTGTCACCGGGCTGCCAGGCCCCTCCCCCGACGCCGTCGTCCCCTGCCTCCGGAACCGGCGGGGTCCAGCCGCGCGGCGGGACGGTGCCGATCGGGAAGCGGATGTCGATCTTCGCCTGGAGCGAGAGCTCCCGGGCGTCGAACGCCATGGTCGCCTCGGCGGCCGAACCGAAGGCCCGGCCCTCGCCCTTGACCTCGCGCTCCTCCTCGTCGGTGGTGAGGAAGAACAGGCCCAGCACCATGTCCTGGGTCGGCATGGTCACCGGCCGGCCGTCGGCCGGCTTGAGGATGTTGTTCGAGGACAGCATCAGGATGCGGGCCTCGGCCTGCGCCTCCGCGGACAGCGGCAGGTGCACGGCCATCTGGTCACCGTCGAAGTCCGCGTTGAACGCGGTGCAGACGAGCGGGTGGATCTGAATGGCCTTGCCCTCGACGAGCTGCGGCTCGAAAGCCTGGATGCCGAGGCGGTGCAGGGTCGGCGCACGGTTCAGCAGCACCGGGTGCTCGGCGATGACCTCTTCGAGCACGTCGTACACGACCGTGCGGCCGCGCTCGACCATACGCTTGGCCGACTTGATGTTCTGCGCGTGGTTCAGGTCCACCAGGCGCTTCATCACGAACGGCTTGAAGAGCTCCAGCGCCATGGCCTTGGGCAGACCGCACTGGTGCAGCTTGAGCTGCGGGCCGACGACGATGACCGAACGGGCCGAGTAGTCGACACGCTTACCGAGCAGGTTCTGACGGAACCGGCCCTGCTTACCCTTCAGCATGTCGCTGAGGGACTTCAGCGGACGGTTACCGGGACCGGTCACCGGGCGACCACGGCGGCCGTTGTCGAACAGCGCGTCGACGGCCTCCTGGAGCATCCGCTTCTCGTTGTTCACGATGATCTCGGGGGCACCGAGGTCAAGGAGACGCTTGAGGCGGTTGTTCCGGTTGATCACACGGCGGTACAGGTCGTTCAGGTCGGAGGTCGCGAAGCGGCCACCGTCGAGCTGCACCATCGGACGCAGGTCCGGCGGGATCACCGGGATGCAGTCCAGCACCATGCCGTTGGGGCTGTTGCGGGTCTGGAGGAAGGCGGAGACGACCTTGAGGCGCTTGAGCGCACGGGTCTTCTTCTGGCCCTTGCCGGTCCGGATGATCTCGCGGAGCTTCTCGGCCTCCTCATCGAGGTCGAAGGACTCCAGGCGCTTCTGGAGCGCCGCGGCGCCCATGCCGCCCATGAAGTACGTGCCGAAGCGGTCACGCAGCTCGCGGTAGAGCAGCTCGTCGCCCTCCAGGTCCTGGACCTTGAGGTTCTTGAAGCGGTTCCACACCTCGTCGAGACGGTCGATCTCGCGCTGGGCGCGGTCACGAAGCTGCTTCATCTCACGCTCGGCGCCCTCGCGCACCTTACGGCGCACATCGGCCTTGGCACCCTCGGCCTCGAGCTCGGCGAGGTCCGCCTCGAGCTTCTTGGCGCGGGCCTCCAGGTCGGCGTCGCGGCGCTGCTCGATCTGCTGGCGCTCGACGGAGACATGGGCCTCCAGCGAGGGCAGATCGCGCGTGCGGCGCTCCTCGTCCACCCACGTGATCATGTAGGCGGCGAAGTAGATGACCTTCTCGAGGTCCTTCGGGGCGAGGTCGAGCAGGTAGCCCAGACGGCTGGGCACGCCCTTGAAGTACCAGATGTGGGTGACGGGAGCGGCCAGCTCAATGTGGCCCATCCGCTCACGGCGCACCTTGGCGCGGGTGACCTCGACACCGCAGCGCTCACAGATGATGCCCTTGAAGCGGACGCGCTTGTACTTGCCGCAGTAGCACTCCCAGTCCCGGGTCGGACCGAAGATCTTCTCGCAGAAGAGTCCGTCCTTTTCGGGCTTGAGGGTGCGGTAGTTGATGGTCTCCGGCTTCTTGACCTCACCGTGGGACCACTGACGGATGTCGTCAGCAGTGGCGAGGCCGATCCGCAGCTCGTCGAAGAAGTTGACGTCGAGCACTTGTCGTCAATCCCTCTTTCAGGGTCGTGTCTTCGGGTCTGACTGGGGGTCCGGGGAGAGGCCGGGGCGGGGCGTACGTACCGCCCCGGCCAGACCCGTCAGACCTCTTCGACGCTGCTCGGCTCGCGCCGGGACAGGTCGATACCGAGCTCCTCCGCAGCGCGGAAGACGTCCTCGTCGGTGTCGCGCATCTCGATGGACATGCCGTCGGACGACAGCACCTCCACGTTGAGGCACAGGGACTGCATCTCCTTGATGAGCACCTTGAAGGACTCGGGGATGCCGGGCTCGGGAATGTTCTCGCCCTTGACGATGGCCTCGTAGACCTTCACGCGGCCGGTGACGTCGTCGGACTTGATGGTCAGCAGTTCCTGGAGGGCGTACGCGGCGCCGTAAGCCTCCAGCGCCCACACCTCCATCTCACCGAAGCGCTGGCCACCGAACTGAGCCTTACCACCCAGCGGCTGCTGGGTGATCATCGAGTACGGACCGGTGGACCGGGCGTGCAGCTTGTCGTCCACCAGGTGGTGCAGCTTGAGGATGTACATGTAGCCGACCGAGATCGGCTCCGGGAACGGCTCGCCGGAGCGGCCGTCGAAGAGCCGGGCCTTGCCGGACGACTGGACCAGGCGGTCGCCGTCGCGGTTCGGGATCGTCGAGTCGAAGAGACCGGCGATCTCGTCCTCGCGGGCGCCGTCGAAGACCGGGGTCGCGACGTTGGTGCCGGGCTCGACCTCGTCGGCGCCGATGGCCTGGAGCCGCTGCATCCAGTCCTCGGAGCCCTCGACCTTCCAGCCGCGGGAGGCCAGCCAGCCGAGGTGGATCTCCAGGACCTGTCCCGGGTTCATTCGGGACGGGACACCCAGCGGGTTGAGGATGATGTCGACCGGGGTGCCGTCCTCCAGGAACGGCATGTCCTCGACCGGCAGGATCTTGGAGATGACGCCCTTGTTGCCGTGCCGGCCGGCGAGCTTGTCACCGTCGGTGATCTTGCGCTTCTGCGCCACGTAGACGCGGACCAACTGGTTCACGCCCGGCGGCAGCTCGTCGCCCTCTTCGCGGTCGAAGACGCGGACGCCGATGACCTTGCCGATCTCACCGTGCGGCACCTTCAGCGAGGTGTCACGGACCTCACGGGCCTTCTCACCGAAGATCGCGCGCAGCAGCCGCTCCTCCGGGGTCAGCTCGGTCTCGCCCTTCGGGGTGACCTTGCCGACCAGGATGTCGCCGGCGACGACCTCGGCACCGATCCGGATGATGCCGCGCTCGTCGAGGTCGGCGAGGACCTCCTCGGAGACGTTCGGGATGTCCCGGGTGATCTCCTCGGGGCCGAGCTTGGTGTCCCGGGCGTCGACCTCGTGCTCCTCGATGTGGATCGAGGAGAGGACGTCGTCCTGCACCAGACGCTGGCTGAGGATGATCGCGTCCTCGTAGTTGTGGCCCTCCCACGGCATGAACGCCACCAGGAGGTTCTTGCCGAGGGCCATCTCGCCGTCCTCGGTGGACGGGCCGTCGGCCAGCACCTGGCCGGCGATCACCCGCGCACCCTCGTCCACGACGACCTTCTGGTTGAAGGAGGTGCCCTGGTTGGAGCGGGAGAACTTGGCCACCCGGTAGGTGGTGTAGGTGCCGTCGTCGTTGGCCACCGTCACGTAGTCGGCGGAGACCTCCTGGACGACACCGTCCTTCTCGGCCTTGATGACGTCGCCGGCGTCGACCGCACAGCGGTACTCCATGCCGGTGCCGACCAGCGGGGACTCCGCCTTGATCAGCGGCACGGCCTGGCGCATCATGTTCGAGCCCATGAGCGCGCGGTTGGCGTCGTCGTGCTCGAGGAAGGGGATCATCGCGGTCGCGACCGACACCATCTGGCGCGGCGAGACGTCCATGTAGTCGACGTCGTCGCCGGGGATGTAGTCGACCTCGCCGCCACGGCGGCGGACCAGGACGCGGTTCTCGGCGAAGCGCAGGTCGTCCGCCAGCGGGGCGTTGGCCTGCGCGATGACGAAGCGGTCCTCTTCATCGGCGGTCAGGTAGTCGACGTCGTCGGTGACGACACCGTCGACGACCTTGCGGTACGGGGTCTCGATGAAACCGAACGCGTTGACCCGGCCGTAGGAGGCGAGCGAGCCGATCAGACCGATGTTCGGGCCTTCGGGCGTCTCGATCGGGCACATGCGGCCGTAGTGCGACGGGTGCACGTCACGGACCTCGAAGCCGGCCCGCTCACGGGAGAGACCACCGGGGCCGAGCGCGTTCAGCCGGCGCTTGTGGGTCAGACCCGACAGCGGGTTCGTCTGGTCCATGAACTGCGACAACTGGCTGGTGCCGAAGAACTCCTTGATGGAGGCGACGACCGGCCGGATGTTGATCAGGGTCTGCGGCGTGATCGCCTCGACGTCCTGAGTCGTCATGCGCTCGCGCACGACGCGCTCCATACGGGCCAGACCCGTGCGGACCTGGTTCTGGATCAGCTCGCCGACGTTACGGATACGGCGGTTGCCGAAGTGGTCGATGTCGTCGGTCTCGACGACCACGGACTGGCCGTTGTCCCCGACGGTCTCGGTCTCACCGGCGTGCAGCTTCACCAGGTACTTGATCGAGGCGATGACGTCCTCGACCGTGAGCACGCCCGCGTCCAGCGGAGCGGCCGAACCCAGCTTCTTGTTGACCTTGTAGCGGCCGACCTTCGCGAGGTCGTAGCGCTTGGGGTTGAAGTAGAGGTTCTCCAGCAGCGTCTGCGCGGCCTCACGCGTGGGGGGCTCGCCCGGACGCAGCTTGCGGTAGATGTCGAGCAGCGCGTCGTCCTGGCCCTGGGTGTGGTCCTTCTCCAGGGTGGCGCGCATCGACTCGTACTCGCCGAACTCCTCCAGGATCTGCTCGGTCGTCCAGCCGAGAGCCTTCAGGAGAACGGTGACGGACTGCTTGCGCTTACGGTCGATGCGCACACCGACCATGTCGCGCTTGTCGATCTCCATCTCCAGCCAGGCACCCCGGGAGGGGATGACCTTGACGGAGAAGATGTCCTTGTCGGACGTCTTGTCGATGGAGGAGTCGAAGTAGACACCCGGCGAGCGGACAAGCTGCGAGACAACGACACGCTCGGTGCCGTTGATGCAGAAGGTGCCCTTGTCGGTCATGAGCGGGAAGTCGCCCATGAAGACCGTCTGGGACTTGATCTCGCCGGTCTCGTTGTTGGTGAACTCGGCCGTGACGAAGAGCGGAGCTGCGTAGGTGAAGTCACGCTCCTTGCACTCGTCGATCGAGTTCTTCGGCGGCTCGAAACGGTGATCACGGAAAGTCAGGGACATCGACCCGGAGAAGTCCTCGATCGGAGAGATCTCCTCGAAGATCTCTTCCAGACCGGACTTGGTGGGGACGTCCTGACCGCTGTCCAGCGCAGCCTCGACGCGAGCCTTCCAGGCGGCATTGCCGAGCAGCCAATCGAAGCTCTCGGTCTGCAGCGCGAGGAGGTTCGGAACCTCGAGAGGCTCCCTGATCTTCGCAAAGGAGATGCGCAGCGGGGCGGTGCTGGCGCCATTGTTCGTATTGGCAGTCGAGGCGTTGCGCGAGGCGGCCAAGAGGGGGTCCTTCCGAGGGCTCGGACTCACTACGCGCGTACCGGTCCTACCGAGAGCCCATGGATGAAATCCCTGGTCAGGGTGTTTCCATCAGTAGTGCTCGAAGGTAGGTATGCCCCTGGTGACGGGCAGGGAGCAGCTAACAGGCAGCGCAAAGGGTCAGTGTAGCCACTTGGCACACTGATGTCCAGCGCCGAGTTTCTGAGACCGGCAGTGCCAATCTCTCCCTCCGGTGAGGGGGCGCGCCCCTCGTTGTCTTCATCCGCCCTGTCGGCAGCCCGCGCGCTCGATGCGCATATCGATACTGCCCGCTTCGCCGACGATCCATGCCTCGGACTTTTGGATCGATGTGGCGTCGCGTCCTGAGAATTGCGCGCTGCGTGCCGTTCGTCAAGGCCCCCCACTCCGGCGAGATCGTCACAGGGCGTGGCGACAGGCAACGAAGATCACCCTACCTCCACAACCCCGTAAGACAATGTAGCCGTGACGGGAACGCCGAAGGGCGACCACCCGAACGGGTGATCGCCCTTGGCTGGAACCGGGCCGCGCCGCCGGACGTCCTACGGGCGTGTGGCGGCGGGCCGAGAGGTCACTTGACCTCGACGGAGGCGCCGGCGCCCTTGAGGGACTCGGCGGCCTTCTCGGCGGCGTCCTTGGCGACCTTCTCGAGAACGGGCTTCGGGGCGCCGTCCACGAGGTCCTTGGCCTCCTTCAGACCCAGGGAGGTCAGCTCACGCACGACCTTGATGACCTGGATCTTCTTGTCGCCGGCACCGGTGAGGATGACGTCGAACTCGTCCTTCTCCTCCTCGGCCGGGGCAGCGGCACCCGGGGCGCCCGGGGCGGCGGCCATGACGGCGGCCGGGGCGGCGGCGGTGACGTCGAACTTCTCCTCGAAGGCCTTCACGAACTCGGAGAGCTCGATGAGGGTCATCTCCTCGAACTGCGCGAGCAGGTCGTCCTGGCTGAGCTTCGCCATGATGGCGGTCCTTCCACTAATTCGGCAGGTGGTGCCGGATGTACATGTCGGCGGGCTTCCCGGCCCGCTGCGACCGGAGCCTGATTACTCGGACTCGGCCTCGGCGGGAGCCGGGGATTCGGCACCGCCCTGCTCGGCCTGCTTCTGCCGGAGCGCCTCGGCGGTCCGGATGAACTTGGACAGCGGGGCCTGGAAGAGCGCGGCAGCCTGGGACTGCTTGGCCTTCATCGCACCCGCCAGCTTGGCGAGCAGCACCTCACGGGACTCGAGGTCCGCGAGCTTCTTGATCTCGTCGGCGGACAGCGCCTTGCCATCAAGGACACCGCCCTTGATGACGAGAGCGGGGTTCTCCTTGGCGAAGTCACGGAGACCCTTCGCCGCCTCGACCGGGTCACCGGTCACGAAGGCGACGGCCGACGAACCCGCGAACAGGTCGTCGAGCTGGTTGATCCCGGCCTCGTTGGCCGCGATCTTGGTCAGCGTGTTCTTCACCACACGGTACTGAACGTTCTCACCGAGCGAACGGCGCAGCTCCTTGAGCTGCGCAACGGTGAGACCGGTGTACGCGGTGACGACAGCCGCGTGAGAGGTGCGGAACTTCTCCCGCATCTCGTCGACGGCTGCGACCTTGTCAGGACTCGCCATGAGCCTCGGCCTCCTTCCGGGTGATGAGGACCGCTACGGCCTGAAGGAAGGAGACTGGACAATGCGAAAACGCCCCGGCGCAGGCGCTCGGGGCGTAACTCGACCGGCACAGGCCCACGGCCCGCTCGGGAGTTCAACCACATACACCTACGCAGGTCGCCCGCAGCTAGCGGATCCTTCAGCCACCGAACCCCTTACGGGGGCACAGCGACAACCAGCGGTCTTTGGCTTCTGTAGGAGATTACGCGAACGGGCCGCGGCCAGGCAAATCCGCTCTACTGCTGGAGCATGTCCTGGAAGTCCACGGTGTCCGAGGACGTCGGCTCCTCGACCGTCACGGCGGTGCCGTAGTCCGAGTAGTAGACGGTGGAGTCATAGGCACCGTTGTTGCTCTGGGCCTGCTCACGCTTCTTGACCAGCAGGTTCTGGTCGTCGATCCACAGGTCGATGGTCTCGGTGTCCATGCCGGAGGTCTCGAGCTGCTTCTGGAGGGCGTCCAGATCCGACTGGCTCAGCTCCTTGGACTGCATCTTGGCGATCTCGGAGACCTTGACCGTGCCCGTGTAGTGCGTGGCCTTGACGCCCTTGACGCTCTCCGAGCCGACGCTCTTGACCTTGCCGGTGGCGAGCAGCAGCTCCACCGAGCGCGACGGGTTGTTGTTCTGCATCTGGTCCTTCAGGAACGCGCCCGAGGGACCGGCCTTCTGGGCCAGCACGTCGTAGTCGTACTTCACCCAGTGCTTACCGCCGCCGGCCTGCGCGGCGAACTCGTCGCCCATGTTCAGGAACATCGCGTCCGGGGTGTAGCGCGCGTCCATCGCCTTGCCCTCGATCGGGGAGGAGGCGATGGCGCCACCGCTCTGGGTGATGGACATGTTGGCCCGGATGCCGTTGGCCCAGTCCATGGAGCCGGACATCTGCGAGTTCTGCTCGCCCATCTTGGTGGTGCCCTCGACCTTGGCCGAGTTCTTCTGGTCCGTCCGCTGCGAGGCCAGCTTGAGCGCCGCCAGCGGGCTCATCGCGGACTGGCCGGACTTGTCGCCCGTCTTCTCGCCGGCCTTGTCGCCGCCGGACTTCTCGCTCCCGCACGCGGTGAGGCCGACCATGAGAACGACGCTTCCAGCGGCTATGGCCCAACGCGCACCGACATGAGTACCGCGCACGGCTCCCCCTTATTTTTATTTCTCTTTTACGTCCGAGGTGACTTTAGCGGAGCGGACCGACAACGGACGACGCCGGGCCCCCGCACCTTCGACGCGGTGCGGGGGCCCGGCGGTTGCACACCGTGGTGCGCTGGTTCAGGGGCGGCCTCAGACGGCCTCTTCCTCGACCAGCAGGTTGCGGGTGCGGTTGGCGTCCAGCGGAATGCCGGGGCCCATCGTGGTGGTCAGGGTCGCCTTCTTGATGTAGCGGCCCTTCGCGGCGGACGGCTTGAGACGGTTGATCTCCTCCAGCGCCGCGGCGTAGTTCTCCACCAGCTTGGTCTCGTCGAACGAGAGCTTGCCGATGATGAAGTGCAGGTTGGAGTGCTTGTCGACGCGGAACTCGATCTTGCCGCCCTTGATGTCCGTGACGGCCTTGGCCACGTCCGGGGTGACGGTTCCGGTCTTCGGGTTCGGCATCAGACCACGCGGACCGAGCACCCGGCCGAGGCGGCCGACCTTGCCCATGAGGTCCGGGGTGGCGACGACGGCGTCGAAGTCCAGACGCCCCTTGGACACCTCGTCGATGAGCTCGTCGGAGCCGACGATGTCGGCGCCGGCGGCCTCCGCGGCCGCAGCACGGTCACCGGTCGCGAAGACCAGGACCCGGGCGGTCTTACCGGTGCCGTGCGGCAGGTTCACGGTGCCGCGGACCATCTGGTCGGCCTTGCGCGGGTCGACGCCCAGGCGCATGGCGACCTCGACGGTCGCGTCGAACTTGGTCGCGGAGGTGTCCTTCGCCAGACGGACGGCCTCGAGCGGGGCGTAGTTGCGCTCCCGGTCGATCTTGGCGTCCGCAGCGCGGAGAGTCTTGCTGCGCTTGCTCACTGTTGCTCCTGGTGTTGTGGAGTTCGTGGTCCGGGCCAGCGCTTGGCCCTGCCACACGTGGCTGCGGGGGCTGTGCGCCCTCGCCGTGGAGGTGTCAGCCCTCGACCGTGATGCCCATGGAACGGGCGGTGCCGGCGATGATCTTCTCGGCGGCGTCCAGGTCGTTGGCGTTCAGGTCGGGCATCTTGGTGGTGGCGATCTCACGCACCTGGTCGCGGCTGATCTTGGCGACCTTGGTCTTGTGCGGCTCGCCGGAGCCCTTCTCCACGCCCGCGGCCTTGAGGATCAGCTTGGCGGCCGGCGGGGTCTTGGTCACGAAGGTGAAGGAGCGGTCCTCGTAGACCGTGATCTCCACCGGCACGACCATGCCACGCTGCGACTCGGTCGCGGCGTTGTAGGCCTTGCAGAACTCCATGATGTTGACGCCGTGCTGGCCCAGTGCGGGGCCGACCGGCGGGGCCGGGTTCGCGGCGCCGGCCTGGATCTGGAGCTTGATCAGCCCCGTGACCTTCTTCTTCTTGGGAGGCATGCTCTCTCCGGGTCCTAGTGAGAGGTGGTTCGCCTCCGAACCGGATCATCCGGATGGAGGCATACCGCACAACGATAACGGGTATAGGTGTGCGCCTTAAAACCGAGCAGGTCAGACCGGCCGCGAAAGCCCGTCTGACCTGTTCGGAAGTTCTGGTGAGGAGACTCAGTTCTTCTGGATCTGGTCGAAGCTCAGCTCGACCGGGGTCTCCCGGCCGAAGATCTCCACCAGGCCCTTGACCTTCTTCGAGTCGGCGTTGATCTCGTTGATCGTCGCCTGAAGGGTCGCGAACGGGCCGTCGGTGACCGTGACCGAGTCGCCGACCTCGAAGTCCAGCACCTGGACCTCGACCTTGCGGCTCGGCGCCGGCATGCCGCTCTCCTCGGCGGCGGCCTTGGCGGCCTTCTCCTCGGCCTCGGGGGCGAGCATCTTGACGATCTCGTCCAGGGTCAGCGGGTACGGGTCGTAGGCGTTGCCCACGAAGCCGGTGACGCCCGGAGTGTTGCGGACGACACCCCACGACTCGTTCGTCAGGTCCATGCGGACGAGCACATAGCCGGGCAGCTTGTTCTGCCGGACGTTCTTGCGCTCGCCGTTCTTGATCTGGACGATCTCTTCCTCGGGGACCTCGGCCTGGTAGATGAAGTCCTCGACGTTCAGCGAGACGGCACGCTGCTCCAGGTTGGCCTTCACGCGCTTCTCGTAGCCCGCGTAGGTGTGGATCACGTACCACTCACCGGGCAGTCCGCGCAGCTCCTCACGGAGCGCCTCGACCGGGTCGACGACCTCTGCCTCGGCGGCGTCCGCTTCCTCGGCCGCGTCCGCTGCCTCGCCCAGCCCGTCCGGCTCGGCCTCGGGGGCCGCATCGGCCTCGAGGGCGTCCTCGCCCTCGACACGCAGCGCCTCCTCCTCGGCGGGCACGCCCGCCGCGGCGTCGGCTGCCTCAGCCTGGTCGGAGTCCGCCGCCTCGACGATGTCGAGCTCGTCCTCACGGGACTCGACGGGCTCGGCGGCGTCGTTCAGGTTCGGGTCAGACACTGTGGCTGCTTCTTCCTGGCTTCAAAGGGGTGGAACGTGCGAAAGAGGCGACGCCGGGACGGCGGCCGCCTTTCGCGTGGGCCTCAGCCAAAGACGTACTTGATGGCGTTGTTGAACCCATAGTCAATCACGGTCACGATGCCGATCATGATGAGGACGAAAACGATCACCACACTGGTGTACGTCGACAACTGGCTACGGGTCGGCCAGACGACCTTCCGCAGCTCAGCGATGATCTGGCGGTAGAAGAGCGCGAGGCGGCCGAAGGGCCCCTTCTTCGCGCGCTTGCCACCACGGCGACCCCGCTTGGTCGCCACCTCGTCCTCATCGGGACGACCGCTCTCAGGCGTCGCGGTGGAGCCAAGGGCTTCCGTCACTCGTCCTCACCTGAATCCGGGTCGTGGCCGTGCCGCGTCCGGCCCGGCCGCACAGCGGTGCTTGTCCTTGCGTACGCATGCACGCACCCTGATCAAAGTGCGTGTAGCAGGGCCGGAGGGACTTGAACCCCCAACCGCTGGTTTTGGAGACCAGTGCTCTACCAATTGAGCTACGACCCTTCGCGGCACCACCAACCTACCGCATACATCCGGCTGCACGGAGTGTGCGGTCGAATGCGGCTGTTGATCGGCCAACGACGGTTGAGTGTACGTGCTTGACGGCCGGGCGTCGAACGAGAAGCGCGCGAAGTCTCCGCAAACCCATGTGCCACCCATTTCGCCCGTCTGCGACGATGCATCTATGACCGCTGCTACTCCCCCCGTACAGTCCCCGACCGACCGGCGGGTATCGGCCCGGATCGGCTCGATCTCCGAGTCCGCGACTCTCGCCGTCGACGCCAAGGCCAAGGCCCTCAAGGCCGCCGGCCGTCCGGTGATCGGCTTCGGCGCCGGTGAGCCCGACTTCCCCACGCCCGACTACGTCGTCGACGCCGCGGCGGCGGCCTGCCGCGACCCGAAGTACCACCGCTACACGCCGGCCGGCGGGCTGCCCGAGCTGAAGGCCGCGATCGCCGCGAAGACGCTGCGCGACAGCGGGTACGAGGTCGAGGCGGCCCAGGTCCTGGTGACCAACGGCGGCAAGCAGGCGATCTACGAGGCGTTCGCGACGATCCTGGACCCGGGCGACGAGGTCATCGTCCCCGCGCCCTACTGGACCACCTACCCGGAGTCGATCCGGCTGGCCGGCGGTGTCCCGGTGGAGGTCGTCGCCGACGAGACGACCGGCTACCGCGTCTCCGTCGAGCAGCTCGAGGCGGCCCGCACCGAGCACACCAAGGTGCTGCTCTTCGTCTCCCCCTCGAACCCCACCGGCGCGGTCTACAGCCGTGAGCAGATCGAGGAGGTCGGCCGCTGGGCCGCCGAGCACGGGCTGTGGGTGCTGACCGACGAGATCTACGAGCACCTGGTCTACGGCGACACCGAGTTCCACTCGCTGCCGGTCGTGGTGCCCGAGCTGCGCGACAAGTGCATCGTGGTCAACGGTGTCGCGAAGACGTACGCGATGACCGGCTGGCGGGTGGGCTGGGTCATCGGCCCCAAGGACGTCATCAAGGCCGCGACCAACCTCCAGTCGCACGCCACCTCGAATGTGAGCAATGTCGCTCAGGTCGCCGCGCTGGCCGCCGTCTCGGGCGACCTCGACGCCGTGGCCACGATGCGCGAGGCGTTCGACCGCCGCCGCCGCACCATCGTGCGGATGCTGAACGAGATCGACGGCGTCGAGTGCCCGGAGCCGGAGGGCGCCTTCTACGTCTATCCCTCGGTCAAGGGGCTGCTCGGCAGGGAGATCCGCAGCAAGCGGCCGCGGACCAGCGTCGAGCTGGCGGAGCTGATCCTGGAGGAGGCCGAGGTCGCGGTGGTACCGGGTGAGGCGTTCGGCACCCCGGGCTATCTGCGGCTGTCGTACGCGCTGGGCGACGAGGACCTGGTCGAGGGCGTCTCCCGGCTCCAGAAGCTGCTGGGCGAGGCGGCCGCGTAAGGTCTCGACGCACAGAAGCGGGTTCCCGGCCGAGGCCGGGAACCCGCTTCTGTGTTCAGGCCAGTCCTCTGTCCCCAGACCCTTTGCGGCAGTATCTGGAGGTGACTCCTCCCCCGAAGGGGCTTCTCACTCGACCGCTGTGTGGTCTCATGACGGACAAGCCCTGCCCGGCGCCCAACGGCACGGAGTGAAGCCTAGCAGTGACGGAGAGTTGATTGGAACGCGTTCGTGATGTCCGCCGCTTGCCCAAAGCGCATCTGCATCTTCACTTCACCGGCTCCATGCGCCCCGCGACCCTCCTGGAACTCGCCGACAAGTACGGCGTCCATCTGCCCGAGGCACTGAGCGGCGGTGAGCCGCCGAAGCTGCGGGCCACCGATGAGCGCGGCTGGTTCCGCTTCCAGCGGCTGTACGACATCGCGCGGTCCTGTCTGCGGGACGCCGACGACATCCGGCGGCTGGTGCGCGAGGCGGCCCAGGAGGATGTGCGGGACGGGGCCCAGTGGCTGGAGATCCAGGTCGACCCCACCTCGTACGCCCCGCGTCTGGGTGGGCTGATCCCGGCGATGGAGGTCATCCTGGACGCGGTCGAGAGCGCCTCCGCGGACACCGGTCTTGGGATCAGGGTGCTGATCGCCGCCAACCGCATGAAGCATCCGCTGGAGGCGCGCACCCTGGCCCGGCTCGCGGTGCGCTACGTGGACCGCGGCGTGGTCGGCTTCGGCCTCTCCAACGACGAGCGGCGCGGCTTCGCCCGTGACTTCGACCGGGCCTTCGCCATCGCCCGGGAGGGCGGGCTGCTGGCCGCGCCGCACGGCGGCGAGCTGTCGGGCGCCAGTAGCGTGCGGGACTGCCTGGACGACCTCGGCGCGGCCCGGGTCGGCCACGGGGTGCGTGCGGCGGAGGACCCACGGCTGCTGGCCAAGCTCGCCGAGCGCCAGGTGACCTGCGAGGTGTGCCCGTCGTCCAACGTGGCGCTCGGGGTCTACGAGAAGCCGGAGGACGTCCCGCTGCGGACGCTCTACGACGCCGGGGTGCCGATGGCGCTCGGGGCGGACGACCCGCTGCTCTTCGGCTCACGGCTGGCGGCGCAGTACGAGCTGGTGCGCGAGCACCACGGCTTCACGGACGCCGAACTGGCCGAGCTGGCACGGCAGTCGGTGCGCGGGTCGGCCGCGCCGGAGGAGGTGCGGCAGCGGATGCTGACGGGGATCGACGACTGGCTGGCGGGCTGAACCACCTCCGGATAGACGGAAGTGACTCCTTGCCTACGGAAATCCGTAAGGCGACCTCAGAGACTCACGCCCACCGTCACCGGCTCGTTGACCAGCCGGATTCCGAACGCCGCCTCGACCCCGGCCACCACCTCGCGGGCCAGCGCCAGCAGATCCTCGGTCGTGGCCTCGCCCCGGTTGGTGAGGGCGAGCGTGTGCTTGGTGGAGATCCGGGCCGGGCCGGTGCCGTAGCCCTTGGTGAAGCCCGCCCTGTCGATCAGCCAGGCCGCGGAGGTCTTGATCAGGCCGTCGCCCGCCGGGAAGGCGGGCGGCGCGGTGTCCGGGCCCAGGCGGTCGGCGACGCGGGCCAGGAAGGCGGCGTAGGCGTCCTGGTCAAGGACCGGGTTGGTGAAGAACGAACCCGCGGACCAGGTGTCGTGGTCCTCGGGGTCGAGCACCATGCCCTTGCCCGCGCGCAGTCCCAGGACGGTCTCGCGGGCGACGGCGGCCGGTACCCGGTCCCCCACCTCGACGCCGAGCACCCGCGCGGTCTCGGCGTACCGGACGGGCGCGGAGAGGCCGCCCGCGTCCTCCAGTTCGAAGCGGACCCGGAGCACCACATGGCGGTCGGGGTCGGCCTTGAAGCGGCTGTGGCGGTAGGAGAAGGCGCAGTCGGCGTTCGGGATCGTGACGACCTCGTCGGCGCGGCGGTCGTAGGCGATCACCTCGGTGATCGTGGCGGAGACCTCCTGGCCGTAGGCGCCGACGTTCTGTATCGGCGTGGCCCCCGCGGAGCCGGGGATTCCGGCGAGGCATTCGATGCCCGCGAGCCCGGCCAGGACGGTACGGGCCACGGCGTCCGACCAGTTCTCGCCCGCGGCCAGCTCCAGGCGGGTGCCGTCGAGTGTGAAGCCGCTGGTCGCGATCTCCAGGGCGGTGCCGTCGAAGCCCTTGTCGGCGATGACCAGATTGCTGCCGCCGCCGATCACCAGCAGCGGGGTGCCGGCCGCGTCGGCCGCCCGGACCGCGGCGATGACCTCGTCGTCGGTCGTGGCCGTGATCAGCCGGTTGGCCGGTCCGCCGAGGCGGAAGGTGGTGAGGGGCGCGAGAGGGGCGTCGTGGAGTTCCTGCACGCGCTCAAGAGTACGGGGGCGCCCCCTGGGGCCCTGGGGGTGGCCGCCCCCGGTGTGGGGAGTCCGGGGGCCGACGGGGCGTGTGGCCCGTAAGGGGCTCAGGCGGGCTTCACACGCTGTGGCGTGCTCTCATCCGGCCTCGGGGCCGCTCGGGCGCGGTCGAGGGCTCAGGCGAGCCGTACTACGGCGCGGGCCCGGCCCAGCACCTTCTGGCCGGCGCTGGTCGCCATGATGTCGAGGCGCACCGTACGGGCCTCGTCGTCCAGCTTGGCGGTGACCTTGGCGCCGATCTCGATGAGCGCGCCCTTGTCGTCGTTGGGGACCACGACCGGCCTGGTGAAGCGGACGCCGTACTCGACGAGGGCGCCGGGGTCGCCGGCCCACTCGGTCACCACGCGGGCCGCCTGGGCCATGGTGTAGGCGCCGTGGGCGATGACGTCGGGGAGGCCGACCTCCTTGGCGAACTTCTCGTTCCAGTGGATCGGATTGAAGTCGCCGGACGCGCCCGCGTACCGCACGAGGTCGGCGCGGTCCACCCGGAACTCGCGCATCGGCACCTCGGTGCCGACCTCCACGTCGTCGTACGAGATCTTGGCCGTCGTCATCTGCTCTCCTCCACCTCTGCGTCGGCGGCGCGGGCCACCAGCGTCGTGAACGACGTCGCTACATGATCACCCGCCTTGTCGTGGACCTCACCGCGGACGGACAGGATGTCGTTGCCGGCCAGCGACTTGATCGAATCGATGATCGAGGTGACCGACAGCAGGTCCCCCGCGCGGACCGGGCGGGTGTACTCGAACCGCTGGTCGCCGTGGACCACCCGGCTGTAGTCCAGCCCCAGTTGCGGGTCCTCGACAACCTGCTTCCCGGCCGCCTTGAAGGTGATCGTGAAAATGAATGTCGGTGGGGCGATCACATCGGGGTAGCCGAGGGCCCGGGCCGCCTCGGGGTCGGTGTAGACCGGATTGGTGTCACCCAGGGACTCGGCGAATTCGCGGATCTTCTCCCGGCCGACCTCGTAGGCCGCGGTGGGCGGGTAGGTCCGCCCTACGAAGGACTGGTCGAGCGCCATCGGCGCACACCTCCTGCGATTGAATTACCAACGAAACGAGGCCGCCCCCCGCGAGTGGGGGCGGCCTCGAATGAGAGCTTATTGCTATCGCGTCTCACGGTGCGCGGTGTGCGCGTTGCAACGCGGGCAGTGCTTCTTGATCTCAAGACGATCCGGGTCGTTGCGCCGGTTCTTCTTGGTGATGTAGTTCCGCTCCTTGCACTCCACGCAGGCCAGCGTGATCTTCGGGCGGACGTCGGTGGCAGCCACGTGAGTGCTCCTTGACGAACGGATAAAGGATTAACGCAGAAAGAGTAGCCGATCGAAGGACCGACCCCGCAATCGGCTACTGTCAGTAGCGGTGACCGGACTTGAACCGGTGACACAGCGATTATGAGCCGCTTGCTCTACCGACTGAGCTACACCGCTGTGATGCGAGTGACTCCCCGCTCGACTCAGCGTAGCCGAACGGGAAACCTCACACATCAGAGCCCCAATACGGAATCGAACCGTAGACCTTCTCCTTACCATGGAGACGCTCTGCCGACTGAGCTATTGGGGCGAGCGATGAAGACATTACACGGTCGGCCGCCGAAGGTGAAATCCGTATCGACCCCTCGTCACCCTGGGCTCAGGCACCACACCGGTACGACTATTCGGCTCCTCCGCGAAGCCGCCACCACCGCGTCCTAGGCTTCGGATCGCACCCGCGTGATCTTGGCTGCGCAACCGTCGCGCGCCCCTGTGCGCCCCGCGTACGCCCTGCGAATCCCAGGAGTGCGATGCCCGAGAGCCAGCAGCAGCCGCAGCAGCCTCAGCAGCCGCCCAGGAACGGCGGCGCGGGCCCCGAGCCCACCGCTCTGGTGCTCGGCGGCGTCCGGCTCGCCGACGGGCGCACCGTGGACGTCCGGCTCAGCGGCGGGCGGATCGAGGGGGTGGGCACGGCGGGCAGCCTCCTCCCCGGCACCCGGCTGGACCTCGGCGGCTATCTGCTGCTGCCCGCCCCCGCCGAACCCCACGCCCACTGCGACACCGCCCTTACGGGCGACATGGCGGGCCCGGTCCCGTACGCCCCCGGGGACATCCAGCGCCGCACCGTCGAGGCCGCGCTGCTCCAACTGGGCCACGGGGCGACCGCGCTGCGCACCCATGTCCGCATCGGCGGGGTGCACGGGCTGCGCTCCCTGGAGGCGGTCCTGGAGGCCGGCCGGACCCTGCGCGGGCTCACCGAGCTGAGCGCGGTGGCGGTGCCCCGGGTGCTGACCGGCGCCGCCGGGGCGGACGGCCTGGCGATGCTGCGGGACGCGGTGGAGATGGGCGCGGCGGTCATCGGCGGCTGCCCCGACCTCGACCCGGATCCCACCGGCCACGCCGAGGCCGTCCTCGACCTCGCCGCCCGCCATGGCTGCGCCGTCGATCTGCATACGGACGGTGACGACCCGGCCCGCCTCGCCCGGCTCGCGGCGATGGCCGGGGGCCTGCGGCCGGGCGTCACCATCGGCCCCTGCGGCGGGCTGTCCCGGCTGCCCCTGGAGAGCGCGGGGAGGATCGCCGAGCGGCTGGCGGCGGCCGGGGTGACCGTCGTCTGCCTCCCTCAGGGCGACTGCGCCGGACTGGAGCACCAGGGGACGCGGGGAGCGCGCCCCTGCGCCTGCGCGCCGGTGCGGCTGCTGCGCGCCGCGGGCGTCCGGG
>NZ_JAHLEM010000346.1 GCF_018883605.1 Streptomyces niphimycinicus | reverse complement strand
GCCGTTCTTCAGCAGGTTACGGACGGTCAGGTCCTCGATCACGACCGTTTGGTTCTCACGGACGAGACGAGTGGTCAGCTTGTGCAGGAAGTCCCGGCGCCGGTCAGCGATCCGCGCATGCACCCTGGCGAGGTGGCGGCGGGCCTTCTCCCGGTTCGCCGACCCCTTCGCCTTACGGGACAACTCCCGCTGCGCCTTCGCGAGCCGCTTACGGTCGCGCCGCTCATGCCGGGGGTTGGCGATCTTCTCCCCAGTGGACAGGGTCACCAGGGAGGTGACCCCGGCGTCCAGGCCGACCGCCGCACTCGAGGCAGGGGCCGGGGCGATGGCGTCCTCGACGAGCAGGGAGACGAACCAGCGCCCGGCGGCATCACGGGACACCGTCACCGTCGTCGGCTGGGCACCCTCCGGGAGGGGACGCGACCAGCGGATGTCCAGCGGCCCGGCCATCTTCGCCAGCGTCAGGCGCCCGTCGCGCCACGTGAAGGCACTGCGAGTGTACTCCGCCGACGCCCACGACTTCTTCCGCGACTTGTACCGCGGATACCTGGCCCGCTTGGCGAAGAAGTTCCCGAACGCCGCCTGAAGATGACGCAGCGCCTGCTGGAGCGGGACCGAGGACACCTCCGCCAGGAAGGCCAG
>NZ_JAHLEM010000345.1 GCF_018883605.1 Streptomyces niphimycinicus | reverse complement strand
TAGGAGATGCGGCGCTGCTCGCCGTACCAGGCCCGCGTGCGCTCATCCAACGCCTTGTTGTACACGAGGCGGACGCAGCCGAACGTGCGCGACAGCTCGGCCGCCTACTCGTCCGTGGGGTAAAAGCGGTACTTGAACGCCCGCTTGACCTGCTGCGCCACACCTCACACTCTATCAGCTCCCGTGTGAGTAGCGGATGTCGGCCGGAATTCGGTGAACGCCGGATCGCCCTGACGGCGATCCGGCCTTCCCTGCCCTGCTCCGCAGGAACTTCGTTTCCTCCCCCGGCTGAAGCCGGGGGTATCCACGAAAGAGAACCCCGATGACTTCCACGGCGACGACTGGCTCGCCGTCTACGAGACCGCCCGCACCGGCGCCTTCCGCGTCCTCCAGCGGCTGCGCGACGAGGGCGTGATCAAGGCTTGGGGGCTGGGTGTCAACCGTGTCGAGCCCATTGAGCTCACCCTCGACCTGGACGAGCCGAAGCCGGACGCCTTCCTGTTCGCCGGGCGCTACACACTGCTGGACCACGACCGCGCCCTGGAGCGGCTGCTTCCCACGGGGGTCGGCCAGGACGTCGACCTCGTCGTCGGCGGCCCCTACAGCTCCGGCATCCTCGCGGGCGGCACCCACTTCGAATACCAGGACGCGCCCGCGCACATCGTCGAGAAGGTCACGCGCATCAAGAAGCTCGCCGAGCGGCACGGCATCAGCGTCAAGGCGGCCGCCCTTCAGTTCGCCCTCGCCCATCCGGCGACCGCCGCCGTGATCCCGGGCGCGACCCGGCCCAGCCGCATCGCCGAGGACGTCGCGGCCCTCGACGAGACCGTCCCCGCGGCGTTCTGGACGGAACTGCGCGACGCCGGGCTGGTAGCCCCGCCGGCCCCGCTGCCCATCGGCTGATCCACCCTCCCGTCCCCCATCCCGACAGGAGCATTTCCATGGCCTCCACCACCGCATCCCTCGACCTGCCCGTACCGCCCGAGCGGGTGTGGCAGCTCATCGGCGGCTTCGACTCGCTGCCGGACTGGCTGCCGTACATCTCGGAGAGCGTCCCCGGCGAGGGCGGCCGGGTCCGCCATCTGCGCAACGAGGACGGCGGTGTGATCGTCGAACGGCTCGTGGCCTTCGACGACGCGGCGCGCTCGTACAGCTACGCCATCCTCGACGCGCCGTTCCCGGTGACGGACTACCGGTCCACCCTGACCGTGCGCGAGGTCCCCGGCCGGTCCGGCGCCTCGCATGTCGAGTGGTCCGGGACGTTCACCCCCACCGATGTCGGCGAGGACGAAGCGGTCGCGCTCTTCCACGGCATCTACGCGGACGGTCTCGCCGCCCTGCGGAACACCCTGGAGGGCTGACCGCCTGACGGGCCGATGACGATTTCGAACCGAGATTCCATGCGAACAGACGGGCGGGTTTCCGGCGGGCCGGTGGGCCGGAAGCCCGCCCACTTTCCTTTCTCCTACGGCATGCCCTCGGCGGCCTGAAACTCGTACGGGCATCCCGCCCACCCCGCCGAAATGGGTTTCCGAAGGGCACCCGAGCGGCCACAGGTGTTGATGCGACTTCCCTCCTGCCTTTATCGGGCAGGAGTTCGACATCCTTCCACGGCTCCGGCGTGGCCGATCCGGACCCGTTGCGCATGTCGGCGCGATGACCACTCAGTTCACCGCGGCATGGGCGCTCCGGCATTCCCTCGCCCCCTCCACCCCCTACGCCCCTGGCAGAGCTTGCGCCCCAGCCGGATCCTGGGCTTTCCGCAAAGGGAAATCCGGCAAGTCGAAATTCCGTCAGCCGCGAGGTCCCCAGTTTTTGGACTTTACCAATGCATTACCAAGTCGAAGAATCGATAAATCGTTTCTCCGTATCTACGATCGCAAGCTATGACCGACGCTCCCCGCGACAACTCCGCCACCCGTGCCCGCTGGCAGACGTGTCTCAGGCTGGCCCGCGAACTCCTCCTCATCGGGCCGGACAACTCCGACCTCAAACTCGAATATCTCCATACCCTGATCGACACCGGCCGCCTCGGCCCCACCCGCCACCCCCGCAAGAAAATCCTCATCATCGGCGCCGGTATCACCGGCCTCGTGGCCGGCCGTCTGCTCAAGGACGCGGGCCATGACGTCACCATCCTCGAGGCCAACGCCGGCCGCGTCGGCGGGCGCATCAAGACCTTCCGCACCACCAAGCACCATCAGCCGTTCGACGACCCCGCCCAGTACGCCGAGGCCGGGGCCATGCGGTTACCCGACTTCCATCCGCTCGTCCTCGCCCTCGTCGACAAACTCGGGCTCGGCCGACGGCAGTTCTACAACGTGGATATCGACCCCACCACCGGCAGCGGCCCCGATGTCCCCGCCCGCCCGGTGACCTACACCTCCTTCACCGGCCGCACCTGGACCTACGGCGACGAGAGCCCCGACTTCCGCGAGCCCGAGAAACGCGGCAACACCTGGATCCGCACCAACCGCGTCCAGGTGCGGCGCTCCGACTACGCCGCCACCCCGGAACGCATCAACGAGGGATTCCACCTCACCGGCGACGAGGTCCGCGCACCCGCCGTACAGATGGTCGACGACGCGCTGGAGAGCGTGCGGGACTACTACTCCGACATCGTGGCCGGGCAGCGCGTCAACAAGCCGTTCGACCAGTGGGTCGAGGGCTGGGCCCGGGTGATCCGCGACTTCGACGGCTATTCGATGGGCGGCTTCCTGCGCGACTACGCCGGGCTCAGCGACGAGGCGATCGAGGCCGTCGGAACGCTGGAGAACATGTCCTCACGGCTGCATCTCTCCTTCTTCCACAGCTTCCTGAGCCACACCGACATCAGCCCCGGCGTGCGCTACTGGGAGATACCCGGCGGCAGTTGGCGGCTGCCCGACGCCCTCCACCGGGGTCTGCGCGACGAGGTGCGGTTCGGCCACCGCATGATCCGCCTCGAGTACGACGACCCCAGCCGCGACTCCGTCCCCGAGGGCACCGGCGCCGTCGGACCGGGCGGGTGGGGCGTGGCCGTGCAGACCGTCGCCGAGGACAATCCGGCGGGCCCGACCCAGTTGTGGACCGCGGACCTGGCCATCGTCACCATCCCGTTCTCCACGCTGCGCTTCGTGGAGATCGTCCCCTCGATGTCGTACAAGAAGCGCCGCGCCATCATCGAGACCCACTACGACCAGGCCACCAAGGTGCTGCTGGAGTTCAGCCACCGGTGGTGGGAGTTCACCGAGGACGACTGGCGCAATGAGCTGGCGAGCATCTCGCCCGGCCTCTACGAGTACTACCAGCAGGGCGGCGAGAGTGGCGCCGCCCCCGCCCCCGCGCTCGCCCAGGCGGGCATCGCCGAGCTGCTCGGCGCCGCCGTCAAGGACAGCGGTGTCACCGACGAGGTGCGGCGGTTCAACAGCACCATGCCACTGCGCGGCCCCGCCGTCCGGCCCGCCACCCACTGCTTCGGCGGGGGCTCGGCCACCGACAACCCCAACCGGTTCATGTACTACCCCTCGCACGCGGTCGAGGGCAGCACCGGTGGCGTGGTGCTCGCCTCGTACTCCTGGTCCGACGACGCCTCGCGCTGGGACTCCATGCGGGAGGCGGAGCGCTATGTCTACGCCCTGCGGAACCTCCAGGCCCTGCACGGCCGCCGCATCGAGGTGTTCTTCACCGGCCGGGGCACCACCAAGAGCTGGGCCCGCGATCCGTACGCCTTCGGCGAGGCCGCCACGTACACCGCCCACCAGATGACCAGCTTCCATCTGGACGCCTCCCGCCCCGAGGGCCCCGTGCACTTCGCCGGGGAGCACACCTCCCTCAAGCACGCGTGGATCGAGGGCGCCCTGGAGAGCGCCGTCCGCGCCGCCATCGCCGTCCACCAGGCCCCGCCCGTCACCACCCCGGGCCCGGACCAGGGCGGCCGCTCATGACCGAGATCACCCCCGAGTGCACGGTCGCCCGCTATCTGGCCCGCCGGCTGGCAGAGTTGGGCATCACCCATCTGTTCGGTGTGCCCGGCAACCATCTCGGCCCGTTCCTCACCGTGCTGCGGGCCGAGGGCGACATCGAGTGGGTCGGCACCCCCACCGAGGGCGGCGCGGGCCAGGCCGCCGACTCCTACGCCCGACTCCACGGCATCGGCGCGGCCGCGGTCACCTACAGCGTCGGCGCGTTCAATCTGCTGAACGCCTGTGGCGGCGCCTATGTGGAACACGTCCCGCTCGTCGCCATCAACGCCTGCCCGCCCTATGAGCAGTGGCAGAACTACCGCGCGCTGGGCCTGCTCACCTCGCATATGAGCCCCCGCCGGGAGAGCAATCTGGATGTCTACCGGCAGGTCACCGTGGAGGCGCAGGTCATCTCCAACCCGGGTCTCGCCCCCGGCCAGATCGACGCCGCGCTCACCGCCTGTCTGTCCGAGCGCAGGCCCGTCTATCTGGAGGTCATGGAGGACCTGTGGGACGAGCCCTGTGCGGTGGCCGAGGAGCCGCTGCTGCGCCGCGAGCGGCCGTTCAGCGCGCGCAACCGGACCATGCTGGCGGGCGCCGTCGACGCGATCATGAACCTGATCGAGGAGCACCCCGGCCCGGACGGCAGGCCGCGGCCGATCGTATGGGCGGGCGAGGAGGTCGAGCGGTTCCGCCTCGACGGTCAGCTCACCGACCTGGCGCAGGCCACCGGGGTGCCGTTCTGCACCACCGTCGGCGCCAAGGCCGTCGTCGACGAGCGGGGGCCGCAGTTCCACGGCGTGTACAACGGCAAGGCCAGCCACCCGGATGTGCACTGGATCTTCAAGGACTGGGCCACCTGCCGGATCGGCCTCGGCGCCTGGTCCACCTCGAAGAACCTCGATGGTGAGCAGTGTGTCGGCACGGACTGGGTGATGGCCGCCCAGGGCGGGGTCAGCGTCGGCACCCGGTACTTCCCCGACGTCCAGCTCGCCCGGCTGATCCCCGCCCTCCAGGACGCGCTGGTGGCGCGGTTCGGCTCCGGGGGCCTGACCGCCGACTACTACGCCGAGGCCCACGCCCACCAGGGCGCGCCCGACGAGCGGCCCGCCAGTCTCCAGGACCACCGCGCCACCCTGCGCGCCGGTGGCTCCTCCTCCCGGTCCGGCGAACGGCTCACCTACGACGGCGTGTTCGACCGGATCAACCACTTCCTGGGCCGGGAGACCCGGGAGGAGTGGACGGTCGTCTCCGACGCCGCGTTCTCCCTCATCGGCTCGATGAACCTGAGCCTGCCCGCGGGCGGGTTCCTGTCGCAGATCAGTTGGCTGTCCATCGGCTGGTCCGTCGGCGCGGCCACCGGTGCCGCGCTCGCCCCGGAGCGCGGCCACGCCCGCCCGATGGTGTTCGTCGGCGACGGCGCCTTCCAGGAGACCTGCCAGGAGATCTCCACCCACACCAGGCTCGGGCTGCGGTCGGTGGTGTTCGTCATGGACAACGGACACTTCTACGGCATCGAGCAGATGCTGGTGCACCCGTCCTACTTCGCGGACCAGGATTCCCACGACCCGGACGGCACCAACGGCGCGGACTTCTACAACGTCCTCCACCCGTGGCACTACGACCGCCTCGCGGAGGTCTTCTCCGGCAAGCAGACCCCGGCGACCGGAGTCAGCCTCGCCCACGCCTGTGACCTGGACGAACTGCTGGCCCGCCTCACCGACCCCACCGACCCGGTCAACGCCGGACCGCTGCTGGTCCGCGTCCACCTGCGGCGGCACGACTACCCGCGGGCGATGGCATACAAGCTGGAAGAGGAGTAGGGACATGTCGGAATTCATCAACGTAATGATCGCGTTCGACGCGGTCTCGATCGCCAAGCGCTACCCCGACGCATCGAGGAACCCCGAAGCGCCGACGCAGGTCGACCACGCCCTGATCTATATGACGACGCGTCAGGACCGCGTCATCGGCACCTCCGGGGCCGAGCTGAACTTCCGGGCGAACCCCCGGGACATCATCCGGTGGCGCGAGACGACGCTGTCGCTCAACAGCGAATACTGCGCCTTGCTGTACCGGTATCTGAGCAACGACCAGCTCATCAGCAAACCGCGGATCGTGATCGGCGACGGCACCTACCCGATCCCGAAGGACGGGGCCACCGACCAGCCGGATTTCGAGACCCAGGACTATGCGGACCACTACTGGGAGGCGGACGTCAAGAAGACCGGCCAGGTCACCTACCGCTTCTTCTTCCAGCTTCTGGACAGCGAGCAGAAATTGGTGGGGTACTTCCAGTGGGACCCGTTCATCACCATCGACAAGCGCTCCTGACGGGCATCGCCGCGGTCGGGTAGCGGCGCGTAGGTGAGTGCCGCGTCAGCGCTGGGCATGGAGGACCCCCGCGGCATGCGCCGCCGCGGGGGCGCTCAGCAGGGTGTGGAGCCGGTGGAACAGTTCGCCCGCTGCCACGCCGTTCCACTCCGGCGGAAGCAGTTCCAGGGGAAGTCCCGGGTCGCGGTAGGGCATGCGGCGCCACTGGGTCAGCATCGGCGCATAGGTACGGAACGCCTCGAGCGGCGGTGGCTCATGCCGTGTCATCGCGTCCAGGACGGGGCGGTACCGGTTGAGGAAGTCCGCGTACAGGGCGGTGAGTTCGTCCAGGTCCCACCAGGAGCGGACCTTCTCGCGCAGGTCCCCGAAGGCGAAGTGGTCACCGGTGAAGAGGTCGACGTACGCGGACAGCTCCCGGCGTTCCAGGGTGCGCCGGGTCTCGGCCGCCAGATGTCCGGGGGCGATCCAGACGCCCGCCGCGGCGGTGCCGAAGCCCAGCCGGGTCAGGGTCGTCCGCAGTGCGTGCCGCTTCTCGCGCTCGGACTCGGGCACGGAGAACACGACGAGGACCCAGCCGTTCTCGCGGGACGCCCTGGCCTGCTGGAAGATGCGTACGTCGCCCTCGGCGAGGGTCTGGAGGGTGGAGTCGGCGAGCGAGTAGCCGGCGAGACCGTCATGGCGCTCGCCGCGCAGCACATCGCGGCGCTTCATCCGGGAGACCGAGGACCGCACGGCCCGGCTCTCCACGCCGAGGTCCGCCATGAGGCTGATCACCGAGGCGACCGAGAGCCAGTTGTGCTCGCCCCGGGCGTAGAGGCCGAAGACCGTGAGGATGAGCGGGGCGTGGCGGGACTCCCGCTCGCCCGCCGCGGTGGTGGCCGTTGTCGTCTGCGCGGTCATGTACCGGCACCCTAACGCCTGGCGCGGCGGAGCGATCACTTGCTCCGCCGGCTCGGCCTCATCCCCCGGTGTGCGGCGCCACGAGTCGTTCCTCCGGGATCACGGCCACGCCAAGGATCTCGATCATGGCTTCGGGCTGCCACAGCGCCGTGCAGCCGATGCCCGCCATGGCCGGGTAGACCGGCCCGGCCAGTTCGCGCCAGACCGTGCCGATCTCCTTGCCGTGCGCCTGGTAGTCGGGGATGTCGGTGAGGTAGATGGTCACGCTCACCAGGTCTTCGGGGCGCCCGCCGGCCTCGCGCAGCGTGGTGAGCAGGTTGCCGAACGCCTGCCGGAACTGCTCGACGATACCGCCCGGAACGATCTTCATCTCGGCGTCGAGGGCGGTCTGTCCCCCCAGGTGAAGCGTGTTTCCGGCGAGTGTTCCGTGTGAGTAGCCGCTGGGGGTCGGCAGGGTGCTCGGGTTCACGGGGACGGGGGTCATGGGGCCTCCGGCTCGGTTGCGTTCCGTCCTGTCCCGCGGTCGGGCAGGTCCATCCAGGCGTATTGACTTTAAATGACGGCCGTGAGAAACACGAGACATCGGATCCTGGTCCCCGACTGAACGGAGCCGACCCCATGGAGCCCGACCTGAGCAAGTACCGCCTCGAAGGCGACAATTCGATGTACCGGCTGCCCAGTGGCATCGTCGCCCCCGTGGTGACGCGCGGCGGCCTGGAGAGCGGCAACACCGCCGACTCGGGCGGTGCCGTCCGCGTCTCGGGCGTGAGCATCCAGCACACCCCGGCCACTCGCCTCTGGTTCGGCAAGGTGAGCAATGAACCCGGCTACCGCTCGGTGACCCACCACCACGGCGAGGCCGAGACCGGCGGCTATGTCCTCTCCGGCCGGGCCCGTATCTACTTCGGCGAGCGGTTCGAGGACTATGTCGACATGGCGGAGGGCGACTGGGTCTTCGTGCCGCCCTTCATGCCGCATGTGGAGTGCAACCTCTCCCGCACCAAGCCGCTGACCTGGATGACCACCCGGACACCGGAGAACATCGTGGTCAACCTGCCCGATGTCGCCGACGCCGAGCTGCGCGACTGGCTGGACCGCCGATGACCCGGACGCCCCCCACCTCGGCCGTCTTCACCGCCGCCGTCACCCTCAAGCCCGCCCAGCCCGAACACTTCGACCTCGCCTTCACCGCCACCACCCAGCCCTGCCCCTGGCCCAAGGCATACGGCGGCGATCTGGTCGCCCAGGCCGCGGCGGCGGCCATGCGGTCGGTGACCGACGGCAAGTCGCTGCACTCGATGCACAGTTACTTTCTGCGGCCCGCCGATATCGGGGCCGAGGTGCGCTACGAGGTGGAGGTGGTGCGCGACGGGCGCGGCTACAGCACCCGGCAGGTGCGCGGCTACCAGAACGGCAGAACGCTGTATGTGTGCCTGGCCGGTTTCGCGGCGGGCGAGGCCGGTGCGGCCTTCCACGCCACGTTCGCCGACGATGTGCCCGACCCGGAGACCCTGCCCAGCTCGGCCGAATACCTCGCGGAGCGCGACGGCGGGTCGATGACCGAGGAGTCCAAGGCGTACTGGTCCGGCGGCCGCGGCTTCGATATGCGGCATGTCCCCGGCCCGGTCTACCTCACCGTCGAGGGAGAGCGCCTTCCGCACCAGGCGGTCTGGCTGAGGCCCTTCGACCCGCTCCGCCCGGTCGACGGGCTGACCGACGCGGAGCGGGACCTGGCCGCCCTGGCGTACGTCTGCGACTACACCATCCTCGAACCCGTTCTGCGCGTGCTCGACCTGTCCTGGGCCAGGCCCGGGCTGGTCACCGCCAGCCTCGACCACGCGATGTGGTTCCACCGTCCGGGGCCGCTGGGCGACTGGCTGCTCTACGTCCAGGAAGCCGCCGCCGCCGAGGCGGGCCGCGGCCTGGGCACGGGCCGCTTCTTCACCCGCGATCACCGCCACCTGGCAACCGTCGTCCAGGAGGGCCTGATCCGCGCCACCTGACCCGCCACTGCTTCCCGGCGGGCTCCCGGAAGGACTCTTCCGTGACTCTTCCGCTCCCCCTGTCACCCTCCGCGCACATCGACACCTTCACGCGCGACCGGTTGCCGCCCGCGCATCTGTGGCCGACGCTCGAGTTCACGACGCCGGAGCTGCGCTACCCGGACCGGCTCAACGCGGCCACCGAGCTCATCGACATCCCCACCGCGCTGTTCGGCCCCGGCCGTCCCGCCCTGCGTACCCCGGCCGGCGGCGTATGCACGTACGGCCAACTGCGCACCCGCGCCAATCAGGTCGCCCAGGTGCTCACCGAGGAGCTGGGCCTGGTGCCGGGGCAGCGCGTGCTGCTGCGCTCGCCCAACAACCCCTGGACCGTGGCGGCCTGGCTCGGCGTCCTCAAGGCCGGTGGTGTCGTGGTGACCACGATGGCCGCCCTGCGCGCCCGGGAGCTCACCCCGATCGCCGAACGCACCCGGCCGTCGATCGCCCTGGTGGACCACCGGTTCACCGACGAGGTCCGCACGGTCCGGGACACCGCTCTGCCCGGGCTGACGGTGGTCGGGTACGGCGGTGGCGGCCGGGAGGATCTGGTGGCCAGGGCCGCGGGCAAGTCCGGCGAGTTCACCGACGTGGACACCGCCGCCGACGATGTGGCGCTCCTCGGCCCCACCTCCGGATCCACCGGCACCCCCAAGATCACCATGCACTTCCACCGGGACATCCTGTCCATCGACAACACCTTCGGCCGGCGCACCCTGGGCCTGGTACCGGACGATCTGGTGGCCTGCACCGCGCCCCTGGCCTTCACCTTCGGCCTCGGCATGCTGGTCGTCTTCCCGCTGCGGGCCGGTGCCTGCGCCCTGCTGACGGAGTCCGCCACGCCCCCGCAGCTCGCGGAGATCGTGCGGCGGCACGGTGTCACCGTGCTGGCGACCGCGCCCACCGCCTACCGGGCGATCCTGCGCGAGGGACGGGAACAGCGGCTTGCCGGGGTGCGGATAGGCGTCTCGGCGGGCGAGCACATACCCCGCACCACCTGGGAGGAACTGCGGGATCGCATCGGTCTGAAGGTGGTCGACGGCATCGGCGCCACCGAGCTGCTGCACATCTTCATCTCCGCCGCCGGGGACGCCATCCGGCCCGGCGCCACCGGAGTGGCGGTCCCCGGCTTCCGCGCCGCGATCCTCGGCCCCGACGGCACCGAGCTCGGCCCCGGAGAGCCGGGCAGACTCGGTGTCATCGGCCCGGTCGGCTGCCGTTATCTCGATGGCGAACGACAGCGGGACTACGTCCTGGAGGGCTGGAACATCACCGGTGACATCTTCCACCGGGACGAGGACGGCTACTTCCACTACCACGCCCGCAGCGACAGCATGATCGTCTCCTCCGGGTACAACATCGGCGGCCCCGAGGTCGAGTCCGCCATCGACACCCACCCGGACGTCGTGGAATCCGCCGTCGTGGCCCGCCCCGACCCCGAGCGCGGCTCGGTCGTGTGCGCCTTCGTGGTGCTGCGGGACGGTGTGCCCGGCGACGCGGCCAAGGTGAAGGAGATACAGGACCACGTCAAGCAGCTCCTGGCGCCCTACAAATACCCGCGCGATGTGCGGTTCCAGGACGCCCTGCCGCGCAACACCAGCGGCAAACTCCAGCGTTTCAAGCTGCTGCGCCAGGTGCGCCCGGCCCATGACGACGAGCGGGCCACCGAGGCCGTCGCCGAGAGTTGAGAGGAACCCCGTGAACATCGCGATCATCGGCGGCGGTCCCGGCGGGCTGTACTTCGCGGCCCTGATGAAGCAGCTCGATCCCGCCCACGAGATCACCGTCTGGGAACGCAACGCCCCCGACGACACGTTCGGCTTCGGCGTCGTCTTCTCCGACGAGACGCTCGGCGGCATCGAGAACGCCGACACCACGATTGCCGAGGCCATGGCCCGGCGCTTCGCCCGCTGGACCGACATCGACATCCACTACCGGGGCGAGAGCCACACCGTCGGCGGCCAGGGCTTCGCCGCCATGAGCCGCAAGGAGCTGCTCCGCCTGCTCCAGGAGCGCTGCCGCGACCTCGGCGTCACCCTGCGCTTCTCGACCGTCGCGCCGGACACCGAGCGGCTGCGGGCGTCGTATGACCTGGTGGTGGGGGCCGACGGGGTCAACTCCTCGGTACGGGCGGCCCACGCGGACGTCTTCCGCCCCTCCCTGGACCGGCGGCACAGCACGTACATGTGGCTCGGCACGGACCGGGTCTTCGAGGCGTTCCAGTTCTTCGTCGAGCAGACCGAATGGGGGGTCATGCAGGTGCACGGCTACCCCTACTCCGACAGCGGCTCCACGTTCATCGTCGAGATGCACGAGGACGTCTGGCGGCGGGCCGGTTTCGACGCCACCGACCGGGCCGACGGCGCGCCGGGCGCCTCCGACGAGCGGGCCGTCGCGCGGGTCCGCGAGCTTTTCGCCGACGCGCTGGACGGCCACCGGCTGTTCGCCAACAACTCCAAGTGGCTGAACTTCACGACCGTACGCAACGAGCGCTGGCACCATGGCAATCTCGTGCTCATCGGGGACGCCGCCCACACCGCGCACTTCTCCATCGGCTCGGGCACCAAGCTGGCGATGGAGGACGCGCTCGCCCTCGCGGCCTGTCTGCACGAACACCCGGACACCGAGCGGGCGTTGACCACCTACGAGTCCGAGCGGCGCCCGGTCGTGGAGTCCACCCAGCGGGCGGCGCAGGGCTCACTGGAGTGGTTCGAGAACATCGGGATGTACGCCCACCAGGAGCCGACCCAGTTCTGCTTCAACCTGCTGACCCGCTCCCGCCGCATCACCTACGACAATCTGCGCACCCGCGACCCCGACTTCGCCGACCAGGTGGACGCCGCCTTCGCCACCGCGCAGGGCCTCGGCACGGTGGCACCGGCGATGTTCCAGCCGTACCGACTGGGGCGGCTGGAGCTCAAGAACCGGGTGATCGTCTCGCCGATGGACATGTACTCCGCGGTCGACGGCGTACCCGGCGACTTCCACCTCGTCCACCTCGGCTCCAAGGCCATGGGCGGCGCCGGACTGGTGATGACCGAGATGGTGTGCGTCTCGCCCGAGGGCCGCATCACACCCGGCTGCACAGGTCTGTGGAACGGCGAGCAGCGCGACTCCTGGCGGCGGATCGTCTCCTACGTCCATGAGCGGAGCACCGCCCGCATCGGCCTCCAGCTCGGCCACTCGGGCCGCAAGGGCTCCACCCGGCTGATGTGGGAGGGCATGGACGAACCGCTGCCGGAGGGCAACTGGGAGACCGTCGGCCCATCCGCGCTGCCGTACGGCCCCGGCTGCGCGGTTCCGCGCGAGGTCACCCGCGCCGGGATGGACCGGATCGCCGCGGACTTCGTCGCCGCCGCCCGCCGGGGCGCCGAGGCCGGGTTCGATCTGCTCGAACTGCACTGTGCCCACGGCTATTTGCTGTCCTCCTTCCTCTCCCCGGTCGCCAACCACCGCACCGACGCATACGGCGGCCCGCTGGAGAACCGGCTGCGTTTCCCCCTGGAGGTCTTCGACGCCGTACGGGAGGCGTGGCCCGCGCAGCGGCCGATGATCGTGCGCATCTCCGCCACCGACTGGGTGCCGGACGGCAACACCGAGCATGACGCCGTCGAGATCGCCCGCGCGTTCATCGCCCACGGGGCGGACGCCATCGACGTGTCCTCCGGGCAGGTCACCAAGGACGAGCGCCCCGCCTTCGGCCGCTCCTACCAGACCCCGTTCGCCGACCGCATCCGCCATGAGGTCGCCGCCGCCACCGGCACCGCCGTCATCGCGGTGGGCGCGATCGCCTCGTACGACGACGTCAACTCCCTGCTGCTGGCGGGCCGCGCCGATCTGTGTGCCGTGGGGCGCACCCATCTGTACGACCCGCACTGGACGCTGCACGCGGCGGCCGAGCAGGAGTACCGGGGGCCGGGCGCCGAGTGGCCGATGCCGTTCGGCGCGGGCCGCCGCAAGCCCCCGGCCGCGCGCACCGACGCCGTACGGCCCCGGCTGTCCCTGCTCCGGTCCGACCCCGCCGACCAGGCCGTCCACCTGCGCTGGACACCGACCCCGGCCCCGGCACCGGCACCGACTCCGGCGCCCGCCTTCTGACGCGTGGCGTGTCTTCTGACGCGTGGCGTGTCTCCTGACGCGTGGCGTGTCTTCTGACGTGTGCCGTGGCCGGGCGCGGCGGCGGAATGCGGGCTCAGTCCGTCGCCGCCGCCCGGTAGGGGCGGAAGAAGGCGCGCAGCTCCTCCGCGTACAGCTCGGGCTCCTCGAACGGCGCGAAGTGGCCGCCGCGCGCGGGCTCGGTCACGCGGACGACGTTCGTCGTGCGCTCCAGCCACTCCCGCGGCGGGCGGACGATGTCGCCGCGAAAGAGCGAGAAGCCGGACGGCACCTCGACCCGGCGGGCGTGCTGTTCGGGCGGGATCGCGGCGTTGGCGTGGTACATGCGCATCGACGAGCCGATCGTGCCCGTGAGCCAGTACAGCGTGACGTTGGTGAGGATCTCGTCCTTGGTGAAGCACCGCTCGATGTCACCGTCGCAGTCGCTCCACGAACGGAGCTTCTCGACGATCCACGCGGCGAGCCCGACCGGTGAGTCGGTGAGCCCGAAGGCGGCGGTCTGCGGCTTGGTGCGGTGCATGGCGGCGTAGGCGCCTTCGGCCGCGCCCCAGGCCGACACGACCTCGAACCAGGCGCGCTCCGCGGGCGTGAGGTCCGCCGGGTCGCCGGTGAAGACGGGCAGACCGCCGTCCATGCGGTGCACGGCCACCACCCGGTCGGAGTGGTCGAGTCCGAGGTAGCGGCTCACATGGCTGCCGATGTCCCCGCCCGCCGCGCCGAACCGCGCATAGCCGAGGACGTCCATCAGCTCGGCCCACAGCCCGGCCACGGCGATGGAGTTCAGCGGCGCCCCGGTGGGCCGGTCGGAGTAGCCGAAGCCCGGCATGTCGGGCACGACCACGTCGAACGCGTCGGCGGGGTCGGCGCCATGCGCGCCGGGGTCGGTGAGGAGCGGGATGACCTTCGCATAGCGCCAGAACGAGTCAGGCCAGCCGTGGCTGAGGACCAGCGGCAGGGCGGGTCCGACCGGAGCCGCGGCCCGGACGTGGGCGAAGTGGATCCCGAGGCCGCCGAGCCGGACGCGGTAGCGGGGCAGCCGGCCGAGCGCCGCCTCCTGGGCGGGCCAGTCGAACTCCTCCGCCCAGTAGGCGACGAGTTCGCGGAGGTAGTCGAGGTCCGTGCCCAGCGACCACCCGGCGTCCTCGGGCGCGTCCGGCCAGCGGGTCGCGCGCAGCCGCGTGCGAAGGTCCTCGAGCGCGGCGGGTGCGGTCTGCGGGGCGAACGGCTCTGGGCGGGGCGGGGCATCCGGCATGGCACGTACCCTACAAGCCGCGCCACGCCCCTGTGCCGGCACGCTGAGTACTCAGTCGCCGGTCGCCCCCTGTTTCCGCAGCTCCTGGCGCAGCACCGGGGCCAGCGCCTCGACGTAGGACTCGGCCAGGTGGCTCTCGTCGCGGTAGACGAAGGTGTCGCCCACGGCCACCGGGCACCCGCCCGACCGGGGGCACAGCCATGGCTTCGGATCGACCACGGCGGCACCGGCGCGGCGGGCGCCCTGCCGGCCTGCCTCCCGGCGGGTGGGGTCCTTGACGGCGTCGCGCTGGTCCGGCTCGCAGCCCCGCAGCCGCAGGGGTCGGCTCGCCGCGCACTCGACGGGATCGTCCTTCGGCCAGGGGTTGTCGAGCAGTACGGCCACCTGGTCGGCGGCGCGGGCCAGTTGCCGGTAGACGCGTTCGTATCCCGCGGCCCAGTCCCGCGGCGGATCCCGCAGCGGCCGCACCGATGTGCCCGCCTCGGAGGAGGAGGCCACGACCAGCACCGGGTGCAGCCGCTCGATCCGCCTCAGCGCCTCGTTGCGCCAGGTGTCGCACGCCTCGTACGGCCGGTGGCTGTTGACGATGGTGATGTTCGGCGGTTTTGCAGGACGACTTGGTCAGCGACACCAGCTTCCAGCCGTACCGGCGGCTCAGCATCTCCAGCGCCGGAAACCACTGGGCGGCGTGGGAGTCCCCGAAGAGGACGACGACCTTCTCGGAGGTCCGGTCCCGGCGCAGCGGGCCGCGGAACCGGACCGGGTTCTCCACCAGATGCAGGCTGACCCATGCCAGCAGCAGGGCGGCGGCGCACAGCGCGAGGTTCGGCCAGGTCCCGGCGGGCCGTCCCAGCGCCACGGGGCCGATCAGCAGCAGCGGCCAGTGCCACAGATACCAGCCGTACGACAGGTCGCCCACCCATGTCGCGGGGCGCACGGCGAGCAGCCGGGAGGCGACGGACGGAGCCGTGTGGCACCCGCCCGCGATCACCAGGGCCGCACCCAGCACGGGCAGCAGCGCGAAGTGGCCGGGGAACGGGGTGTCGTCGTCGTACAGCACCGCCGACGCGGCGATGCCGGACAGCCCCAGCCAGGTGCCCGCGGCGGACACGCCGCGCGGAACTCCCGCGTGCGCGAGCACGACCAGGGTGACGGCCAGCCCGCGCAGCCCCTGGATGTCGCGCCGGAGCGCGGCCTTCGGCGTACGGCCGCCGGAGCGGGATGCTCGGTGGCCGCGCAGGCGCCGCGACAGCCCCGTGGCCCGTTGGCCCGGCGCCGTGCCCCGCCGGGGGCGGAAGGCCGTGGGAGTGTGCGTCATACCGTGAACTGTCCGCGGCGCAGGGGGTGTTTCCGTGATGCGGAGCACACGCGGCCGGGCCAACCGCAGTGCCGTGTACGGGGAGCGCGCCGCGCCTCTGCGGAGGGGTCCGGCGTGTGTGGTGATTCGTCCCGGGGTCGGCCCCCCTTCAGGGTCCATCATCCGCCGATCGTCTCCAGGCCCGGGAAGCCGATGGCCCGAGGACGGTGCGGCCCCCGAAGGACGACCGATCCCGGCCGCACGCAAGGTCTTCCGCGCCGGTCGTTCTTTCGGCCGACGCCGATGGCCGTGAACCCGCTATTCGGTGGATCCACGGCGGTTGCCCCGTGGGCGACTCTCGGCCCATGGCTCGTCACACACGACACTCGACCCTCACGCCGTGGCTCGTCACGGCGCTGGCCACCGCCCTGACGGGCGCGGTCGGCTGCACGCCCGACGCGGCATCCGCCCAGAGCGGCACCCGTACCACCCCCGCGCCCGGAGCCGCCGGGATCGGGGACACGCTGCACCCCGGGCTCGGCAACGGGGGCTACACCGTGCGCCATACCGACCTGGCGCTGCGCTTCGCCGAGGACTTCAAGACGTACACGGCGACCACCACGCTACGCGGCCGGGCCACCCACGCCCTGTCCCGTTTCAACCTCGACCTGACCGGGACCACGGTCCGTTCGGTGACGGTCGACGGCCACAAGGCGACCTGGACCCGCTCCGGTCAGGAGCTGCGCGTGACTCCCGCGGACCCGGTGGCCGACGGCCGGGACTTCTCGGTGGAGGTGACCGTACGCGCGCCCGTGGCGGGCCCTGAGGAAGCCGGGAAACTCGGCACCTCGGCAATCGGGATGGTGCGGGCGAAGGGGGTCGTCCAGACCATCAACCAGCCCTCTGGCGCGCATCGGATCGCGGCGTTCGCCGACCACCCGGACCAGAAGGCGCCGACCACCATCACCATCGCCGCACCCTCGCGGATGAACGCCATCGCCAACGGCGAACTCACCGCCACCCGGCGCGAAGGGGCGTATACGGTCCGCCGGTTCGAGAGCCGCCAAAAGCTCGCGCCCGAACTCATCCAGATCGGCGTCGGCCACTTCACCGTGGTCGAGCGGCGGGGACCGGATGGGATCAAGCTGCGCCACGCCCTGCCCACCGGCCAGGTCAATGACCTCATGCCACAGCTCGACAGGGTCGTGCCCAAGGCGCTGCGCTTCCTGACCCAACGGCTGGGCCCGTTCCCGCTGCGGACGTACGGCATCTACGCCACCCCGATGGGCGGTGAGCTCGAGACGCAGTCCCTGACCCTGCTCGCCACCGAGGAGCTCACCAAGGAGGGTATGGAGGCCAACGGCTCGGACTCGATCGTCGCGCACGAGATCTCCCACGAGTACTTCGGCAACAGCGTCTCTCCTCGCCGGTGGCGGGATCTGTGGCTCAACGAGGGCCACGCCGTCTACTACGAGGACCTGTGGAACCAGGAGGCGCGCGGCATCGATCCGGCCGACGCCATGAAGAGCGCGTACCGGGAGGCCACCGCCCAACTGCGCAAGCAGGGGCCGGTCGCCGATCCCCGCCTCGGCGCCTTCACGCCCAAGGACAGGGCTCCCTACGGCTGGGGCGCCTACCAGGGTGGTGCTCTGGTGTTGTACGCGCTGCGGCAGAAGGTCGGCGAGGCCACGTTCCAGCGCATCGAGCGGGCCTGGGTGGCGGAGCACCGCGACAGCACGGCGGGGACCGCGGACTTCATCCGTCTGGCGAGCCGCGCCGCCGGCCGCGACCTGGGGCCGTTCCTGCGCTCCTGGCTGTACTCCACGAAGCTCCCGGCCATGCCCGGCCACCCCGACTGGCACACGTCATGACGGGCGGACCCGCTGACTAGCGGTTGCGCACCGCTCCGGTGTCCCAGGCCCAGGCCGCGATCTCCACGCGGTTGCGGACGGCGAGCTTGGTCTGGATGTTGCTCAGGTGGGTTTTCACCGTGGACAGCGACAGATGCAGTTCGCCGCAGATCTCCTGGTTGGTCCGGCCCACCGCCACCAGCCGGGCGACATCCAGCTCCCGGTCGGTCAGCGGGTTCGCCCCGGTGGCCGCGCCGGGGCGGCTCGCCCACTGCCGCAGCAGACGCACGGTGATCGCGGGAGACACCAGCGCACCACCGCGCGCGGCCGACCGCACGGCCTCCACCAGGAGTTCGGGACCGGCGTCCTTGAGCAGGAAGCCACAGGCGCCGTTGCGGATCGCGGTGTGCACATAGTCGTCCTGGTCGAAGGTGGTGACCACGACGACCCGCAGCGGATTCACCACTCCGGGACCGGCCAGCAGCCGGGTCGCCTCCAGGCCGTCCAGCTTCGGCATACGGATGTCGACCAGGGACACATCGGGGCGGTGCCGCCGGGCCAGCTCCACGCATTCGGCGCCGTCGGCGGCCTCGCCCACCACCTCGATTCCGGGCTGGGAGTCGAGAATCAGCCGGAACCCGGTGCGCACCATCGCCTGGTCATCCGCGATCAGCACCCGGATCGGGGCGTCCTCGGGGGGCGGGGTGTCCGCGGCATCGCTCACGTGGTGGATCCTTCCAGAGCCGCCTAGTGGTAAAGCGCGCCAGAACCGTCCAGCCGCCGTCGTTCATGCAACCTGCAACCGCTCGGCAGGATACCTGCCGCCGCTCACGGCTTCGGTGTGCGGCGCAGAAAGCGGATGACCGGGTGGCCCGGATCGTGGGTGACATCGGCCTGGACGCCGTAGACCTGCTCGATCAGGGACGGGGTCAGCACCTGGCCGGGAGTGCCCTCGGCCACGACGTGTCCCTCGCGGAGGACGAGCAGGCGATCGCAGTACATCGCGGCGAGGTTGAGGTCGTGGAGGGCGATGACGGTGGCGATCGGCAGGCCGACGACGAGGTCGAGCAGGTCGAGCTGGTGCTGGATGTCGAGGTGGTTGGTCGGCTCGTCGAGCAGCAGCTCGTACGGCTCCTGGGCGAGGGCCCGGGCGATCTGGGCGCGCTGGCGTTCGCCGCCGGAGAGGGTGTGCCATGACTGACCGGCCCGGTCGGTCAGCCCGGTGTGCTCCAGGGCCGCGTCCACGGCCCGGGTGTCCGTGGCGGTGGACGACGACCAGGCGCGCCGGTGCGGGATGCGGCCAAGGGCCACGACCTCGCGGACGGTCAGTTCGGTCTGGGTGTGGGCGTGCTGTTCGACGGTGGCGATACGGCGGGCCGTGGCGCGGCGGCCGACGCTCGGCAGTGGGCGGCCGTCCAGGGTGACGACTCCGGCGGAGGGGGCGAGGATCCCGGCGAGCAGCCGCAGCAGAGTGGATTTGCCGGAGCCGTTGGGGCCGAGCAGGCCCAGCGTCTCGCCGGGGCGCAGGGTGAGGGTGATGCCGTCGACGATGAGCCGGCCGTCGGCGCGGCGGCTGACCCGGTCCGCGCGGAGTCCGGGTGGCGCGTCCACGGTGTCCGCGGGGTCCACGGGGTCGGCGACGTCCGCGGGGTCCGTGGGAAGGGAGCCGGTCATGTCTTCCTCCGGCCGCGGTAGAGCACGGCGACGAAGGCCGGTACGCCGATGAGGGACGTCACCACGCCCACCGGTACCTCCTGGGGGTCGATCACGGTGCGCGCGGCGGTGTCCACCCACACCAGGAAGATGGCTCCGGCCAGTGCGGTGACCGGCAGGAGGCGGGCGTGGCCGGACCCGGTGAGGGCGCGGGTGGCATGCGGGAGGACCAGGCCGACGAAGCCGATGGCCCCGGCGGAGCTGACCAGGGTCGCGGTGAGCAGCGCCGTCGCGCACAGCAGGACGAGGCGGGTGCGGGCCACCCGGACGCCGAGCGCTGCCGCGGCCTCCTCGCCGAAGGCGAACGCGTCCAGGGTGCGGGCGTGTCCGAGACAGACCAGGAGGACGCCGGCCAGGACGACGGCACACAGCAGCACATCGCTCCAGCCGGCGCCGGTGAGCGAGCCGAGGAGCCAGAACAGCACGGCGCGGGTGGTGTCGGCGTCCGCGGAGGTGAGGACGGTGAACGAGGTCAGCGCGGAGAACAGTTGCATGGCGGCCACCCCGGACAGCACCACACGGTCGGTACTGCCGCCGAGGCTGTGGCTGAGCATCAGGACCAGTCCGAAGGAGAGCAGCGCGCCGGTGAACGCGCCCGCCGACAGCGACACGGCCCCGCCGCCCACGCCGAGGACGACCACGGCGACGGCACCGGTGGAGGCGCCGGAGGACACTCCGAGGACGAAGGGGTCGGCCAGCGGATTGCGCAGCAGGGACTGCATCACGGCCCCGCACAGGGCCAGCCCCGCCCCGCACACCGCGGCGAGCAGGGTGCGGGGCATGCGCAGGTTCCATACGATGCCGTCGCGCAGCGGTGGCAACGTGCTCTCGCCCAGGCCGAGATGGGCGGAGACCGCCGCCCAGACGTCGGACGTGGAGATGTCGGCGGGGCCGATGGTCACGGCGACGGCGATCGACGCGAGCAGCGCGGCAGGCCCTCCCGCGATCAGCAGCAGGAGGCGGGTGGTCACTTGGCGAGTCCGAAGTCGCGCAGCCCGGCGGCGACCTGCTCGACCCCTTCGACGGTGCGGATGGACGGGTTCATCGCCTGCCCGCTGAGCAGCACGTACCGCTTCTTCTTCACGGCGGTGAGATTGCGGGTGGCGGCGTTGGTCTCCAGGAAACGCATCTTGGCCTTGGCGGTCTCCGCGGTCTGCTGCTTGCGGGTGAGATCGCCGATGACGATGACGTCCGGGTCGCGGTCGGCCACGGTCTCCCAGTTGATCTGCGGCCACTCGTCGTGGGTGTCGGAGAAGACGTTCTTCGCTCCGACGGCCCGGGTGATGGCGCCCGGCGCACCGCAGCAGCCGGCGAGGTAGGGCGACTGGGAGTTGGCGAACCAGTACATGAGCGAGACGCCGGAGGCGTCCACTCCCTCGGTGGCCGTACGCACCCGCTGCCGCAACCGCGCGACGAGCTTCTCGCCACGCTCGTCGACGCCGAACGCGCGGGCCAGGTCGCGTATCTCGCCGTAGACGGCGTCCAGGGTGAGCGGCTTGCTGCGGGAGCCATCGCCACCGCTGTCGGGGTCCCGGCCCGCCGAGCAGTCGGACGGCGAGACATACGTGGGCACGCCCAGCTTCTCGAACTGCTCGCGGGTGGCCACGCCGCCCTTGCCGAGGGTGGAGACGAACGAGGCGGTGACGAAGTCGGGTTCGGCGTCCAGGGCCTTCTCGAAGGACGGCGCGTTGTCCGCCAGGCGCGGCACCGTCGCATTGGCCTTCTCCAGGCCCTTCATCACCGGGTCGGTCCACGTGGCGGTGCCCGCCACGCGGTCGGCGAGGCCGAGGGAGAGCAGGATCTCCGTGGTGCCCTGGTTGAGCGAGAGGGCGCGCTTGGGGGCGGACTTCACCGTGACCTTGTGGCCGCAGTTGTCGATGGTGCGGGGAAAGCCCGCACCGGCGGGCTTTGTGTCGGCCGCGCCGTCGCCGCCGGAGCCACCGCACGCGGTGAGCAGGAGGGCGGGGGCGAGCAGAAGGGCCGCGGTACGGCGGGCAGAGCAGAGCACGGGCATGCCTCGGTTGTCGGGGCTCGTACGCGGAGCCTGGCCTACGGACGTCCTCCCCGCCCGGGGCGCGGAGGTGCCAGCAGGTCTTCGGACTCGGGTTCGTCCGGACGGGGCCCCTTCCCGGGCTCGTCCGCGGCGGCTTCGCGGCCGTCGCGGACTCCTCCCAGTGGGTGTCACATGCCCCGCCCGTCCCCCTCACCGCTGCGCGTCAGCTCCGGATTCACACCGGATTCCCTGGCCTCGGATGTGGCACGACTGGCTCCCCGAGACTATCAAGATCGTCGAACGATCAGGGTGTCGGACTGGTCACGGGTGGGAGGCCATGTCCCGGGGTCAGGTCGACCGCCGACGGGCCCGCCGCACCTCGCGGTCGACGGCCCAGGCGTCGCCGACCGGTCCGAGGTGGCCGAGCTTGTCGGGATTGATCACCGTGCGGATGGCCTGAATCTGCCCGTCGAGCACATCGAGGACCAGGGTCTGGAGCACCTTGCCGTCCCGCTCCCGGAAGACCGCGCCGGGCTGGCCGTTGACCTCATGAAGCTCGAACGACACATCGATCCGCAACAGCCAGGGGAAGACCGTGCCCAGCAGCCGGGCCACGTTCTCCGCGCCCATGACGGCCTTGGCCAGCCGCGGGGCCTTGCCGCCGCCGTCCCCGACCAACTGCACATCGGCGGCCAGCAGATTCCGCAGCGCGCCCACATCACCGCCCTTCAGCGCGTCGAAGAACCGCGTGGCCAGCTCCTGCCGCTCCCGCCGGTCCGCCTCGAACCGCGGCCGCCCCGCCTCCATATGCCGCCGCGCCCGCACCAGCAACTGCCTGCACGCCGCCTCCGACCGTCCCACCGCCGTGGCGACCTCGTCGAACCCGAAGGCGAACACCTCCCGCAGCACGAACACCGCCCGCTCCAGCGGGCTGAGCCGCTCCAGCAGCAACAGCGCCGCCATCGACACCGAGTCGGCCAGCTCCACCGCCCGGGCCGGATCCTGATACGGATCGCTGAGCAGCGGCTCGGGGAACCACGGGCCCACGTACTCCTCCCGTCGCACGCGCGCCGAGCGCAGCACATCGATCGAGATCCGCGTCACCGTGGCCGAGAGAAACGCCTTGGTCGACGTGGGCCGGGTCGCCGAGCCGTCGTAGCGCAGCCAGGCTTCCTGCACCGCGTCCTCGGCCTCGCTCACACTGCCCAGGATCCGATAGGCGATCGAGAACAGCAGCGGCCGCAGCTCCTCGAACTCCTCGACCTTGTTCACGCCGATTCCCCCTTTCCCCTGGGCCCGTTGCCGACTCCGTTGCCGATGGCATTGCCGTTGCCGTTGCCGATGGCATCGCTGTTGCCGTTGCCGGTCAGTGGAACTGCCCGGCCTCGTAGTCACCGGCCGCGGGCTGCTGGGTGATGACATTCAGCCGGTTCACCATATTCATGAAGGAGACCAGGATCACCAGGGCGGTGAGCTGCTCCTCGTCATAGTGCTTGGTGGCATTCGCCCACACCTCGTCGCCGACCCCACGAGCCGCGTCCGCGACCCGGGTCCCCTCCTCCGCGAGCGCCAGCGCGGCCCGTTCGGCATCGGTGAAGACGGTGGCCTCCCGCCATACCGCGACCAGGTTCAGCCGCACCGGGGTCTCACCGGCCGCGGCGGCTTCCTTGGTGTGCATGTCGATGCAGACGGCGCAGCCGTTGATCTGGCTCACCCGTATCGCCACCAGCTCCTGCGTCGCCGCCGGGAGCGGCGACTCCTTGACCGCCCGGCCCGCCGCCATGATGGGCCTCAGGACCTTGCCGGCGGTCTGGCCGGCGGTGTAGTTCAGTCGCGCGTCCATGGTGTGCTCCTCTGTGGTCGTTCAGTGTCTACACCCCTGAGACGGGATAGCCCGACCCGCTGTGACATGGGCGCATGTGACCCGCGTCTCCCCCGCCTCGGCCCGGCTCGACAGCCGTACGGCCTCTGCACAGCGCCTGTACGGCGTCCATCACCGCTTCGATCCGGTCAGTTGTACGCTACGGCTCCCGCACGCTTCATGGTCAGCGGGATCCAACGGGAGACAGAGGTCATCGTGACAGAGCGAACCGGCAGAATACGTTCACCCCGTATCTACGCGATGACCTCGGGGGTGCTCACCGGGACGATCGCGCTGTACATCACGCTCGTCGCCTTCGGGAACATCACCGACTTCGACAGCAACCAGCAGTTCGTGCGGCATGTTCTGGCGATGGACACCACGTTCAAGGACGACGACCTGATGTGGCGGGCCATCGACTCCACCGCGCTCCAGGACACCGCCTACGTCGCCATCATCGTCTGGGAGACCCTCTCCGCTCTTGTCCTCCTCGCCGCGACGGCCATGTGGTTCGCGGGGCCGCCCACGGGCCGCGTCCGCCGCGCCCGTCAGACCGGCACCGTGGGGCTGTTGATGCTGATGCTGCTCTTCGGCGCCGGGTTCATCGGCATCGGCGGCGAGTGGTTCGCCATGTGGCAGTCGGAGAAGTGGAATGGCCTGGAGGCCGCCACGCGCGTGTTCATGATTTCCGGGATCGTTCTGCTGCTCATTCATCTGCTGCCCTCGGCCCCGGCCGAGCGAACCGATCCGGGCTCCGAGGACTGACAGTGAGGATGTGACGTGGCTTCTCCGACGGGTCTGACTCACGGACTGACCGACGTCTCGACTGTCTTGTACTGGATTTGTCGATCCGCTCGGAGGAGCCGCCTCGCACGCGACCGGACGGGCGTCCGTGACCTCATAGGAGCTTGGTCAAGAAGCCCCGCCACTGTCCTGTCCGCCCGCCCGGCCGGCGCGT
>NZ_JAHLEM010000344.1 GCF_018883605.1 Streptomyces niphimycinicus | reverse complement strand
GCACCGCGCACCGCGCACCGCGCACCGCGCACCGGCGGCATCGTCATGCGTGGTCCGCCGCACAAGCCCAGGCACTACGCCCTCCGCACAAGCCAGGGCACTGCCCGGCGCGCCGGGAGCACCGCGCACCGGCCGCCTCCCCCGGCGCGGCCCGGCGCGGCAGGCTACTCCCGGCCCGCGCTCGTCAGGCTCATATCGGCGTAGCGGGCGCCCGCCACCTGTCCGGCGATCGGCTCCAGCGCGGCCAGCTCGTCCGCGCTCAGCTCGATCCGGGTCGCGCCGGTGTTCTGCTCGATCCGGGCGCGGGTGCGGGTGCCGGGGATCGGCACCACGGCGAGCCCGTGCACCTGGGCCCGCTGCTGCACCCAGGCCAGCGCGATCTGGGCGAGCGTGGCCCCGCGCGCCTCGGCGATCTTGCGGATCGGCTCCAGCAGCGCGGCGTTGGTGGCCGCGTTGTCACCGGTGAAGCGGGGCTGGAGGCGGCGGGAGTCGCCCTCGGTCAGCTCCTGCTCGGCCTGGACGAAGGAGCCGGTGAGGAAGCCGCGGCCGAGCGGCGAGAACGGGACGAGGGCGACGCCCAGCTCGGCGGCGGTGGCCGCGACGCTGTTCGCTCCGCCGCCCTCCACATCGCGGGTGAACAGCGACCACTCCGACTGCACCGCCGCGATCGGATGCACCGCGTGTGCCGCGCGCAGCTCCTTGGCCGTGACCTCGCTCAGCCCGAGGTGCTTGACCTTCCCCTCGGCCACCAGCTCGGCCATGGCTCCGACGCTCTCCTCCAGCGGCACCTCGGGGTTGCGCCGGTGCATGTAGTAGAGGTCGACATGGTCGACCCCCAGCCGCCGCAGGCTGCCCTCGATGGCCCGGCGGATGTACGGGCGGTCGTTGTGGATCCGCATGTTGCCGAACGGATCGCTCGCGTCGCGCTCGATGGCGAACTTGGTGGCCAGGGTGATCCGGTCACGGTGGGCCCGGACGAAAGGGGAGATGAACTCCTCGTTCCGCCCGAAGCCGTAGACATCGGCGGTGTCGAAGAGCGTGACGCCCAGCTCCAGGGCCCGCTCCAGCGTGGCCCGCGCCTCCGCCTCGTCATGGGTCGGTCCGTAGCCCCAGCTCATGCCCATGCAGCCCAGGCCCTGGACGCCGACCTCCGGTCCGCCGGCCCCCAGGCCGACGGTCGCGATGGTCTCGTTGGTGCTGTTACTCATACGGGGTCAAACCTCTCCGACGCCCGTCGGGCGTCAGCGTAGACATCGATCTTGTAGTCGAGGACTTCGAGCGTGCTCTGGAGCTCGGCGATCCGCTCCCGCACATTCGCGCGGTGCCTGGTCAGCAGCTCCTCACGCTCGGCGAAGGTGTGCTCGCCCTCGCGCACCAGCTCGGCGTAGCGGACCATGTCCGCGACCGGCATTCCGGTCAGCCGCAGCTTGCCGACGAGGCCGAGCCAGTCCAGGTCGCGGTTGGTGAAGCGGCGCTGGCCGGTGTGCGTACGGTCCACATGCGGCATCAGCCCGATCCGCTCGTACCAGCGCAGGGTGTGCGCGGTCAGCCCGGTATGGGCGACCACCTCACTGATCGTGTAGCCGTCCCGCCCGCTGGGCCGGGGGTGCCCGCCCCTCCCCGCACAGGCGCGTACCTTCACCGGGGCGCTCTCCATCAGGGTCATGCCGATTCACCTCTCGCAGGTCGCAGAGCCGCACGCCTCATCGACGTCTTCAACGCTATTGACTTGGAGTGCACTCCAAGCAAGGGAAGATTGGGCGGAACCTCGGCGCCTACGGCGGGTCCTTCCCCTCCCCGCCCCTTCCCTCAACCGGGGCACCGCCCCAGACCCCGGCCGGGCGGCCCGGATGCGCGCGGGCCCCTGCCCGGCCATCCGGCCGCGCCGACGTGCCACGGGGAGGGGAACGACCCCGCCGGGCAACCCCGTAGGCTCATGGGCATGGAGAGCCTGCGGATGATCGAGAACTGGCCGGTCCCGACGGCGGCGGCCGCCGTCGTACGCGCGGACGGCACCCTGGCCGGATCGTACGGCCCGACCGGCCATCGCTTCCCCCTCGCCTCGGTCACCAAGCCGCTCGCCGCCTACGCCGCGCTGCTCGCCGTCGAGGAGGGCGCGGTGGAGCTGGACGAACCGGCCGGGCCCGAGGGCTCCACGGTGCGTCATCTGCTGGCGCACACCTCCGGGCTCGCCTTCGACGAGCACCGCCCGGTCGCCGCGCCGGGCAACCGCCGGCTCTACTCCAACGCCGGGTTCGAGGTGCTGGGCGATCACATCGCCAAGGCCACGGACATCCCGTTCCCGGAGTATCTGCGCCAGGCGGTGCTGGAGCCGCTCGGCATGACCGCCACCGAGCTGACCGGCTCGCCCGCCAAGGACGGCGTCTCGACCGTGGACGACCTGGTGCGCTTCGCGGCGGAGCTCCAGGCCCCGCGGCTGCTGGCGGCCGAGACGCTGGCCGAGGCCACGTCCGTGGTCCACCCGGGTCTCACGGGTGTGCTGCCCGGCTACGGACATCAGCGGCCCAACGACTGGGGGCTCGGCTTCGAGATACGCGACGGCAAGTCGCCGCACTGGACCGGTGCCGCCTCCTCGCCCCGCACCTTCGGGCATTTCGGCCAGTCCGGGACGTTCCTGTGGGTCGACCCGGACGCCCGCGCCGCCTGCGTCACCCTGACCGACCGGGCCTTCGGCCCCTGGGCGATCGAGGTCTGGCCGACGCTCACCGACGCGGTCCTGACCGAGCTGAACGCGTCGGACCCCTCGGCCGTAAGCCCCTCAGCCGTAGAGCCGTAAGCCCCTCAGCCGTAGACCGGCTCCGCGTGCAGCTCCCAGATCAGCAGCTCGGCGGGGCCCTCGGCGCATGCCTCCAGACCCTCGGCACCCGTGATCCGGGCCGCGTCGCCGGGTCCGAGTCTCTCCCCCTCGATCCGCGCCGCGCCACGCACCGCGTGTGCGTACATCCACGGCGCGTCCGGCAGCGCGGTGCGCTCGCCGTCCGCCAGCCGCCGCACATGCAGCACCGCCTCGGTGCGCTCCAGTGCGTACGGGGTGCCGTCGGCGATGCCGCGCACCACCTCGTACCCGGGCTCCGTCGCGGCGCCCGGGCCCGGCACCAGCCACATCTGGACAAAGGTGAGCGGTTCCGCGCCCGCGTTGCGCTCGGTGTGACGCACTCCGCTTCCGGCGCTGAGCCGCTGCACATCGCCGGGGCGCACCACAGTCCGCGCGCCGGTGGAGTCCTCGTGGGTCAGTTCGCCCTCGACGACCCAGGTGACGATCTCCATATCGCGGTGCGGATGCTCGGCGAAGCCCGCACCGGGGGCGAGCCGCTCCTCGTTGCAGGCGACGAGGGACCCGAACCGCACGTTGCCGGGGTCGTAGTACCCAGAGAAGGAAAAGGCGTGGCGCGTCTCGATGCCCGCGCCGTCCCCACCCGGATACCGTGCACCGGACCGCTGTATCCACATCACCCGGTCCACGGTAGTGCGCCCCTACCCGTCCGCCCCGGCCCCGTCCCTACCCCCGCGTAGCCTCCCGCCCCCAGCGCTCACCACCCGATAAGGCAGTCTTGTCCTCGTGCCTGAACCAGCCTCGAACACCCCGCATCCGCACAGTGCCACCCTGCGCCGCCTGGAGAAGTCCTCCGGGAAGCTCGCCGCCAACGCCATCGCGCGCATGGACGAGCAGTTGCCGTGGTACCGCGCGATGCCGCCCGAGAACCGCTCCTGGATCGGGCTGGTGGCACAGGCGGGCATCGCGGCCTTCACCGAATGGTTTCGCCACCCCGAGGCGCCCCAGGCGATCAGCACCGATGTGTTCGGCACCGCCCCGCGCGAGCTGACCCGGGCGATCACGCTGCGGCAGACCGTGGAGATGGTCCGCACCACCATCGAGGTCATGGAGTCGGCGATCGACGACGTGGCGGCCCCGGGCGATGAGTCGGTGCTGCGCGAGGCGCTGCTGGTGTACGCGCGGGAGATCGCCTTCGCCACCGCCCAGGTGTACGCGCAGGCCGCCGAGGCGCGCGGGGCCTGGGACGCCCGGCTGGAGTCACTGGTGGTCAACGCGGTGCTGTCCGGGGAGGCGGACGAGGGGGCGCTGTCCCGCGCCGCGGCGCTCGGCTGGAACTCCCCCGAGCATGTGTGCGTGGTGCTGGGCACCGCGCCCGACGGGGACAGCGAGCTGACGGTCGAGGCCATCCGGCGGGCCGCCCGCCACGCCAAGCTGCAAGTCCTCACCGGAGTGCTGGGCGACCGGCTGGTGGTGGTCGCGGGCGGCTCGGACAATCCGCTCCAGGCGGCGAAGGCGCTGATCGGGCCGTATGCCCCGGGTCCGGTGGTGGCCGGTCCCGTGGTCTCCGACCTGCTGGCCGCGACCCGCTCGGCGGGGGCGGCGGCGGCCGGGCTGAAGGCGTGCACCGCCTGGCCGGACGCGCCCCGTCCGGTACTCGCGGACGATCTGCTGCCCGAGCGCGCGATGGCCGGGGACCCCGCTGCCCGTGAGCAGTTGGTGGAGGAGATCTACAGACCGCTGGAGGAAGCCGGGTCGGCACTGCTCGAGACGCTGAGTGTGTACCTCGAACAGGCGAGCAGTCTGGAGGGGGCGGCCCGGATGCTCTTCGTTCACCCGAACACCGTCCGCTACCGGCTACGACGTGTGACGGACGTCACCGGATGGTCACCTTCCGACGTCAGGTCGGCGTTTACTCTGCGCATAGCCCTGATCCTGGGCCGTCTCGCCGACGCGAACATATTGCCCTGACCGTTTGTTGGACCTCCACAATTCCCCTGACGGTTCTTCGTCCTTGTCCTCACGGGCGAGTCGGACCATCCACAAGAGAGAGTGTGAGAGTGCTCGTACTCGTCGCTCCCGGCCAGGGCGCTCAAAAGCCCGGCTTCCTCACCCCCTGGCTCGACCTGCCCGGCGTCACCGAACGCCTGACGTGGTGGTCGGCCGTGTCCGGGCTGGACCTCATCCACTACGGCACCAAGGCCGACGAGGAGGAGATCCGCGACACCGCGGTGGCCCAGCCGCTGCTGGTGGCCGCCGGTCTGGTCTCCGCCCACGCGCTGTTCGGCGAGGGCATCGAGGGCGCGACCGGTCTCGCGGGGCTGCCGAGCCGTATCGGCGCGGTCGCGGGCCACAGCGTCGGCGAGATCACCGCGGCCGTGGCCGCGGGCGTACTCACCGACGAGGCGGCCATGGTGCTGGTCCGCAGGCGCGGGCTCGCCATGGCGGAGGCCGCGAGCCGTACCGAGACCGGCATGGCCGCCATACTGGGTGGTGAGCAGGACGATGTCGTCGCCCATCTCGACAAGCACGGGCTGACCCCGGCGAACGTCAACGGGGCCGGGCAGATCGTGGCAGCGGGCACCGCCGAGCAGTTGGCGGCGCTGGCCGCGGACAAGCCCGAGGGGGTGCGCCGCGTCGTACCGCTCAAGGTGGCCGGCGCGTTCCACACCGACCATATGACCCCGGCGGTCGCCGCCCTCGAGGCCCTGGTCGCGGGCGTTCCGGTGGCCGATCCGCGCACCGCTTACGTCTCCAACCGGGACGGCGGGGTCGTGGCGTCCGGGGCCGGGGTGATCGAGCGCATGGTCGCCCAGGTGTCCAACCCGGTGCGCTGGGATCTGTGCATGGAGACCTTCCAGGAGCTGGGCGCCACCGCGCTGATCGAGGTGGCCCCGGGCGGCACGCTCACCGGCATCGCCAAGCGTGCGCTGCCGGGCGTCACCAACTTGGCGCTGAAGACTCCGGACGATCTCGACGCGGCCCGTGCGCTGATCGAGGAGCACGCCATTCCCGCCCTCGCCACACCGGCCGAAGAGGAGCTCCGAGAAGCATGACCGCGAAGATCAAGCCCAGTAAGGGCGCCCCGTACGCGCGCATTCTCGGCGTCGGTGGCTACCGTCCGACCCGGGTGGTGCCCAACGAGGAGATCCTCAAGCACATCGACTCCTCGGACGAGTGGATCCGTTCCCGCTCGGGCATCGCCACCCGGCACTGGGCCGGTCCGGATGAGACGGTCGCCACCATGTCCGTGGAGGCGGGCGGCAAGGCCATCGCCGACGCCGGCCTGAGCCCGGAGCAGATCGGCGCCGTGATCGTCTCGACGGTCTCGCACTTCAAGCAGACCCCGGCGATCGCGACCGAGATCGCCCATCTGCTGGGCACCGGCAAGCCGGCCGCCTTCGACATCTCGGCGGGCTGTGCCGGCTTCGGCTACGGGCTGGCCCTCGCCAAGGGCATGATCACCGACGGCAGCGCGGAGCATGTGCTGGTCATCGGCGTCGAGCGGCTCTCGGACCTGACCGACCTGGAGGACCGTGCGACGGCCTTCCTGTTCGGCGACGGCGCCGGCGCCGTGGTGGTCGGCCCCTCCAAGGAGCCCGCGATCGGCCCCACCGTCTGGGGCTCGGAGGGCGACAAGTCCGACACCATCACCCAGACGCTGCCCTGGGACGTCTACCGCGACCAGGACTCCGCCGAGGTGCGCTACCCGGCGCTGCGCCAGGAGGGCCAGGCGGTCTTCCGCTGGGCCGTCTACGAGATGGCGAAGGTCGCCCAGCAGGCCCTGGACGAGGCCGGGGTCGCCCCGGAGGACCTCGACGCGTTCATCCCCCACCAGGCCAATATGCGGATCATCGACTCGATGATCAAAACCCTCAAGCTGCCGGAACATGTCACGGTCGCCCGTGATGTGGAGACCACCGGCAACACCTCGGCCGCCTCCATTCCGCTCGCCATGGAGCGGCTGTTGGCGACGGGGCAGGCGAAGAGCGGCGACACCGCGCTCGTCATCGGATTCGGAGCGGGTCTCGTCTACGCAGCGACGGTCGTTACCCTCCCTTAGGCTCCATAGTCCAGATCCACGCAGCTCGGCAGAAGTCGGACGCTGCGCCACCACCGCAACACACCGAAGAAGGAGCGCCGCAATGGCCGCCACTCAGGAAGAGATCCTCGAAGGTCTCGCCGAGATCGTCAACGAGATCGCCGGTATCCCGACCGAGGACGTCCTGCTGGACAAGTCCTTCACCGACGACCTGGACGTCGACTCGCTGTCCATGGTCGAGGTGGTCGTCGCCGCCGAGGAGCGCTTCGACGTGAAGATCCCGGACGACGACGTCAAGAACCTCAAGACCGTCGGCGACGCCGTCGACTACATCCTCAAGCACCAGGGCTGAGCCCCCTCAAGGCCGTTGTCGCCACCCATGCGGTGGCGGGTCCAGCACCTTCTACACGTGGAGTAGGAATTCCTGTGAACTCGACCAATCGCACCGTGGTCGTCACCGGTGTTGGTGCCACGACGCCGCTGGGTGGCGACGCCTCGACGACCTGGGAGGCCCTGCTGGCCGGCCGGTCCGGCGTGAACCTCCTGGAGGAGGAATGGTCGGCCGAGTTGCCGGTCCGCATCGCCGCGAAGATCGCGGTGGAGCCGGGCACCATCATCCCTCGCCCGCAGGCCCGCAAGCTCGACCGGTCGGCGCAGTTCGCCCTGATCGCGGCCCGTGAGGCATGGGCGGACGCGGGCTTCACCGCCCGGGCGGGCGAGGACCCGTCGGTCGATCCCGACCGGCTCGGCGCGGTCGTGGCGTCCGGCATCGGTGGGGTGACCACCCTGCTCGACCAGTACGACGTGCTCCGCGAGAAGGGCGTCCGCAAGGTCTCCCCGCACACCGTGCCGATGCTGATGCCCAACAGCCCGGCGGCGAACGTCAGCATCGACCTGGGCGCCCGTGCGGGCGCGCACACCCCGGTGAGCGCGTGCGCGTCCGGCGCCGAGGCCATCGGCTACGCCATCGAGATGATCCGCACCGGCCGCGCCGATGTGGTCGTCGCGGGCGGCACCGAGGCGTCCATCCACCCGCTGCCCATGGTCGCCTTCGGCAACATGATGGCGATGTCCAAGAACAACGACGATCCGCAGGGCGCCTCGCGCCCCTTCGACGTCGACCGCAACGGCTTTGTGATGGGCGAGGGCTCGGGCGCCATCGTCCTGGAGTCGGCGGAGCACGCCGCGGCGCGCGGCGCCCGGGTGTACGCGCAGGCCATCGGCCAGGGCATCTCGGCCGACGCCCACCACATCACCCAGCCGGAGCCGTCCGGCAACGGCATCGGGAACGCGCTCCAGAACCTGGTGGAGAACACCGGCATCAGCGGTACCGAGATCGCGCACGTCAACGCGCACGCGACCTCGACACCGCAGGGCGACCTGGCGGAGATCAAGGCGCTGCGCAAGGTGTTCGGCAACGACGTGGACCACATGGCGGTCTCCGCCACCAAGTCCATGACGGGCCATCTGCTCGGCGGCGCGGGCGGTGTGGAGACGGTGGCCAGCGTGCTCGCGCTGTACCACCGGCTGGCCCCGCCGACGATCAACATCGGCTCGCTCGACCCGGAGGCGGACGCGGACGTCGTGACCGGCGAGCCGCGGGCGCTCCCGGCCGAGGGCCCGATCGTGGCGCTGAACGACTCGTTCGGCTTCGGCGGCCACAATGTGGTGCTGGCCTTCCGCGCGGTCTGACGCGCTGATACGCGGGTGATGGCCCGCCTCCGGCTCCGGCCGGGGGCGGGCCGTTCGTATGCGGGCCGTTCGTATGCGGGCCGTTCGTATGTCAGGGGGCCTCGCCGTCGAAGCTGGCGAAGTACGAGGCCACCATGTCCTCGTCGCCATGGCCCGCCTCGATGGCGCGGCGGAACCGCTCCCGGCCCGCGGCCGCCAGGTCCAGCCGCACTCCGGCGCGCTCTCCGGCCTCCACGATCAGCCGGGCGTCCTTCTCGGCGGTCCTGGTCGCGAAGCTGGGTTCGAGGTCGCCCCGGAAGAGCTGGCCCGACTTGACCCGCATATAGCCGTTGTCCAGCGGTCCGCCCTCCACCCCGTCCAGGAAGCCCTGGAAGTCCACGCCCAGCCCCTTGGCGAGGGCGACCGCCTCGGCGGTGGCGTGGGTGACATTGAGGACCCAACTGTTGAGCACCAGCTTGAGCCGGGTGGCGGCGGCGCCCTCCGCACTGTCGCCGACCCACACCGTACGGCTGCCGATGGCGTCGAAAACCGGCCAGACCACCGGGCGGACGGGGTGCGGGCCCGCGGCCAGCACCAGAAGCTGTCCGCTCTGCGCGGGCTGCTTGGTGCCGAGGACGGGCGAGTCGATGAGGACGAGGTCCTTCTCGCGGGCGAACGCGGTGAGCGATTCCATCGTCTCCAGCCCCGCCGTGGTGGCCTGCGCCCATACGGTCCCGGGGCGCAGCGCGGGCGCGGCCTGCCGCATCGTCTCGAGGGCCGCGGCGCCGTCGTAGAGGATGGTCAGAACGACATCGGCACCGTCCACGGCCTCGGCCGGGGTGTCGGTGACGCGTACGCCGTCCTGGCCGAGCGGCTCGGCCTTGGACCGGGTGCGGTTCCACGCACGGACGTCGAGCCCGGAGCGGGCGAGGTTGCGGGCCATGCCGGAGCCCATGATGCCGGTGCCGAGGACCGCGACGGAGGTTGCCGGGAGTTGTTCGGTCATGCCGCCACGCTAAGACCTGAAGTGCACTCCAGGAAGAAGGGGCGGCGGCGCGTCAACCGCTCAGACGACCTGGTGAAGCCAGCGGACGGGGGCGCCCTCACCCGCGTAGCGGAACGGCTCCAGCTCGTCGTCCCAGGGCTTGCCGAGCAGCTTGGCGATCTCCGCCTCGAGGTCGCTCTCGCCGCGGACGGAACGGGCGAGGGCGGCGCGCAGCCGGTCCTCGGGGATCAGGATGTCGCCGTGCATTCCGGTGACGGCGTGGAAGATGCCCAGCTCGGGGGTGGAGCTGTAGCGCTCGCCCTCGGCGGTGGCGCAGGGCTCGGCGGTCACCTCGAAGCGCAGCAGATGCCAGCCGCGGAGTGCGGACGCCATTTTGGAGGCCGTGCCGACCTCACCCTGCCAGGAGAACTCGGCCCGCCAGGTGCCGTTCGCGGCGGGTTGCTTGATCCAGTCGAGGGTGACCCGCACGCCGAGGACGCCCGCGATGGCCCATTCGACATGCGGGCACAGCGCGCGCGGAGCGGAGTGCACATACAGAACTCCACGTGTCGTCACCGGTGCCTCCTGTGCGGTTCGAGGTGCGCCTTCCCCAGCGGCCTCGCGCCCGTACCGGTCCCGCCCGGGACATCGGTTCACATTCTGCCCTAGTGATCACTCCCACACCAGTCTCGACGTCACCTTCAGTGAAATTTATCGTGCAGAATTCTCTAGAAAGTGGACAGGATGTGACGGGGCGTAATGTGTCGGTACCGCATAGCGCGCCAATGTCGCCGGGATGACGCTCATCGGACACAAGAAAAACGTACCGTGCGAGCCAGCCGGAGGAGTGACGTACCGTCGGTCCGGATAGATATCACCCAACAGCCGGAGGGGGAACAGCCATGCGGGTCAGCGCGACACGCCGGAAGCGATCGGCGGCCGCTTCCTCGACCACGCGTACGGTCGTGCGCCCGACCCCGCGCACCACTTCGCGCACCGGCCGCCGCACGGCCGGGCGCGCTGCCGGGCGCGCCGGCGTGGTGCTGTTCACCACCGTCGCCGTGCTGAGTTCGGCGGGCTGCTTCGGCAGCTCGGACGACCCGTCCCGGCACGGTCCGACCCGCGCCGGGAAGACCCCCGGCGCCAAGCGGACGGTCGTCTGGAACACCCGGCCCAGCTCGATCGCCTCCCTGGGCGACTCCATCACCCGTGGCTTCGACGCCTGCTCGGTGCTCTCCGACTGCCCCGAGGTGTCCTGGTCCACCGGCACCGATGTGGAGAGCCTCGCCCAGCGGCTGCTGCCCGCCACCACCGCCCGCTCGGGCACCCATAGCTGGAACTTCGCCAAGACCGGCGCGGTCGTGGCCGACCTCCCCGGCCAGATCGAGGCGGCCGCGGCCCGCAAGCCGAAGCTGATCACCGTGATGATCGGCGCCAATGACGCCTGCCGGGACTCGGTCGACGAGATGACCTCCACCGAGCAGTTCCGCTCCACCTTCACCTCGGCGCTCACCCGGCTCCGCCGTGACCTGCCGAAGACCCAGGTGTATGTGGCCAGCGTGCCGGATCTGAAGCGGCTGTGGTCGGAGGGGCGGAAGAACGTCTTCGGCAGGCAGATCTGGAAGCTGGGCATCTGCCCGTCGATGCTGAAGAACTCCGAGCACCTGGACGCCGCCTCCAACGACCGCCGCCAGCGGGTGGCGGACCGGGTGACCGAGTACAACAAGGTGCTGAAGGACGTCTGCGGGCGCGATGTGCTGTGCCGGTACGACCCGGCGGTGCATGAATACCGCTTCACCACGTCCCAGCTCAGCAAGTGGGACTGGTTCCACCCCAGCAAGGCGGGCCAGCAGCAGCTCGCCGAAATGGCGTACCGCCGCATCACCGCTTCCGCGTCCTGACCCCGAGCCGCGGCCCGGCTCCCGGCCAGGGGCCGGGAGCCGGCGCGGGCGGTCTGCCCGACCGGGTGAGGGGGCGACCCACGCGGTCTGCCCGACCGAGTGAAGGGACGCCCCACCGGGCCGGCGAGGTGGACTGGCCGGCGGACGCGAGCACCCTCGCCGCACGCCGGGCAGGGGTAGCCCCAGCGGCCGGGGCACGGATCCGCACCACGCGCGGGGCCGCCCCACCGCCTCGGGCAAAGACAGCCCCACCGAGCCACCCGGGAACGCCCCACCGCACACCAGGCAGGGGTAACCCCAACAGCCGGGACACGGACCCACACCACGCGCCGGACCACCCCACCGCCTCAGGCGTGGTGTGGCCCCACCGGGGCGGGTGGCGCAGGTGGGTGCACGCCCCCTGCGGCCCCCAGGCCGCAGGGGCGGCACGCGCCGGGCGGGCTCAGGCCGTCGTCCGCACCGGGACCGGGGCCCGTAGGCGGCGGTCGGCTACGTTGCGGCCCGCTTCTGCCGCGTAGGTGCCGGGGATCAGGCGCCAGGCGCTCCGCGTCTCGTCCCAGATCTCCGCCGCCCGGCGGGGCAGCGGGATGGTCGCCTCCGCCGTCTCCCCCGGGCCCGCCGTGACCGAGGCGAAGCCCGCGAGGCGCCGGACCGGCCGCTCCTCGCCGTCGCCCCCGCCCCCGCCCTCGGGCACGGTGAGATAGAGCTGTACGACCTCGCGCCCCGCCCGGGACCTGGTGTTGCGGACCCGTACCGTCACCGTTCCCAGCGCTCCCCCAATCGCCTCCCCTGGGGTGAAGTCCATCGCCTCGTAGGCCCAGTCGGTGTAGCCGAGGCCATGCCCGAACCAGTACGCCGGAGCGATCCCCTCCCGCCGAGCGGTGCAGATTGACCGTGGGCGCGAGCAGCACATGGACGCCCTTGCGCCGCGCCTCCTGCGCGAGCAGCCGCCCCGCCCGCCGGGCCAGCTCGGGGTCCCAGGTGGCGGCGAGCGCGGTGGGGCTGGGCAGGGCGATGGAGGGGTCGTCGGCGGTCCAGTGGACGCCGCGGACGCCGATCGGGCTCCAGCAGGGGGTGCTGCGCGCGGAGTGGGGCTTCGACGGCGCCGGGGCGCATCGCGTTGTACTCCACCAGGGAGGCGAGCAGGTCCAGCGGCCATACGTCGCCGCCGTCGCGCCGCGCGGAGCCGGTGTCCCACTGGTCGCGCTCCTTGAGCACGGCGATGCTCGCGGTGCTCGGTCATGGTCGAGCCGTTGACCCCGTTGTAGGCGGCCATGATGCCCCAGGGGCGGGCGTTCTTCACGATGGCTCGCCGCTGGGCGGGCGGCACTTCGAGGCGTACAGCGAGGATCCGTATCTCACCGGCGAGATCGGCACCGGCTATGTGACGGGTGTGCAGGACGCATCGTCCAGACCTTCTCCGCGCTCCTCGGCGAGAGCGTCACCGACGAGCACCCCGCACGCCGCTTCTTCACCCAGCGCTATGAGAACGTGCGCGCCGACATGGCGGCCACCCTGCGCGGCGAGTTCGGCGACCGGCTTCCGAGCGGGCTCACCCCCGAGGCCGCCGCGCCGCTGGTGGTGGCGGTGATGGACGGACTCCAGTTCCAGTGGCTGCACGACCGGGACGCGGTGGACATGCCCGCCCTCTTCCGGGCCTTCGTCTCCCTGCTGGGACAGGGAGACGAAGCGGCCGAGGGGTGACGTCCCGCCCTGCGGACTTCGCGTGCGAGCCGTCTCGTGACGGCGGCTCAGCCGTGGTCCGCCACCAGCCTGACCTCCCGCTCGACCCCGACCGCATTCCTCGGCAGCGGTACGAAGGCGGTGTCGGCGGCGGAGACGCCGACGGTGTCGAACCTCAGCAGCGTGCCCTCGGCCTGCGCCGCTCCCGGCTCGTACGACCCCACGTCCGCCGCGTCGATCACCCAGCGGTGCCGCTGTCCGTCGCAGACCGCGCTGTGGCCGCCGAGGCCGTGCCGCTCCCGGCCCTGGGTGAGCGTGACGAGCACGCTGGCCCGCGCGTTCTCCGACTCTCCGCGGACACACCGGTAGCTGCCGTACAGCGTGACGGCCCCGTCCGGAGTGACGTCCCCGGTGCGGTCGATGGCCAGATCGTCGGTCCAGGGCAGGGGCAGCCGCGGCCGGTCGGGCAGCTCTCCCCGGCCGGCCAGGCCCGAGTCGGGGCGCAGCTCAGGGCGGTTGGGCCCGGCGGGCGCGGCATGGGCGGCCGGAGCCGCCATGAGGAGAACGGTGAGGGCGCCGAGGGCGCGGCGGTTGCGCATGGACGTACATACCTCCTGGGGCGGGGAGCGGATGCCCGCCACGGGCTCCGTCGCGTCCTCCCGAACGGAGTCGCCGGACGGATGCCCGTGAGCGGGTGCTCATTTCCCCGTACAGCTACCGGGCCCTCGAACCCGCCCGGGGGAATCTCACCCCCGGGCGGCGTGTCCGGCACCGCCCAACGGGTGGCCACCGGGTGCGCGGTTGACCCGGCGGCGCCCTTACGGTGCTCGTTCCTCCGGGGCCGCCTCCTCGAACCTCCCCGCCGACGCGGCCACTTGGCGCGGCGCCGCCGGATCGCCCCGCAGCCCCGGGGCCAGGGCCAGCGTGACGGCGACCGAGACCGCCGCCATCGTGGCCATCGCCACGGCCGGCGAGGTGGGCTGGGCCAGCGCCCCCGCGAGGGCGGCGGAGACGCCCTGCATGGTGAGCATCCCGGAGGAGTGCAGCCCCAGGGCCTGGCCGCTCATCGCGTCCGGGGTCAGGGCCATCAGCCGCTGCTGGAGCGGCAGCGTGGCCGAGAAGCCGATCGAGGCGAGGGCGACGGCGGCCAGCGCGAGGGGCAGCGGCGGACGCAGGGCGAAGACCAGATACGGCACGGCGAGCAGCAGCCGCAGGGGCGCCGCGAGCCGCTCCCGCCGGTGCGGTGGCAGCAGCCGTCCGGTGAGCAGGTCGCCCAGCAGCATGCCGAGGGAACCGGCGGCGAAGAGCAGTCCGGCGTGCCGGGGCGCGTAGGGCACGAAGAGGGATTCACTGCCGACGATCAGCCCGTTGGGCACCCAGAGCGCGTAATAGACGTGGCGGCGGGGCGCGGAGGACCACAGCCGGGCGTTGACCCGCCAGGTCTCGGTGACCGAGGGCCGTCCGCCGGCCCGGGCCGGACGCCCGCTCAGGCCGACCCGGGCGACGGCTGCGGCCAGCAGATACAGCGCGGCGGCGGTGAGCAGGGTGCCGCGTGCCGAGAGGGCGGTCACCAGGAGGCCACCGGCCGCGTAGCCGCCGATCTGCATGGTGCCGCCCGACATGTTGATCACCGAACGGCCCAGCAGATAGCCCTCCTTGGGCAGGATCTCGGTGAGCAGTCCATAGCGGACGGCGCCACCGAGGGCGGCCGCGGCGCCCATCCCGAACACGAGGGCGAAGACGGCCGCCACGGGCAGCCCGGGGAGGGCCAACGCGGCGGTTCCCAGGGCGAAGAGCACCGCCAGCCCGGACAGCGCGGCGCGCGGCGGCAGCCGGTCGGCCGCCGACAGCAGCGCCAGCGCGCCCGCCACTTGGGCGAGGGAGGGGCCGAACATGCTGAGCGCCGAGAGCAGCGGTGAGCCGGTCGCCGCGTAGACCAGGGTGCCGAGGGCGAGCCCGCTCGCGGTCGAGGCGGCCACCTGGGTGGCGGAGATCAGGAACAGCGGGGTGAACTCCGGGGTCCGGAACACTTCCGAATAGGTGCGCATGCCCCTCAGGCTCGGGAGTCTCCGCGCGCCGGCGTTAATGTTTCGCGCGGACGCGAAACCACGCGGAACGACGCGGTGGCGGTGGGGGTGGCCGATGGGGCTGTGGCTGGTGGACGCGGATACGCTCGCGCGCAGCCGGTTCGTCCGCTCCGCCCTGGCCGAGACCACCGCGGCCCTGGTCACCCTGGAGCGGGCGAGTGCCGCGCACCCGGGCGAGCGGGCCTGGCTCGACGCCCATCTGCCCGCCTACCGGGCGCGGTTGGCCGGTGACCCGGTCACCGCGCTGCTCGTCCGGGCCGCGCTGGGCCGGGCCTGGCTCGCGGACTTCCTCACCCAGACGCCGGGCGAGGGCGAGCCGTCCGTCGAGGTGGAGCTGGCCCGGATGCGCGCGACATCCCCCGCCGCCGCGCGCCGCGACCTCACCGTCTCGCTCGGCCGCTCCCCGCTCCCGGCCGCGCTGTGCCGCGACGATCTGCCGGGGCGGCTCGCGGAGCTGCTGGAGTGGGTGTGGACGGAAACCGTCAGGCCCTCCTGGCCGCGCCGCCGCCGGATCATCGAGGCCGATGTGGTGGCGCGCACCGGCCAGGTGAGCCAGGGCGGCTGGGCGGCGACGCTGGACGGCCTGCGGCCGCAGATGCGGTGGCTGGGCGGCAGCCGGCTGCGGATCAACGCCCATGACAACCCGCCCCGCGCGGTCCACGGCGCCCAGTTGCTCCTCGTCCCCGTCACCCCCGCCGCCGGCTGGGTCTCCTGGGACGCGCCGCACCGCTACGCCGTGATCTACCCCTGCGCCGGCGCCCTGACCACCCCCGGCCCTCCCCCGGCCCCGGACTCCCTGGCCCGCCTTCTCGGCCCGGCCCGGGCGAGCGTCCTGATCCTGCTCGACACCCCGAAGAGCACCACCCATCTGGTGGCCCTGACCGGCCAGACCCTGGGCTCGGTCGGCCGCCATCTGCGCGTCCTGCGCGAGGCCCGTCTGGTGCGGCGGCGCCGGGCGGGGCGGTCGGTTCTGTACGACCGCACGACGGCCGGCGAGGTGCTGGTCGAGGCCCAGCGAACCGCCTAGGGCCCTAGTCCTCGCACCAGCACAGCAACGAACATCCCTGGACCCATGTTGTCCAGTGAGATGATCGGTCATGATGGTTCTTGATCGGTCATGATGGTTCGTCACGTTCGAATGTCATTCGACGCACAGCCATTGACACCCCTGACGGGGGCTGACTACGGTCACGCCAAGATTTCGAACGTGTGACGAAATATCGAACATCGCGAAGGGTCGATTGCTGTGCGCATCACCGGTATCAGTACGCATGTCGTCGGCACCCCCTGGCGCAACCTCACCTATGTGCAGGTCCACACGGACGAGGGGATCACCGGCGTCGGCGAGACCCGCATGCTCGGGCGGACCGATGCGCTGCTGGGCTATCTGCGCGAGGCCGAGCTCAACCACCTCGCCGGATCGGACCCGTTCGCGGTGGAGGACCTGGTCCGGCGGATGAAGTACGGCGACTACGGCCGGGCGGGCGAGATCGTGATGTCCGGGATCGCCTGTGTGGAGATGGCCTGCTGGGACATCAAGGGCAAGGCGCTCGGGGTGCCCGTCTGGCAGTTGCTCGGCGGGAAGGTGACGGACAAGGTCAAGGCGTACGCCAACGGCTGGTACACCGTCGAGCGCACCCCCGAGGCGTTCCACAAGGCGGCCTCCACCGTGGTCGAGCGCGGCTACCGAGCGCTGAAGCTGGACCCGTTCGGCACCGGCCACTTCGAACTGGACCACGCGGAGACCCTGCATTCGATCTCCCTCGTGGAGGCCGTGAGGGACGCGATCGGGCCGGAGGCCGAGCTGCTGGTGGAGATGCACGGGCGGTTCAGCCCGGCGACCGCCGTCCGCATCGCCGGGGAGCTGGAGCGGTTCCATCCGTCCTGGCTGGAGGAGCCGGTGCCGCCGGAGAACCTCAAGGCGCTGGCGAAGGTCGCGGAGAAGACGCGCCTGCCGATCGCCACGGGTGAGCGCATCCACGACCGCATCGAGTTCCGCGAGCTGTTCGAGTCGCAGGCCGCCGACATCATCCAGCCCGACGTCGGCCACATCGGCGGCATCGGCGAGGCGCGCAAGCTGGCCGCGACGGCCGAGACGCACTACGTACTGATCGCCCCGCACAACGTGGGCGGCTCGGTGCTGACCGCCGCATCGCTCCAACTCGCCGGCTGCACCCCGAACTTCAAGATCCTGGAGCACTTCAACGACTTCGCCGACGCGGAGATCAAGAAGGTGGTCAAGGGGGCCCCGCAGGTCGTGGACGGCTACTTCCAGCTCTCCCACGAGCCCGGTCTCGGCGTGGAGCTGGACGCCGACGCGGCGGCCGAATTCCCCCAGCAGCAGGCCCGTTTCGACCTGTGGGCCGAGGGCTGGGAGAAGAGGGACCCGAAGGGCGGGGCGAAGTGACCGCGCTCGTCCTCGACGCCCCCGGCGCGTTCCGTCTGGTAGAAACCGGGACCGACGCCGGGACCGAACAGCCCGCGCCCGGCGCCGGTGACGCCCGGGTGCGCGTTCACGCCTCCGGGATCTGCGGCAGCGACCGCGAGCTGTACCAGGGGAACCGGCCCGAGGGTTACGTCCGCTATCCCGTCACCCCCGGCCATGAGTGGTCCGGGACGGTCGAGGCGGTCGGCGCGGGCGTCCCGGAGGCGCTCGTCGGCCGTAAGGTCGTCGGCGAGGGGTTCCGCAACTGCCAGGTGTGCGACCGCTGTCACGCCGGGGACACCACCTTGTGCACGGCCGGGTACGAGGAGACCGGCTTCACCCGGCCCGGGGCGATGGCCGACACCCTGACCCTGCCGGCCCGGCTGCTGCACCCGCTGTCCGACGACGCCGACCTGGGCGCGGCCGCCCTGCTGGAGCCCGCCGCCTGTATCGCCGCCGCCGCGCTCAAGGCCCGGGCCCGGCCCGGTGAGCGGGTCGCGGTGGTCGGCACCGGCACCCTCGGCATGATCGCCGTACAGTTCCTCGTCGCCGTCTCCCCCGCGCGGCTGCTGGTGGTGGGCACCCGCCCGGACCGGGAGCAACTGTCGCTGGACTTCGGCGCCACCGACTTCCGCACCCGGGACCAGTTGTCCGACCAGCTCTCGGGCTATGACGTGGTCATCGAGACCGCCGGATCGGCCTCCGCCGCCCGTAGCTCCGCCTCGCTGCTGCGCCGGGGCGGCCGGCTGGTGCTCACCGGTATCCCGGCGGCGGGCGCCGAGGGGCTGGACCCCACCGATCTGGTGGTCCGCCAGATCGAGGTGCAGACCGTCTTCGGGGCCCCGCCCGCCGCCTGGTCGCACGCCGTACGGGTCTTCGACGCGGGGCTGTTGACCCTGCGTCCGCTGATCACCCATGAGCTGCCGCTCACCGACTTCGCCGCCGCGATCGAGCTGGTCGGCAGCGGCGATCCGGCCGTCGGCAAGGTGCTGCTGCGTCCGCAGGGCCTCGACTGGCAAGGGCCGCGATCAGCACATGTGGCACGCCTCCCGCGCCCCGTCTCCCGTCCTCCCACCAGCCTCCCGGACCGTCTCTAGTCATCCACCCAGCCCCACTCGGACAACGATGTCCTGGGCAGCACCAGCCGGACGCCGAACCACCGGCCATCACTCCACAGGGAGCACCGTGACCGCCGCCTCACCCACCACTCCCGGCCCCCGCCGCCCCGCCGACGCGGCCCTCGCCTCGCTCGGCCACGCCACGCCCGCCCCCGACCCCGCCGACGCCTCCGCGCACACCTTCCCCGACGGCGGCACCTGGCGCACCGAGATCCCGTCCGTCGAGGGTCCGGAGGCGCTGGCCACCGTGTTCAAGGAGGCCGGGCGGCTCGATGTGCCGGTCCACCGGATCAGCCAGGGCAGCGGCGTCTGGATGCTCACCGATGCCGAGATCACCGAGATGGTGGAGTCCTGCGCCGAGCGGAACGCCGAGCTGTGCCTGTTCACCGGCCCCCGCGGCACCTGGGACATCGGCGCCGCCACCCGCTCCGACTCCGGCGGCGGCGGCCTGCGCGCCCGCGGCCATGACGCGGTGGCCGGATGTGTGGAGGACGCGCTGCGCGCGGTCTCGCTGGGCGTGAAGTGCCTGCTGGTCGCCGACGAGGGGGTGCTGTGGCTGCTGAACGGGCTGCGGGAGCGCGGCGAGCTGCCCACGGACACCACCTTCAAGCTGTCCGCGCTGGTCGGCCCGGTCAACCCGGCCTCGTTCGCGGTGTACGAGCAGCTCGGGGCCGACTCCATCAACATCCCGTCGGACCTCACGCTGGAGCACCTCACCGAGATCCGCCGGGTCTCCCGCGCCCCGATGGACTTCTATGTCGAGGCCCCGGACGACCTCGGTGGCTATGTCCGGCTCTATGACGCGGCGGAGCTGATCCGGCGCGGTGCCCCCATCTATCTGAAGTTCGGGCTCAGCAAATCCCCGGGGATCTACCCGTACGGCGCCCAGTTGCGGGACCTGGCGCTGGGCAGCGCCCGTGAGCGGGTGCGCCGCGGGCGGCTCGTGCTCGACCTGCTGGGCCGGCTGGGCGCGGACGGCGGGATGTCCCCGCTCGGCTCCCGGCTGCCGGGTCCGCTGCGGCGTTTCACCGCCGACGCGGCCCCCTTGAATTCCTGACGCAACGACGCCCCAGGGAAGGACCCCAACACCATGCGCACGGTAAGAGGAGCACGAGCCGCGGCGATAGGCGCCGGCCTCCTCGCGCTCTCGCTGACGGCCACGGCCTGCGGCCAGGAGGCGGTCGGCGGCAGCCGGTACAAGAGCAAGGAACAGGGAGGAACGATCGGCATCGCGATGCCGACCAAGTCCTCCGAGCGATGGATCGCCGACGGCCGGAACATGGCCAAGCAGTTCCAGGCGGCGGGCTACAAGACGGACCTCCAGTACGGCGAGGACGACGTACGCACCCAGGTGGCCCAGCTCGAAAACATGATCACCAAGGGCCATCGGCTGCTGGTGGTCGCGCCGATCAACGGCGGGGCGCTCTCCGACGTCCTGAAGCAGGCCCATGAGGCCAATATCCCGGTGATCTCCTACGACCGGCTGCTCCTGGGCACCAAGAACGTCGACTACTACGCGACCTTCGACAACGAGAAGGTCGGCAAGCTCCAGGGCCAGTACATCGCCGACAAGCTGGGGCTGTCCAAGGGCCGCAAGGGCCCGTTCTCCATGGAGCTGTTCGCCGGGTCCTCCGACGACAACAACACCAAGTACTTCTTCAACGGCGCGATGAGCGTCCTCAAGCCGTACATGGACAAGGGCGAGCTGGTCGTCCGCTCCAAGCAGACCAGTCTCAACCAGCTCTACACCGAGAAGTGGAGCGGAAGCGCCGCCCAGGACCGCATGGAGGACCTGCTCAACAAGGCGTACAGCAGCCGCGATGTCGACGCCGTGCTCTCGCCGTACGACGGCATGTCCATCGGCATCCTCTCGGCGCTCAAGGGCGTCGGCTACGGCACCAAGGCCAAGCCGTATCCGGTGGTGACCGGGCAGGACGCCGAGCTGGCCTCCGTGAAGTCCATCATCCGGGGCCAGCAGACGCAGACCATCTACAAGGACACCCGCAAGCTGGCGAAGGCCACGGTCGATATGGCCAAGGCGGAGCTGACCGGCGGCAAGCCCCCGGTCAACGACACCAAGTCGTACGACAACGGCGAAAAGGTCGTGCCGACCTTTCTGCTCAACCCGGTCAGCGTCGACAAGTCCAACACACAGGTACTGGTCGACCAGGGTTACTACACCGCGTCGCAGCTGAAGTAGGGCGGTTCCGGGCTATGAGCACCATTCTCGAATTGCGCTCCATCACCAAGACCTTCCCCGGTGTCAAGGCGCTCTCCGATGTCAATCTCCATATCCGCAAGGGCGAGATCCACGCCCTGTGCGGGGAGAACGGCGCGGGAAAGTCCACCCTGATGAAGGTGGTCAGCGGGGTCCATCCGCATGGCAGCTACGACGGCGAGATCCTCTTCGAGGGCGAGGCGTGTGCCTTCAAGGACATCCGCGCGAGCGAGCAGCGCGGCATCGTCATCATCCATCAGGAACTGGCCCTGATCCCCTATCTGTCCATCGCCGAGAACATCTTCCTCGGCAATGAGCACTCCCGGCGCGGCCTCATCAGTTGGAACGAAACCCTTCGGCACGCCACCGCGCTGCTGGGGCGGGTCGGTCTGACGGATTCGCCGCAGACCCGCGTCACCGATATCGGCGTGGGGAAACAGCAGTTGGTGGAAATCGCCAAGGCGCTCTCCAAGGAAGTCAAGCTGCTCATCCTGGACGAGCCGACCGCGGCGCTCAACGACGAGGACAGCGGAAAACTCCTCGATCTGCTGCTGGAGTTCAAGGCGCAGGGCATCTCCTGCATCCTGATCTCCCATAAGCTGGGTGAGATCCGCCGCGTCGCCGACTCCGTCACCATCCTGCGCGACGGCCAGACCATCGAGACCCTGACCGTCCGGGAGACCCCCGAGGCCGACCCCGAGGTCTCCGAGGACCGCATCATCCGCGGCATGGTCGGCCGCGACCTGGACCACCGCTTCCCCGACCGCACCCCGTACGAGGGCGAGGACGCCTCCGAAGTGGCCCTGGCCATCGAGGACTGGACCGTCCACCACCCCATCGACCAGCAGCGCAAGGTCGTGGACGCGGTGTCGCTGAACGTGCGGCGCGGTGAGATCGTCGGCATCGCCGGGCTGATGGGCGCCGGCCGCACCGAACTCGCCATGAGCGTCTTCGGCCGGGCGTACGGGCGCTACGCGGGCGGCCGGGTGTTCCGGGACGGCCAGGAGGTCCGTACCCGCACCGTGCCGGAGGCGATCGACCACGGCATCGCGTATGTCACCGAGGACCGCAAGACGTACGGGCTCAACCTCGATGACACCATCAGCCGCAATGTCTCGCTCTCCTCGCTGACGAAGGTGGCCCGCCGCGGCGTGGTCAACGAGCACGAGGAGTCACGGGTCGCCGAGCGGTTCCGCACGACGATGAACATCAAGGCCCCCACGGTCTTCGAGCGGGTCGGCCGGCTCAGCGGCGGCAACCAGCAGAAGGTCGTCCTCAGTAAGTGGATCTTCGCGGGTCCCGAGGTGCTCATCCTCGACGAGCCCACCCGTGGCATAGACGTCGGGGCCAAGTACGAGATCTACACGGTCATCAACGACCTCGCGGCCCAGGGCAAGGCCGTCATCTTCATCTCCTCCGAGCTGGGCGAGCTGCTGGGGATGTGCGACCGGATCTACACGATGGCGGCCGGGCGGCTGACCGGGGAGGTTCCCCGGGACGAGGCGACCCAGGAAGTTCTGATGCGCCACATGACGAGGGACAGAGGAGACGAAGGATGAGCACGGCCACCCAGAAGACCGAGAGCCCGGCCCCACCGCCGGCCGAGGGCTCGCCCAGCGTCGGGACGCTGCTGCTCCAGGGCCTGCGGTCCAATATGCGGCAGTACGGAATGCTGGTCGCGCTCGCCCTGATCATCGTCATCTTCCAGATCTGGTCGGACGACATCCTGCTGCGCCCGCTGAACGTCACCAACCTGGTGCAGCAGAACGGCTATATCCTCATCCTCGCGATCGGCATGATGATCGTGATCATCGCGGGGCATATCGATCTGTCGGTCGGTTCGCTGGTCGCCTTCATCGGCGCGGCCGCCGGCGTCATGATGATCAAACACGATATGCCGTGGGGCCTCGCGGTCGTCCTCTGTCTGCTGCTCGGTGCGGCGGCCGGGGCCTGGCAGGGCTTCTGGATCGCCTATATAGGCATTCCGTCCTTCATCGTCACCCTGGCCGGAATGCTGGCCTTCCGCGGCGGCACCCAGATCCTGCTGGACGGTCAGTCCCTGTCGCCGTTCCCCGACGGCTTCGAGAAGATGAGCACCGGCTTCATCCCGGAGATGGGCCCGTACACGCAGTACCACAACCCCACGATGGTGATCGGCCTCGTCGTCTGCGCCGCCGCCGTCTGGCAGGAGTGGCGCGCCCGGCAGCAGCGGGCCGCCTATGAGCTGGACGTGGTGCCGCTCGGCCTCTTCTTCGTCAAGTGCGCGGCGATCGTGGCCGCCGTGATGGCGTTCACCATGACGCTGTCGAGTTGGCACGGGGCGCCGTACGGGCTGCTGATCCTGGCGGTGCTCTTCGTCCTGTTCAGCTTCGTGATGCGCAACACCGTGGTCGGGCGGCATGTGTACGCCCTCGGCGGCAACCAGCCGGCGGCCAAGCTGTCGGGTGTCCGGGACAAGCGCGTCACCTTCATGGTCTTCGTCAACATGGGTGTGCTGGCCGCCCTCGCCGGTCTGGTCTTCGCCGCCCGGCTGGGCTCCGCGACCCCCAGCGCGGGCCTCAACTTCGAGCTGGAGGCCATCGCCGCCGCGTTCATCGGCGGCGCCTCGGCCAGCGGCGGTGTGGGCACGGTGCTCGGCGCGATCATCGGTGGTCTGGTGCTCGGCGTGCTCAACAACGGTATGTCGCTGGTCGGCATCGGCACCGACTACCAGCAGGTGATCAAGGGTCTGGTGCTGCTGGCGGCGGTCGGCTTCGATGTCTGGAACAAGCGCAAGGTCGGGTCGTAACCCGTCAGCAGTCCCTCTTGGATCTAGCCTTAGGGAGCCGCATATGACCACGAGCAGACGCACGGTGATCACGGCGGCGGCGGCCGGACTGGCGGCCTCGGCCGCCACGACCGGCACCGCCCACGCAGCAGGCGGAGGGCACTCCGCGGGCAAGGGAGGCGCGGTGAAGGAACACTTCGGCACGCTCGCGGACGGCACGGACGTCGACCGCTGGACGATCGAGAACGGCCGCACCCGGCTGCGCGTGCTCAGCTACGGCGGCATCGTCCAGAGCCTGGAGATCCCCGACCGGCACGGCCGCCGCGCCAATGTGTCGCTCGGCTTCGACGACCTGGACTCCTACGTCGCCGACAGCCCGTACTTCGGCGCCCTCATCGGCCGTTACGGCAACCGCATCGCCCGCGGCACCTTCACGCTGGACGGCAAGAAGTACCAACTGCCGATCAACGACGGGCCGAACAGCCTGCACGGCGGCGACAAGGGCTTCGACAAGCACGTCTGGTCCGTGGAAGCGTTCCGCAAGGGCGCGGACGTGGGGCTCACCCTGCGCCGGGTCAGCCCCGACGGCGAAATGGGCTACCCCGGCACGCTCACCGTGCGGGTGGACTACACGCTCACGGCGGACGGCGACTTCCGCATCGACTACGAGGCCACGACCGACAAGGCCACGGTCGTCAACCTCACCAACCACACGTACTACAACCTGGCCGGGGAGGGCAGCGGCTCCGTCTACAACCACCGGCTGGAGATCGCCGCCGCCCGCTACACCCCGGTCGACAAGACCCTCATCCCCACCGGCGAACTCGCCAGGGTGGCCGGGACCCCGTTCGACTTCCGCCGCGCCAAGGAGATCGGCCGGGACATCCGGGAGGCGCACCAGCAGGTGCTCTACGGGCAGGGCATCGACCACAACTTCGTACTGGACAAGGGCATCACCGGCCGTCCCGAGCACTTCCTGACGGTGACCGAGCCGGAGTCCGGCCGAGTGATGCGGATCGCCACGACCGAGCCCGGTGTGCAGTTCTACACCGGCAACTTCCTGACCGGCACGTTCGCGGGCACATCGGGGAAGGTCTACCGGCAGGGCGACGCCTTCGCCCTGGAGACCCAGCACTTCCCGGACTCGCCCAACCAGCCGTCGTTCCCGTCGACGGTGCTGCGGCCGGGGCAGACGTACCGGTCGACGACGGTGCACTCGTTCTCGACGCGCTGAGATTTCGGCTCCTGCTTCATCCGCCCGCCCCGCGCTCCCGATCGGAGCGCGGGGCGGGCCCCGTCATACCCACCCGAGAGACATCTCGCGTGCGTAACAAGTCAAGCCGCCGTGGCCAGAGCC
>NZ_JAHLEM010000343.1 GCF_018883605.1 Streptomyces niphimycinicus | reverse complement strand
GTCGCCGGGGTGGCCGGGCCGGCGGGGGGTGGCCGGGCCGGCCGGGGCGGTGGAGATCGGGGCGGTGGTCATCGGGCCCCCTCGTTGTTGTCGTTGGCGTAGAAGACCCAGGCCCGGGAGGTGCGGAAGAGGACCGCGGTGACGACCCCGATGGCCAGCAGCAGCACCCAGGCCATGGCGGAGGCGTAGCCCATATGGGAGGCGGTGAAGCCGCGGTCGTAGAGGTAGAGCGTGTAGACCAGCGTGGAGTCGGCGGGTCCGCCCTTGCCCGCGCTGACCGCGAAGGCGGGGGTGAAGACCTGGAACGCCTGGATCATCTGGAGCACCAGGTTGAAGAAGAGCACCGGGGAGAGCATCGGGATGGTGATGGAGCGGAACTGCCGCCACCAGGTGGCCCCGTCGACCGCGGCGGCCTCGTACAGCTCCACGGGTATCTGCTGGAGCCCGGCCAGGAAGATCACCATGGGGGCGCCGAACTGCCAGATGGTCAGCAGCGCGACCGACAGGATGGCCCAGCCCGGCTTGTTGATCCAGCCGCCGATGTCGATGCCCATGCCGGAGAGCAGATTGTCCACCGAGCCGCCGTCGTTGAAGATCGCCCGCCAGACCAGGGCGATGGACATCGACGCGCCGAGCAGCGAGGGCGCGTAGAACGCCGAGCGGTAGAAGCCCTTGCCGCGCTTGACCGACTTCAGCGCGATGGCGACGGCGAGCGCCATGGCGAGCTGTAGCGGCACCGCGATCACGACATACGTCAGGGTCGTGATGACCGACCGCCAGTAGCGGGGGTCCTCGGTGAACATCTGGGTGTAGTTGCGGAAGCCGATCCACTGGGGCGCGTCGAACATGTCGTAGTCGGTGAACGACAGATACAGGGACACGGCCATGGGCAGCAGCGTCAGCACGGCGGCGCCGAGCACCCATGGGGACAGGAACACCCAGGCGGCCCCCTGCCGCTCGCGCTTCGGCGCCCGCTTGCCGCCTGCGGCGGGGGGCGCGGCGCCCTGGGGGCGGGTCGCGGTCGCGGTCATTGCCTCAGCTCCGCCTTCGCCTCGGTGATGTAGTTCTCCGCCGCCTCGCGTGGCGACATGCGCTCGTAGCTGACCTGGTCGTAGTCGCGCGAGAAGGTGGACTGAAGGGAGGTGTCACCCTTGGGCGGCGCGGGCGGCGGATCCTTCAGCCTGCCCTCGAACTGCTTCTGGTACGTGGAGATGACCTGGTCGAAGCCCTCCAGCTTGGGCAGTACGCCCTGCCGGATGGCGTCGTTGGCCGGGATGCCGCGGGAGGCGCCGAGGATGGCGCCCGCCTCCTTGTCGTTGAGCAGGAAGTCGATGAACTGGGCGGCCTGCTTGGGGTGTCCGGTCTTGGCCGAGGCGCCGAAGAACATCGACGGTTTGCAGTACTGCCCGGGGGTGCCGTCCTCGCCGACCGGGAACGGTGCCAGCTTCAGCCCCTCGCCGACGATGGCCGAATAGCCGCTGACGGGGGCGTCCCAGTTGAAGTCGGCGACGGACTTCAGCCGGCCCAGCGGGGTGTTCTCCACCGTGCCGTCCATCTGGGTGGTCTGCTCGGCGGACGAGACCGCGCCCTCCTTGCGGAGCCTCGTGCACCACTCCCAGTAGCGGGTCAGATCGTCGGCGGTGAAGCCGAGCTTCTCGTCCTTGACGTAGAGGGATTTGCCCTGGCCGCGCAGCCAGATCTCGAAGACGTCCTCGCTCTGGCCCGGGTCGGTGGAGCCGACCCGCTCCTTCGTGGCCGGGGACGCCGCCAGCTTGCGCATCGCGTCGGCCCAGTCGTCCCAGGTCCAGGTCAGGGTGGGCGCGGGGACGCCCGCCTTGCGCCACAGGGTGGCGTCGTACGCCATCGTCTCGGTGCCGCGGGCCACCGGGAGCGCGTACTGCCTGCCGTCCACCACCCCGGTGGCCAGCAGCCCCTTGTCGATCTCCGAGGTGCGCAGCTCGGGGTGTTCGCCGAGGTTCAGCAGGATGCCGGCGGTGGCGTACTGGTTGATCTGCCGGTAGTCGAGCTGCATCACATCGGGGGCGTCGCCGCCCGCCGCCTGCGTGGCCAGCTTCGCCTTGTAGGTGTCGAAGCCCGCGAAGGACGTGCTGATGTCGATGTCGGGGTGGCGCTTCTCGAAGAGCCTCACGGCCTCTTCGGTGCGGGCGGCCCGGTCGGGGTTTCCCCACCAGGTGAACCGCAGGCTGACCTTGCCGCCCGAGCCGCCGCCGCCATCGCCGCCGCAGCCCGTGAGGGTCCCCCCGAGCGTGAGCACGAGAGCCAGGGCACAGGACGCCTTTGTCCTGTTTCTGCGCATACCGGAGCCGACCTCCCTCCTGAATGGTCCGTTGAGCGTATGAGCGTGCGTGGTGGTGTGCTACGGCGGCTATTCGCCGTAATACGGGAGCGTGACACCGGGCAGTTCGTACTCGTCCCGGCGGCCGCACATGCCGTAGCCGCCCCGGCGGCTGGGCCCGGTCGCGGTGACCCGCGCCTCGGCCAGATGCGCGGGGTCGCCCGCGGCGAGCGCGGTGAGCTGTTCACCGGTGCGCCGCGCGGCGGCGAGCGCCCCGTCCCGCCAGCGCGGCTCCCAGTCCTTCACCTTGGGCGCGGCGATCCGCACCGCCGCCTCGTGGAAGGCGCGCAGCGGTCCGTCGTCGCCGCTCTCGGCGGCGGCCCGCAGCGTCAGATAGCCCTCGATCGCCAGGTCCCGGCGGCGCCGGGCGGCCGCGTCGGCCTCCGGCCCCTCCTTGGCGGGCAGCGCGGCGGCCGCCGCGTACCGCTCGGGGTCGGCCAGCACCTCGGGCGGGAAGGTGAAGACGGCGTCCCCGGCCTCCGGCAGCCCGCTGTTCTGCATCAGCACGGTCACCCTGAGGCCGCCGCCCTGCACCATCCGGTGCACCGTGCCGGGGGTGAACCACACCACCGCGCCCGGCTCCAGCGGGGTCTCGGTGAAGCCGTCCTGGACGGTCAGGGTCTGCACGGCGCCGCGTCCGGCGGTGACCACATACGCCTCGGTGCAGGCCAGATGGAGATGGGGGCTGCCGCCGCACACCCCGTCGGCGGCCTCCCACTCGTACGCGCTGATGTGGGAGAGGCCCACACCGCCGGGCAGCGGGGCGAACATCTCGCTCATGTCACTCACCACCCGTGGTTCTCGAGGTAGCCCTCGGCGCGGGCCCGGTCCCAGGCGCCGTCGGCGACCACCACCCGGTAGCGGTAGCCGAAGGACTCCCCCGGCGGAAGCTCGAACTCCTCGAAGAACGCCCAGGAGGGGGCGACCGAGGGGATCGGTTCGGAGCGCACGAACCAGTGGGAGGCGTGGATGGAGTCGGCGTTCTCCGGCGCATGGGCGAACAGCAGCGTGGAGTGCCCGTCCACGCCGTCGTGCTCACCGGTGAACGCGACCCAGGGGGCCTCGGCCGCCGGGGTGCCCATCAGGTCCGAGGCGCCCTTCTCGCCCTCGCCGCCGCGCCCGTCCGGGCCGATCACATCGCCGCCGGTGAAGTCGCGCGGGCCGCGCCAGTTGAGCCCGGTGTACCCGGCCATCTCCCGGCCGGCGGTGGTCGGGGAGCCGAAGTTCAGGGCCTCGCCGCGGATGTTGGTGAGGCGGATGGACCAGTCCAGGGCCCAGGCGCCCGCCTCCGGTTCCACCGAGTGGAGTTCGATGGTGCGCACCTCGCGCGCCCACTCCTGGCCGCCGCTGTGTTGTACAGAAGGATTGGCGACCCAGGTGAGGGTCTCCACGAAGCGCAGCCGGTCGTCCGCCACCGCGAACTCCTCGAAGCCGTCGTGGCGCATCGAGCCGACGCGCTCCTCGACATGCTGGTAGCCCTGCTCGGGGCCGAGGTAGGAGTTGCCACCCCAGAAGTTCTGGCCGGACAGATGGCTGGAGGTCATCTGGAGGCCCTTGTGCCAGCGGTGGTCGCTGGGCCGGTAGCCGGAGACCGGGTTTCCGGCGAGGGTGCGCAGCGGGTGGGCGTAGGGCTTACGGGCCTCGAAGGCTTCCGGGTCGGGCCGGTAGACGTAGGCCATCAGCTCGACGCCGCCGGAGACGACCGAAATCCGCTCGCCGTGGGTGTGGGTGACGGTGATGCGCTGGGTCATGGCGGCCTCAGCTCTCCTTGGTGGTGGCGGTCGCTGCCTTCGGCGCCCATGCGGGGTGGTTGCCGTGCATGGCGTCGTAGTACGGGTCCCCGGGCACGATCTCGCCCGCGCGTACGGGCTGCCCGGTGAAGGCCGCCTTGTAGAGCGCGGCGATGAACTCGAGGGTGCGGCGGGCGTCCTGGCCGCTGCCCGGGGGCCGTACGCCATCACCCATCGCGTCCAGCAGCCCGGTCAGTTGCGCCCCGTGCGAGCTGGGCAGATCGGCGGCCGGGGTGCGCCAGCGCCGCTGCCGGGCGGGGTCGTCGCGGACGTGCGGGGCGGGGGTGTAGACCCAGTCGTCGTTGCGGTGGCCGTAGAGATGGGTCAGCTCGACGGTGGCGTCCGCGCAGTCGATACGGATCCGGCTGACCTCGTCGGGCGAGAGCACGCTGTTGACGACGGTGGCCATGGCGCCGCTCTCGAACCGCACCAGCGCGGTGGACACGTCCTCGCTCTCCACCGCGTGGATCAGCCGCCCGGCCATACCGCGGATCTCGGTCCAGTCGCCGAGGAGATGGAGCAGCAGATCCATCTGGTGGATGCCGTGGCCCATCGAGGGTCCGCCGCCCTCGGTCTCCCAGCGGCCGCGCCACGGCACCGCGTAATAGGCGGTGTCGCGGTGCCAGGTGGTCTGGCAGTGGGCCACCAGCGGCTGCCCCAGCGCGCCCTCGGCCAGCAGCTCGCGGGCGTGGACGGCGCCCGAGCCGTAGCGGTGCTGGAAGACCACCGAGGCGTACGGGCCGCCCGCCTCCCGCTCGGCCGCGGCTATCTCGTCGTACTCGGCGAGCGTGAGGCACAGCGGCTTCTCGCACAGCACCCAGGCACCGGCCTTCAGCGCGGCCACCGTCTGCTCGCGGTGCAGGGAGGGCGGGGTGCCGATGAGGACCAGATCGGGGCGCTCGGCCTCCAGCATGGCCGCCACATCGGAGTAGCCGGTGACGGCGAAGGCGCCGCCCTCGGCGGCCGTGGCGCGGAAGGCGTCGAGCCGGTCGGCGGCCACGTCGACGGCGGCCACGAGGTCCACACGGTCGGCGTGATCGCGTAGTGCGGGCAGATGGCTGCCGGTGACGATTCCTCCGGTGCCGACCACTGCGGTACGGATACGGGCGGTGGCTGCTGCGGCCATGGGCTGAGGCTCCTCGCCGGGGGTAAGCGCTTGCTGGGGAGGACCCTAGGCATGGTCCGGATGACAGGACAAGACCCTGGACGGCACAATCGCGCCGCTCATGGAGTGAGAGCATGGGGGCGCCGACAAGTGCGCGCGGTGTCCCGGAAGGTGACCACCGGGTGACCATCCAACGGAGGAATCATGGCAGTGACCCTGGCCGATGTGGCGGCACGTGCTCGGGTCTCGGCGGCCACCGTGTCGCGCGTCCTGAGCGGCAACTACCCCGTGGCGGAGTCGACCCGGAACCGGGTGCTGCGCGCCGTCGATGAGCTGGAGTACGTGGTCAACGGCCCGGCAAGCGCTCTCGCCGCCGCCACCTCCGATCTGGTCGGGGTGCTCGTCAACGACATCGCGGACCCCTTCTTCGGCATCATGGCGGGCGCCGTACAGGCCGAGATGGGCGCGCCGGCGGGCGAACCGGGCCGGGGCGGCGAGAAGCTCGCGGTCATCTGCAACACCGGTGGGTCGCCCGAGCGCGAGCTGAACTACCTCACCCTGCTCCAGCGGCAGCGCGCCGCCGCCGTCGTGCTCACCGGCGGCGCGGTCGAGCACCCCGACCACGCCGCCGCCGTGGCCGCCAAGGCGTCCCGGCTGGCCGCGTCCGGCACCCGGGTGGTGCTGTGCGGCCGTCCGCCGATCGCGGACGCGACCACCCTCACCTTCGACAACCGCGGCGGCGCCCGCCGCCTCACCGAACATCTGCTGACCCTCGGCCACCGCCGCATCGGCTATGTGGCGGGCCCCGCCGAGCGCACCACGACCCGCCACCGGCTGGAGGGCCACCGGGCGGCGCTCGGCGCCGCCGGTCTCGACGCCGACCTGGAGCGGCTGACCGTGCACGGCCTGTACGACCGCGCCTCCGGCTACGACGCGACCCTCGAACTGCTGCGCCGCGACCGGGGTTTGACGGCCATAGTCGCCGCCAACGACACCATCGCGCTCGGCGTCTGCGCGGCCCTGCGCGACCAGGGCCTGCGGATCCCCGAGGACGTCTCGGTCGCGGGCTTCGACGACCTTCCGTTCAGCGCGGACGCGGTCCCGGCCCTCACGACGATGCGGCTGCCCCTGCACGAGGCGGGGGCGCGGGCCGGGCGCCTGGCCCTGGGCCGCGAGCCGCAGCCGCCGGGCGGGGTGGCGATGGTCCGCGCCGAACTGATGGCCCGCGCCTCGACGGCCCCGCCGCGCGGCTGAACGATGCACTCCGTGCGGGGCGGGTCTCCTCCGTACGGGGCGGGGCCCCCGCGCTCCCGTACTGGGTGGGACCCCCGCGCTCCCGTTTCCGGGCGGAACTCCGGGCCGGGGTCCCAAGCGGCCCGGAGCCCCCCTTGCCCAGTTCCGCCGCCCACCCGGCTGTGCCGGCTCAGCGTCGGTCTGTGGCTCGCGGATGTCCGGTGCCTGCGAAGGTGATCCAGCAGGTATCGCGGGCTGTGTCCAGGAGATATCAGATGCGGCCGGCGCCGGTCACCTCGATCTGCCACTGCTCGCAGGTCTGTCCGCGGTGGGTGCCATGCGCCAGGCCGCCCTTGAGCCGGTGGTGCCGGGGTGTCTCGGTGGCCGGCCTGGGGTTCGTGCGCATGACGATCCAGGCACGGTAGGTGTTCTCCCGAGCCTGTTGGGCGAGGCTCTCCCAGCCCTTGGCCGAGGCCGCGTCCGCGAAGCGGACTTCCCAGTGGCCGTCTGGTGCCGGTGGTGCGGCGCGGCCGCCGCGACCCGCGGTCATGCGGCGCCCCGCGGGTCCGGTACCGGGCCGTAGTCTTCGCCGTGGTCCCTGGTCAGTGCGGCCAGTAGCTCGGGGTCGGAGTGGACCTCGGCGGTGTGCTGCCAGGCGATGAGCAACTGGGCGACGGACGCGCTGTTGCCGAGTGAGTCGGCGGCCCGCATGGTGTCGACCAGTTCGACGGCGAAAGCGTGGAGATCGGGCTCGGGCAGGAAGCTGACCCAAGGGAATGCGTCCGGCAGTATGTCGAGGAGCAGTTCCATGCTGCCGGGCTCCCGACGCGCCATCGCGGCCAGCATCCGGGTGGCTGCCGACACCACGGTCTGGTCCTGCTCGGCCCGCGCCGCGGTGGTGAGGACCAGATCCTCACCATCTCTGCGATGCAAGAGCAGTCTCGGCGATTCGTGGAGCCGGGCAAGCGTCTGCTTGTTCTTGTTCACCAGCTCGGAGAAGTTCACGGCTGCATTCTCGGTACTCACGACTTTGAAACTACTTCGAAATTCGACCTGGCGCCATCACCCAAAAGAGGGGCGCAGGCGAGTGGACCGGTCACGTGTATCTCGCGAGCGGTCGCTCGTCGGTAACCGGTTCCGCCCTCCTCCGTGCTGGGGAACGATCTTCGACGGCACGGGGAACGATCTTCAGGGCCTCTTGTCGCCGCACATCAGCCCCATCCGTGAACGCCCCAGAGCGCGACGACGCCGAGCAGGAGCGCCACCCCTGCGCCGATGACCACGCCGGCACGGGCGAGACGGAGGCGTACAGGACGGCTCTACACGGCATCGGCGGCCTTCTCGCAGAGCGGTCGGCACACCCACAGCTTCCGACGGCGCTGCCGCTGCCACTGTTCTCCACCTCGACCGGGATCGGCTCGTCGGTGGGCAGTCGGCAGTGGTGGCAGAGTTGGCGGCCTTCCGGGGCACGGCCGTATTCGACGCGGTGACCAACTACAGAGCGTGCGCTAAACGCCGCACCACTCCGCGTACTCCCTGAGCTGCTCATCCGCACGCTGTCGCGCCCGCAACAGCGTCGCCGCCGTCTCGTGGACCGAATGGTGATAGCGCGTCAACTGCGGCGAGCTCTCACGCGCGGACCTCAACGAACCCAACGCGTCGCCGTGTTGTGCCGTCCACGCCTCGGCACGGGCCCGGTCGATCCAGTAGTGCGCCGCCCGCGTCGGCGGATAGTCGTCCGGGAGTCGCACCTGGAGGGCGTGCTCAAGCGCTTCCGCGTGCTCGTCCCGATCACCGGCCGCCGCGATCTGGTGCAGCCGAACATTCAGCGGGCCGAACGCCAGGGCGTAATGTCGCGTCTCCCCTATCCGCTCCGCCAGTTCGGCGGCCTCCCCGAGCCAATCACCGGCCGCCGCATCGTCACCGTTGCGCGCCGAAAGTACGGCGGCTCGGAGCTGGAGCGTGCCCCGCACCGCTCGTGTGGCGCGATCGCCATCGTCGTCCAGGTCCCGCAGCGCGTGTCGCATCAACGAGACGCCACGGTCCAGACGGGAGTTGTCCGCCGCCATCTGCGCCCGCTCGTATCGCTCGACCGCGACCTGCCGTGGGTCACCGGACTGCGGCGCTGCGACCGCCATGCGGGACAGCGCCAGGCGGGCCAGATCCATGTAGCCGAGGCGGTAGGCGACGATCGCCGCCGTGCGCGAAACCTCCGCTTGTAGATCGTGGGCCCGCTCACGGTGCTGACCCGGTGATCCGTACATCTGGGTGGTGACCGCGATTTCGCTGATCAGGCCCGGTAGACGTGCGGCGATATCCAGGAACTCGGCCTTCACCCGGAGCCGTACAATCCGCTCGATCTCGGCTTCCAACGCATCGAGCGCGCGGGGAGGTGGGGCGTCTTCAGGCGGGATGTCCCAGTCATCGAACGAGGTGCTGATGGGAGTGAGCAGGGCGTCTAGCTGATCCTTCTGGAGAGCCTGGATGTAAGGCTGCCCCCGCAAGACGGAGACGCCGACGCCGAGGGCACGAGCGACGGACGCGACGACGGGTTCGCTGGGGTACCGCTCACCGTTTTCGATTCGGCAGAGCTGGCTCGTGGATACGTGGGCGCGACGGCCGAGTTCAGAGAGGGAGTAGTTGCGGATGAGGCGGAACTCGCGGATGCGAGCGCCGATGCTTTCCGTAGAGCTGTCGATGCTGCCGGGCATGATGACTCCCGTTCTGTGCTGACACTCAGAACGGTACCGGCGGTCGGTTCCGCCGGTACGGGTGATCGGCCCCCATTTCGGTGGGGCCGTCGCGCTTCCTGACACGTCGTACCGCCCACATCCGCCCCCGGCGCAGGGACCCCCCTTCCCAAATACTTGATCTGGCGCAACTATGAGATCAAGCGAAATCGACACAGGGGTACGGAGGGGTGCCGGATGGGCCCGCGCGACAATCTCGATCTGGCCGTGGACGAGGTCCGCGACTTCAACCGGATGTACACCCGCCTGATCGGCGTCCTCGACTACCCGGGGCAGCTCAACACCCCGTACACGCTGAGCGAGGCCCGCATCCTCTACGAGCTGGCGCGGCGGGAGCGCACCCACGTCTCGGCCCTCCGCGAGCACCTCGGGGTCACCGCCGCGCATCTGAGCCGGACGCTGAGCCGGTTCGAGGAGCGGGGGCTGGTGACGCGCGAGCGCCACTACCGCGATGCCCGCTTCCAGGAGGTGCTGCTCACCGCCGAGGGCCGGGCGGCGGCGGAGGATCTGGACCGGCGGTCGCGGGAGGCGGTGACCGGGCTGCTGGCCAAGGTCCCCCGGAACGAGCTGGGGCGGCTGCGGGAGGCGCTGGCCACCGCGCGGCACGCGCTCACCGGTCCGGCCGACCCCGGGGTGCGGCTGCGCGGGCTGGAGCCGGGCGACCTGGGCTGGATCGTGCAGCGCCACGGCGCCGTGTACGCCCGGGAGTTCGGGTGGAACGCCGAGTTCGAGGCCCTGGTGGCCCGGATCGTCGGCGAGTTCGGCGCGAGCCATGACCCGGCCCGCGAGCGGGCGTGGATCGCGGAACTCGACGGCCGCCCCGTCGGTTCGGTGATGTGCGTCCGGGACGAGCGGCCCGATACGGCCCGGCTGCGGCTGCTGCTCGTCGAACCGGAGGCGCGGGGGCGGCGGCTCGGCGAGCGGCTGGTGGCCACGTGTATCGACTTCGCACGCGAGGCGGGCTACCGCGATCTTGTGCTGTGGACCAATGACGTCCTGACCTCCGCCCGCCGGATCTACGAGGGGGCCGGGTTCGAGCTGATCGCCGAGGAGCCGCACCGGGGCTATGGCTCGCCCCTGGTCGGGCAGGACTGGCGGCTCGCGCTCCAGGACTCGGCGCACGGCTGACGGCCCGCGGTCCGCCTGCCGTCCGCCCGCGGGCCGGGTGATGTGCCGTGCACAGCCAGGCGGGCCTGGTGAAGTCGGCCGCGGTTCAGCGGCGCCGCC
>NZ_JAHLEM010000342.1 GCF_018883605.1 Streptomyces niphimycinicus | reverse complement strand
AGGACTCGGCGCACGGCTGACGGCCCGCGGTCCGCCTGCCGTCCGCCCGCGGGCCGGGTGATGTGCCGTGCACAGCCAGGCGGGCCTGGTGAAGTCGGCCGCGGTTCAGCGGCGCCGCCAAGGGGCGCGGGGCTGTGTCGATGTGCGGCTCCGCCGCGACTGTGTCAATGTGCGGCTCCGCCGCGTGGGACCAGCCACGACCGCGCCGCGGACGAACGACGACACATCACGGCACATCCAGCGGAGCGCCGAGCACCACCACACCGTGACGCAGGTCACCTCGACCGGAAATCCGCTCGCGCAAACGGGCCCGTACGGGAAGGATCGGCGCACACGCAGGCCCGTACAGCACGCGGACATCGCACGGGGAACCGTCCACACGGCGCACCCGTGCGGCGCGTCGGAACGGCACAAGAGCAACGGCACAAGAGCAAAGGGCGTACCCCTGAGTACCCAGCAGGTCATCGAGTGGACCGAGGACGGCCGGACCCGGACCGCCCACTGGCGCTCCGAGAACGGCACGCCACCGCCCCGGCGGATCGAGGTGGCGGACGACCGGATGCCCGTCGCCACCGCCCACCGCCTCGCCTGCGAGGGCACCGCGCTGCTGTGGCGCGGCGACTACCAGGGCGCCCGCCAGTTGCTGACGGCGATGGCGCGCCGGATCGACCGCGGACCGCGCCGGGCCAAGGAGCGGCGGGCCCCGGCGGCGTCCCCGGCCGAGGCGTTCCACCGGCACCGCCAGGCCCGGTCCCGGCGGGCCCGGCTGCTGGGGATGCTGCTGGTGCCGCTGGACGCGGACTTCGGCATCCCGCTGCGCCGGGCGCCGGACGTACGGCAGGCGTGCGCGGAGGCGTACGGCCCGGCGGGCGGGGACCCGTCGGTGACCTCGCTGCCGGAGTTGCTCGGGCTGATCGGCGCACATGAGTGGCGCCGCAAGGGCGTCAAGGTTCCGGCGCTGGGCGGGGACCGCGTCCATCCGCACTACGGGGTCTTCTCGCCGGTGCGCGGCGAGTACGTCGACCTGGTGGCCGAGGCCCCGCTGCCCACGCATGAGCTGGCCTTCGACATCGGCACCGGAACCGGCGTGCTGGCCGCCGTCCTCGCCCGGCGCGGCATCCAGCGGGTGGTGGCCACCGACCAGGACGCACGGGCGCTGGGGTGCGCCCGGGAGAACGCGGCCCGCCTGGGCCTGTCCGAGCGGATCGAGGTGGTCGAGGCCGACCTCTACCCGCCGGGCCGCGCCCCGCTGGTGGTCTGCAACCCGCCCTGGGTCCCGGCCCGGCCCTCCTCACCGCTCGAATACGCGGTCTACGACCCGTCCAGCCGTATGCTGCGCGGCTTCCTGAACGGGCTGACCGGGCATCTGACCCCCGGCGGCGAGGGCTGGCTGATCCTCTCCGACCTCGCCGAACACCTCGGCCTGCGGCCACGCGCCGAACTCCTGGCGGCCTTCGCCACGGCGGGCCTGACGGTCGCGGACCGCCTGGACATCCGCCCCACCCACCCCCGCGCCGCCGACCCCACCGACCCCCTCCACACGGCCCGCGCGGCGGAGGTCACCTCGCTGTGGCGGCTGACGGCGGGCTGAGCGAGCGCCGCGGGGAGCGGGGGCCCGGCACAGGCCACCGCCCCCGCCGGACCGCTGTCCGCGCGGGAGGTGCCGAAGCCGGACGTGCTCACCCTGAACGTGCGCACCCTGAACGTGCTCACCCTGGGCGTGCCCATCCCTGACACGGTGGTGCTCGCCGGTCAGGCCGCCGCCAGCGCCTCGGTCGGGGGCAGCCGCGAGGCACGGATCGACGGGTAGACGCCGGCCACCATGCCGATCAGGACCGTGCTCGCCGTGCCCAGGGCGAGCGCGGGGAGGGGGATCACGGTCGGCCAGCCCTGGTAGGTGGCGTAGCCGAGGGTCGCGAGGACGCCGAGGACCGTACCCACGACACCGCCGAGCGTGCTGAGCACCACGGACTCGGTGAGGAACTGGGCGCGGATCTGGCCCCGCCCGGCTCCCAGCGCCCGGCGCAGACCTATCTCCGTGCGGCGCTCCAGAACCGAGATGTACATCGTGTTGGCCACGCCGATCCCGCCGACCAGCAGCGCCACCCCCGCCAGGCCCAGGAACAGGGCCGAGAAGGTCGTCCGGGTGGCGCGTTTGGCAAGCAGGGCGTCGGACGGACGGCTGACCTGGACCATGCCGGGCAACTGGGGATACAGCGTGGCCGGCAGGACCTCGCTGACGTCCTCGATGGCGTCCTCCTCGGCCTTCACGTAGATCACCGTGGGGTGGCCGTCGAAGCCCAGCTCGCTCTTGGCTGCCTGCCAGCCGACAAGGACGGAGCGGTCCAGCTCGGGGGCGAGCGGCAGGCGGTCCAGGATCCCGACAACGGTGAACCACCGGTCGTCGATGACGACCTGCGGCGGCTGCCGGCCGTGGGCCAGCCGGGGGATTCCGAGCCGGGCGGCGGCCTGGTAGCCGAGGACCGCGGTGGGGAACGACGAGGTGGCGGCGGAGAGGAACCGGCCGGAGCGGACCGTGCCGCTCACGGCGGGCAGCAGGTTGGTCCTGGCGGCCAGGACGTTGAGGCCGAGGCCGTCGTTCGGGTCGGTGCGATCCGAGCGGCGGACGAGGGCGTGGGTGTTGGCGACGGCGCTCGCGCCGGTGACCGGGCGGATCCGCTCGGCCATCCGGTGGGCCTGCTCCGGCAGCAGGACGGGAGGGTTCTGGTCCGCCTGCGGCTGGGCCCGCAGCATGTTCGTACCGAGCGCGGACAGTTGCTCGTCCAGGTGCTGCTGGCTGGACGCCGGGATGCCGGTGACCAGGACCAGGGTGGCGATGCCGATGGAGATGCCGAGTGCGCTGAGCGCGGCCCGCATCCTGCGGGTGAGGAGGCCGAGGAGGCCGAGGCGCAGCACGTCGGAGGGGGCCAGTCGCACCGGCCGGATGTCGGTGGGGTGGATCATTCGCGCCCCCGCCCGGTGCCCGCTCCGGTGTCGGAGACGACGCGGCCGTCGCGGATCTCGACACGGCGTGGCATCCGGGCGGCGATGTCCCGGTCGTGGGTGATGACGGCGATGGTGGTTCCCTCGCGGTTCAGGTTGACCAGCAGATCCAGTACGGCCCGCCCGTTGGCCGAGTCGAGTGCTCCGGTCGGCTCGTCGGCGAGCACCAGCGCGGGGTCGTTGACCAGGGCGCGGGCGATGGCGACACGCTGGCGCTCCCCGCCGGAGAGCTGGTGCGGCAGGTGCGCGGTCCGGGCGCCGAGGCCGACCCGTTTCAGGGCGGCGAGCGCGAGCGGCCGTCTCAGGCGGCGCGGCACCCCGGCGTACAGCAGGCCGGTGGCCACGTTCTCCGCCGCGGTGAGCCCTTCGGTGAGGTGGAAGTGCTGGAAGACGAAGCCGAGCCAGCGGCCGCGCAGCGCCGACAGCTTGCGGTCGGACAGCGCCGCCGCGTCCCGGCCGGCGATCTCCACGGATCCGCTGGTGGGCAGGTCCAGCGTGCCCATGATGTTGAGCAGGGTCGACTTGCCGGAGCCCGAGGGGCCGACGATGGCGAGGAGTTCGCCCGGGTGGACGGTGAGCGAGACGTCGTCCAGCGCCAGCACCCCGCCGCGGTACGCCTTGCTCGCGCCGCGAATGGCCAGCACGGGCGTGGCCGGGACGGCGGCGGCGCCGGGTGCGGGCCCGGCCAGGGGGTGTGCGGGCCCGGCCAGGGTGTGTGCGGGCACGGCCAGGGGGTGTGCGGGACCGGTCACGAGGTGGTCACCACCCGCAGGCCCTCGCGGACGTCCTTCCCGGACACCTCGACCATGCCCTTGGCGAACAGCCCGGTGTCGACGGCGAGCAGCCCGCCGTCGCGGCGCTGGAGCGCGTATCCGCCCTCCCTGAGCGCCAGCAGCGCGCCGACGGGCACGGACAGCACGTTCTTCCTGGTCTCGGCGGTGAAGGTGACCCGTACCGACGCCGAGTCCAGCCCCTTCACATCGGCGCCGTGCGTGGGAGTGACGGTGACCCGCAGGCTCGGCGGGCCGTTGACCTCCTCGTCCTGCTCGTCGCCGCCGCCCTGCACCGTGTGGCTGACCGCGGTGACCTTGCCGGGGATGGTTTTGGCGCTCGGCAGCGCGATGCTCACCTCGTCACCCACGCGGATCGGGGCGGCGTCGGCGGCGTCCACCTTCACGGCGACGGTCTTGGCGGCGGAGGTGACGGTCAGCATGTCGCCGGTGGCGGGGTCGCCCAACTGGGCCTTGATGTCGCCGACCCGGGCCTCCCCCGGCAGGACGACGACACGGCCGGGGTCCAGGGTGCCGGTCTGCTGCTGCCCGGTGTCGCGCTGCCACCGCTTGAGGGCGGCGGCCAGCGACGGAGTGAACCGGGTGCCGTTCGCGGTGGTCCGCCCGGGCGGCCCGATGTCGTAGCCGAGCGCCTGGAGGTTGTCCGCCAGCACGGTCACGTCCCGGCCGCTGACGCCGGGCTTGGCCAGCGTGCGGAAGAGCGGGGTGTCCCCGAAGAACACCATGACCGGCCGGTCGTCGATCCGGTACAGCGGCTTGCCGCGGGTGGCGGTGGCACCGGGTTTGGGCAACTGGGTCACCACGCCCTTGCCGGTGCCCTTGACGGTCCTGGTGCCGGCGAAGCCCAGCGTCCCGGTCAGCGTCCGGCTGTCGGCGAGATCCCCGCGGACGACCGTGGTCAGCGCGGTGGAGGGCGCCGCGGACCCCGGTCGTTCCGCCTTCGCCTCGCCGTGGGCGGACAGCGCCAGGGCGCCGGCGCCCACCGCGACGGCGGTGACGAGTGCCGCCGCCGCGAGGACGAGGCGCCGTCGGTTCGCCCGCCGCGGTGCGGGCCCGGTGTCGGTGGCGGGGTCAGTCACTGAAGGCTTCCAGCTCGCAGGCGCGGTCGACCTTGGTCTGCTCGGCTTCGGAGATCTGCTGCTTGCCGTCGTCGTAGCGCCAGGCGAGACCGTCGGGGCTGACGCTCGTGTCGGGCACCATATGAACCCGCATGCCGTGCTTGTTGAGGCACTTGACGTAGGCCCGGTAGTCGTCGGCGAAGTGCGGGTTGGTTTCGGGCTCGGTCTCCGGTGGCTGACGCGGCAGCTTCACCAGGCAGGCGTCGTAGCCGGCCTGGTGCTTCTTCACGACGGCCGGATCCTGCACCGGGGACGCCTGCTTGGCGCCCGCCAGCTTGGCGCGCTCATGGTTCATCGGAACGCCGTGGGCCTCGAGGCAGGCGTTGTAGGCGTCACCCAGCCGGTCCCGCTCCTCCTGCGAGCTGTCCATGCGCAGTTGGGGGCGGTCCGCGGTGACGTCTTTCTTGCCCTCGCGGTGGTCCGGGTCCGCCTTGCCGCCCGCCGCCGGGGCTTCGCTCTCGATGGAGTCGACGCCCTTGTCCGTCTTGACCCCGCTGCCGCCGCCGCACGCGGTGAGGGCCAGGCTCAGCGCGGCCGTGGCCCACAGCAGGGCCGCTGTCTTGGTCTTTCGCATGCCGACGACCATCTCGGACACTTTTGAGGAACCTGTCAGGAACCTTTGCCCAGGTGATGCTCGCCCGCTTCACCCCTCGCCGGTGTTCCTAAACTCGCCGTCATGTGCGCATACGTGGTCGTCGCCGAGGACGACCGGAAGCAGGCCGAACTGGTCCGCCGCTATCTGGAACACGAGGGCCACCGGGTGACCGTCGTGCACGATGGGCGATCCGCGCTCGAATCGGTCCGGCGGCAACCGCCGGATCTGCTCGTCCTGGACGTGATGATGCCCCGGGTGGACGGCCTCGACGTATGCCGTGTACTGCGCGCGGAATCGGCCCTGCCGGTGCTGATGCTGACCGCCCGCTCCACCGAGGACGACCTGCTGCTGGGCCTGGACCTCGGCGCCGACGACTACATGACCAAGCCGTTCAGCCCGCGCGAGCTGATGGCCCGGATACGCGCGCTGCTGCGCCGCCACGCCGCCACCACGGCCCCCACCGCCGCCACCGCCGCCACCGCCACGCCGCCGGAACCGGTGCTCACCGTCGGCCCCCTGACCATCGCTCCGGCACGGCACGAGGTCTCGATGCACGGCCGGCCGGTGGACTGCACACCCGGTGAATTCCGGCTGCTGGAGATGCTGGCGGCCAGTCCCGGCCACGTCTTCACCCGCCCGCGGATCCTGGAACGGCTGCACGGGTTCGACCGGTACGTCACCGCCCGGACCGTCGACGCGCATGTGATGAACCTCCGCAGGAAACTGGAGGACGATCCGCGCCGGGCCCGCTTCCTGGTCACCGTCTACGGCGTCGGCTACAAGCTCGTGGACGGGGCCGGCGACGGAGAATCCCACCGTGCGCCGTGACGTACCGCTGCGCCGCAGCCTGCTGCTGCGCCTGCTCGCCGTCTCCGCGCTGGTGTCCGCCTGTTCGGTCGCCGCGACCGCCTGGCTGGCCATCCGGACGACCGCGGTGGCCATCCGCGAGGAACGAGGCCAGGCACTCGCCGACGACACCCGGATCTACGACAGTCTGCTCGGCTACGCGGCCCGCCACCCGCGCTGGGACGGCGCGGGCCCGACCGTACGCGCCCTGGCCCGGCAGACCGGCCACCGCATCATCGTGACCAGCGACGGCCGGCGGGTCGCCGACTCGCAGTCCGCCGCGCGGCTCCCCTACCGGCCGCCCGACAAGGCGACCGCCGTCATCGACCCGCTGGCGGTCAGCCCCGATCTGCTCCCGGACTCCGTCTCCGACCGGATCGATCCACGCGCCGTCGGGCCGTTCGAGCTGAGCGGGGTCGAACGCGCGCGATTGCGCGAGGCCGCGCGACGCCGGGCCGCATGCCTGCGCACCGTCTTCGGTCCGGGGATCACCGTGGTGGAGGAGCCGAGCGGGCGGTCACGTGTGGGCACCGACACCTCCCGCGACCTGGACACCCCGCGCTGCGCCTCCACGGCGCTCGACTCGCCCACCCCGACCGAGGCCAGGGCGCTGTCCGCCCTCAACGAGCTCGTCGACGCGTGCCTGTCCCGGCGCCACGCGGCGCGGGTGACACTCACCCTGGACGACCAAGGGAAGCCACGCGCCGAGCCCCGTGCCGAGCCGCCGTTGCGGACGCGTGGTGAGGACGCGGACGACTCACTGGTCAGCTCGTGCCTGGCGAGCAGCCGCGCCCAGCAGCTCGCACCGTACGTCGCCCCCGCGGCGGCGCTGTACGTCACCAGCCCGGGCCGGAGCGCCACCACCTTCTTCGACCTGTCCGCGGGCAACCGCGCCCGCATCGCGGGCGGCACCGTACTCGTCCTGCTGGTCACCGTCACCGCCACCACCCTGGCCGGGATACGGCTGGTCCGGCCGCTGCGCGCACTGACCGACGCGGCGCAGCGCATGGCGGACGGGGAGGCCGGCGCCCAGGTGAAGGTCACCAGCAACGACGAACTGGGCCGGCTCACCTCGGCGTTCAACTCGATGTCGAGCCGACGCGACCAACTGGAGGCGGCACGCAAGGACATGGCCAGCGATGTCGCGCACGAACTGCGCACACCGCTCAGCAACATCCGCGGGTGGCTGGAGGGCGCCCAGGACGGTGTCGTACCCCACGGCGACCTGCTGGTGTCCTCGCTGCTCGAAGAGGCGCTGCACCTCCAGCACCTCATCGACGACCTGCGGGACCTGTCCGCGGCCGACGCGGGCGAGCTGCGGCTCCACCTCGCGCCGGTCGACATCGCGCACCTGCTGGCACACACGGCCACCGCCCATCACGTCGCGGCCGAGAACGCCGGTGTCGCCCTGCGGGTGGAGGCATCCGGTGACTGCCCGGAGATCCAGGCCGACCAGGTACGGCTGCGCCAGGTGCTCGGCAACCTGGTGGCGAACGCGCTGCGGCACACCCCGTCCGGCGGCACCGTGTCCCTCCGCGCCCGCGCTGCCGGCGGCGAGGTGCTGATCGAGGTCGCGGACACCGGCTCCGGCATCGCGGCCGACGAACTGCCGCACGTCTTCGACCGGTTCTGGCGGGCGGACAAGTCCCGCAGCCGCCTGACCGGGGGCAGTGGCCTGGGGCTGTCCATCGTGCGCAAGCTGGTGGAAACGCATGGCGGGACGGTGACGGTGCGGAGCACGGTGGGCGAGGGCTCGGAGTTCACGATCCACCTGCCGCACACCCGCTGACCTGTGGTGGAGGCGTTCCCGGACGCGGCGGGCACCCGCAGGCCCGAGTGGCGGGCCACGGCCCGAATGGTGGGCCACGGCCCGAATGGTGGGCCACGGCCCGAATGGTGGGCCACAGCCCGAGTGGTGGGCCACGGCCCGAGTGGTGGGCCACGGCCTGCCCACCCGCCGAGACACGCCGTAGGCGTGAGGTCAGGATTGACCCGACTCGTGCCCCTGCTTAGCGTCCGGGATGAAGGGCAGGAAGATCCCCACGTACCGCACGACCCCCATCAAGGGAGCCCGCATGAAGCTCGCCTTCTCCACTCTCGGCGTCCCCGGTATGCCCATGTCCGACGTCGCCCGGCTCGCCGCCGGGACCGGGTACCACGGGGTGGAGCTGCGCGCCCACCCCGAGGAGCCGGTGCACCCGGAGATCGGGGCGGATGAGCGCGCCCGGGTGGTGGCGGAGTTCCGGGACGCCGGGATCGAGATCCTCACCGTCGCCGGGTATGTGCGCGCCGCGCAGGCCGGGCCGGACGAGCCGGTGCTGGCCGGGCTGCGGAAGCTGCTGGAGCTCGCCCATGACCTGGGCGCCCGCCATGTCCGGGTCTTCCCGGGCGGCGGGGAGCAGAGCCCGGAGGAGGCCGACGCCACGGCCGCCCGGCGGCTCGCGGCGGCCGCGCCCCACGCCGCCGACCTCGGCGTACGGCTGCTGCTCGAGACCCACGACTCGCACCGGACGGGCGCGGACGCGGCCCGCGTCCTCGGGCTGGTGGGCCATGGCAGCGTCGGGGCGATCTGGGATGTGATGCACACCTGGCTGGGCGGCGAGGACCCGGCCACCAGCTATCCGGCGCTCTCCCCGCATCTGGGCTACGTCCAGGTCAAGGACATCGCCTCGGCCGACGACACCACCCCGCTGCCGCTGGGCGAGGGGGTGCTGCCGCTGACCGAGTGCGTGGAGCTGCTCAGCCGTGAGGGCTGGGACGGCTGGCTGTGCTGGGAGTACGAGAAGCGGTGGTATCCCCAGGCCCGGGAGTTCCCGGAGCTGCTGGCCCCGGGCCGGGAACACCTGCTACGCCTGCTGACCGACTCGGCCTGACCACGCCGGGGCCCCGGCAGACCCGGTCTCGGGGCCACCCGACTCCGGCCCGTCCGACTCGGTGCGGCGATCCGACTCGGGGCCGTCCAACTCCGGGCCGCCCGACTCCGAGCCGTCCGACTCGGGACCGTCCGGCTCGGGTCGGGGGTCCACCCCGGGCACATCTGGCCTAAGCGGCCTCGATGAAGTGCGGTGCGGTTCGGGTGCGCCCCGAAGGGGCGCGGGCTGTGTCGATGTGCGGCTCCGCCGCGCGGGCGCGACCAGCCACGACACAGCCGCAGATGAACGACCGGACCTCGCGGCACTTCCCGCGGAGCGCTTAGCGCCCGCCCCGGGCACATCCGATCGGGCGCCCGCCCCGGGCACATCGGGTCGGGCGCCCACCTCAGGCGCATCGGGTCGGCGGCGCGCCCCGCGCCATACGCGCCGTAGGCGCAAGCGCGGGAGCGAGGTCAGGGCCACGCCGCCGACCAGCAGCGCCGCCGCCAGCCAGCGCGGTGCGCTGATCCCCTCCCCCAGCACCAGCGCCGCCGAGGACATCCCGAAGACGGGCACCAGCAGCGAGAAAGGGGCGACGGTCGAGGCGTCGTAGGTGCGCAGCAGAAAGCCCCAGACCCCGAAGCCGAACACGGTGGTGACCCAGGCGACGTAGACGATGGCGCCCACTCCGGCCCAGTCGAGCCTGCTCAGCGCGTCGAGGTCGGGCCGCGCGCCCTCGAACATCAGCGAGAGCCCGAGCAGTGGCAGTACGGGCACCAGGCTCACCCACACCATGAAGTTCAGGGCGTCGGGCGGCGCCGCCTTGCGGGTGAGGACGTTGGAGACACCCCAGAAGGCGGCCGCCGCGACGACGAGGACGAAGCCGATGAGCGGCCCCGAGGTGCCCTCGTCCACGGCGGCCACCGCGATCCCGGCGAGGGCGACGGCCATGCCCAGCAGCCGCCGCCGGCCGGGGCGTTCGCCGAGTACGACGGCCGCGAACAGCGCGGTGAACACCGCCTGGATCTGGAGCACCAGCGAGGACAGCCCGGCGGGCATCCCCTCGTGCATCCCGATGAACAGCAGCCCGAACTTGGCCACGCCCAGGGCCAGCCCCACCCCCAGGATCCATCGCCAGGCGACCCTCGGCGGGCCGACCAGGAAAATGGCGGGCAGCGCGGCCACCAGGAATCGCAGGGCGCAGAAGAGCAGGGGCGGGAAGTGGTCGAGGCCCACCTCGATGACCACGAAGTTGACCCCCCACAGGGCCGTGACCAGCACGGCGAGGGCTATGTGCACAGGTCGCATGGATCGAGGATCAGGTGCCGGGACCTTGTAGCACCAGCGCGGATGTCTTCATGCTTGGATGCAGTAACGGTTAAAGATGCGAGGAGGAGGGCGAACTGTGCTGGATCTGGGTCGGCTGCGGGCCCTGCACGCGGTGTCGGTACACGGCTCGGTCAGCGCCGCGGCCACCGCGCTCGGCTACACCCCGTCCGCCGTATCGCAGCAGATCGCCAAGTTGGAGCGGGAGACCCGGACCGCCCTTCTGGAGCGGCAGGGCCGGGGCATCACGCTGACCGACGCGGCCCGGCATCTGGCCGCCACCGCCCAGCAGTTGCTCGCCATCGTCGAGGAGGCCGAGACCACCCTGGAGGAGCGGCGCGGACAGCCGACGGGCCGGCTGGTGATCGGCGCCTTCGCCTCGGCGGCGCGCGGGCTGATGCCCATGGTGCTGGCCGCGCTCACGGCCGAGCACCCCTCCCTGGATGCCCGGCTGCTCGAAGTGGATCCGCATCTGTCGGTGGACCTGGTGGCGCAGGGGGTCATCGATCTGGCGGTGGCCCATGACTGGGACATCGCCCCGCTGCCCGCCCCGGAGGGGCAGGAGCGGGCGGTCATCGGGGACGATCTGTGCGATCTGCTCGCCCCGGCCGGACATCCGCTGGCCGGGCTGGCCGCACGGCGGACACTGCGCCGCGAGGACCTGCCGGGCCAGCGGTGGATCTGCCAGCCGCCCGGGTCGGTGTGCCACGACTGGCTGGTGCGTACGCTGCGCGCCTCGGGCCATGAGCCGGACCTGGCGTATCAGGCGGCGGAGAACCACACCCAGATCGCCCTGGTGGCGGCCGGTCTCGGCGTCGCCCTGATGCCCCGCCTGGGGCGCGGTCCGCTGCCGGACGGGGTGCTGGCGCTGCCCCTGGAGCCGGTCCCGGTACGGCGGCTGTACGCGCTGTGGCGCACCGGCGCGGCCCGCCGCCCCGCGATCACCGAAACGGTGCGGCTGCTGGGCGGCCTGTGGCCGCGGCGCACGGTCTGAGCACCGGCAGGGCACCGGCTCAACTTGCTTCTCAGTGACGCGACTTGAGGCACCTACGTCCACCCCGTGCGGAACCGGCGCGGGCCGCCACGCGTCGAAGCGGTGTGCTGATGGGGAGTCTCCGCATGGCGGTAATCGGCCTCGCCGCTGGTGCGTCGCCGACCACCGCTCCGCCGCCCGCGGCCAGCAGCACCCCGCCGCCGACGCGACACCCCTCCCAGAGCGTCGGCGGCGCCCAAGGGGCGCCCCAGGGGCCCGGCGCGCCCATAGGGCGGTCGTTCAGACGGGCAGCTCCGCCTCGATCAGGTCCGCAGCCCGGTCCGGCCCGCCCTCGGCGGCCATCCGCTCCTTGAGCGCGGCGCAGCGGGCGGCCACCTCGGGGTCGTCCACCAGGTCGAGCACCGCCTTGCGCAGCGCCGGCGCGGTGGCCGCCTCCTTGGGCAGATGGCGGCCGACCCCGAGCGCTTCGAGGGTGTCCGCGTTGCTGAACTGGTCGACGGCCTGAGGTACGGCGACCATCGGCACCCCGCAGGCCAGCCCCTCCTGGGCGCCGCCCGCCCCCGCGTGGGTGACAAAGGCGTCGGCCTGCCGCAGAATGCTCAACTGCGGTATCCAACTGTGCACTTCGATATTGGCGGGGATCTCGCCGAGGTCGGCCCGGTCGACGAACTCGCCGATCTGTAGCACCACGTACCACCCCGGCAGATCGCCGAACGCGGCGACGCACGCGCGGTAGAAGCCGGGCTCCTGGGTCCAGGTCGAACCGAGCGAGACCAGCAGGATCCGGTCGGTCTCGGCGGCCCGCTCCGGGCGGCGCCACTCCGCCACCTCGCGGCGGGCGCTCTGACAGCCGCCGACGAAGCTGTAGACGGACGGGTCGACGCGGTCGGCGTTGGGCTGGAGCAGCTCGGGGATGAGGGCGACACAGCGGCTGGGGCGGCCGATGAGCCGGTCGGGGTCGGTACCGGCCAGTCCGTTCTCCTCCAGCCAGGCGCGGTAGCGCGCGTAGTAGGCCCGGCCGCGCTCGGAGCACCGCAGTTGCGCGTACATCGGCTCGAAGACCTCTTCGCGGTAGCCGTCCCAGGGCACGAAGCTGGGCGCGAGTTCGACGGCGGACACGCCCCAGCGATGGGCGAGGACATGCGCCGGGTACGCCGTGACGTCGTACATCACCAGATCCGGCTCATCGCCCTCGTAGGCCGCGAGATGCTGCGGCAGCGCCTGCTCGGCCTCGATGAGAAACGGCTCGATGTAGTCGATCAGATCGGAGCCTCTGGCGCCCGGCACATTCTCACCGTGGAGGACCGAGGTGTAGGTCTTCGGCTCGGCGCCGGTCTCGGCGACCTTCTCGGCGAACGATTCGGGGATGGCGTAGGTAACCCGGTGGCCGCGGGCCACCAGCTCGCGGATCACCTCCAGGCTCGGGTTGACGTGCCCGTGCGCCGCGATGCCGAACATGGCGATATGTGTGGGGGGCTTGGCACCCGTCGATGGGGTCATGAAAACGGAACATAATTGAGAACGGATGCCGCATACAAATAGTGCACATACCCGATCGGTACATTAGCGCCGGTTTAGCACGAGCGCCAGATCCCTGTCTTTAACGAGTCTTTTCCTTTACGCTTCCGGGCCGGCGGAAAGTCCAACTCTCCTTGACCCGGCCGCGCTTTGTGTCCCAGCGTGTCCTGCACCACCTTCGACCGCCCCCTCCGAACGTCCCATGGAAGGAGTGCGGGTGCACACGACGACGTCTCGCCGCGCCCTGCTCACCGCCACTCTGGCCGCCGCCGCGGCCGGTGCCTGTAGTGCGCCGACGAACGGCTCCCCCGCGCCCGCGGCCCCCGCGCGCCACACCACCGGCGGTTCCGGCGGCCCTTCCCCGACGCCCTCACGAACCACCCCACAGCCCGGCCGGGACCAGGAGCGCGACCGCCGCCGGATCGACGAGCTGATCGGCCGGATGACACTGGACCAGAAGATCGGCCAGCTCTTCGTGATGCGGGTGTACGGCCATTCGGCCGCCCACCCCGACCCGGCCGATATCGCGGCCAACCGTAAGGACATCGGCGTCGCCAACGCGGCCGAGCTGATCGCGAAGTACCACGTGGGCGGGGTGATGTACATCCGCTGGGCGCACAACATCCGCGACCCCCACCAGGTCGCCGCGCTTTCCAATGGCATCCAGAAGGCCGCGCTGGCCGCCTCCGTGCCGGTCCCCGTCCTGCTCTCCACCGACCAGGAGTACGGCACCGTGGCCCGGGTCGGCGCGCCCGCCACGCTGTTCCCGGGCGCCATGGCGCTCGGCGCGGGCGGCAGCGCGGCCGACGCCCGTACGGCCGCCCGCACCGCGGGGGCGGAGCTGGCCGCGCTCGGCATCCGGCAGGACTACGCGCCGATCGCGGACGTCAACGTCAACCCCGCCAATCCGGTGATCGGCGTGCGCTCCTTCGGGGCCGATCCGAAGGCCGTGGCGCGGCTGGTGGCGGCCCAGGTGGAGGGCTATCAGAGCGCCGGGGTCGCGGCCACCGCCAAGCACTTCCCCGGCCACGGCGACACCTCCGTGGACAGCCATGTCAGCCTGCCGCGGATCACCCACTCCCGCAAGGAGTGGGAGCGGCTGGACGCGCCGCCGTTCCGGGCCGCGATCGAGGCCGGGGTCGACTCGATCATGACGGCGCATCTGCTGTTCCCCGCGCTCGACCCGGCCGACGACCCCGCCACGCTCTCCCGCCCCATCCTCACCGGTGTGCTCCGCGAGCAACTGGGCTACGACGGGGTGGTGGTCACCGACTCGCTCGGCATGGCGGGCGTGCGGAAGAAGTACGGCGACGACCGGGTGCCGGTGCTCGCGCTCAAGGCGGGGGTGGACCAGTTGCTCAACCCGCCGAGCCTCTCCCGCGCCTTCGAGGGCGTGCGCAAGGCCGTCCGCGCGGGCGAGCTGGACGAGGACCGGATCGACCGCTCACTGCGGCGCATCCTGGAACTCAAGGCGCGCCGGGGGCTGTTCGACGATGCGTACACCAGCGACCGCGCGGTCAACCGCACGGTGGGCACCCGCGAGCACCGGGCCACCGCCGACCGGATCGCCGAGCGCACCACCACGCTGATCACCAACCGCGGCGGGCTGCTGCCGCTGTCGCCGCGCCGCCGGCCCGACCTGCTGGTGGTCGGGGTGGACGCCGCCGCGCCCTCGGGCACCGGCGGCC
>NZ_JAHLEM010000341.1 GCF_018883605.1 Streptomyces niphimycinicus | reverse complement strand
CCGGGGCCGACGCGGACGCCGATGGGTCACCGGAGCGCGGCGACCCGTCCGGGAACGCGCCGTCCCGGGCCTCGCCCTCGTGCCCCGGCCCGGACGACGCCGGTGGCCGCCGCTCCGGCTCCCGTCCGGATGGCGGCCGTGAGGGCGACGGCGGGTCGTCCAGCCGGGAGGCGAGGGAGGGCGGCGGCATGGGAGCGCCGCGACGGGAGCCGGTGTGCGGCTCGGTGGCGGCGCCGAGGGATCCGCAGGCCGTGAGCACGGCTGCCGCGCCGACGAGAACCAGAGAGCGAGGAAAACCAGTCTTGATCATCATCACATAAGCGATCTTCGGCCCAAAGGCGTGGATATGCGCGCCGTACGCGGGCGAATGCGCTCGCGGGAGCGGGGAGAATGGGCCATGTGGACGTTGACGCCTTCGACTCACTGCTCGGCGACGAGGGGCAGGCGCTGCTCTCCGGGCTCCGCGACTACGACCCGGCGAAGGAGCTCGCCACCGCGACGCGGCTGCGCCGCGATCACCCCCCGGCGCTGGTCTCGGCGGCCCTGACCCAGGCCACGCTGCGGCAGCGGGCGGTGGCCAAATTCGGCCCCGAGGACGCGCACCGCATGTACTTCACGCCGAACGGCGTGGAGCAGTCCACCCGCACCTCCGTCGCCGCGTACCGCGCCGCCCGCTTCGCGGAGTTCGGCGTCCGCCGGATGGCCGATCTGTGCTGCGGCATCGGCGGCGACGCCATCGCACTCGCCCGCACCGGGATCTCCGTACTCGCCGTCGACCGCGACCCGCTGACCTGCGCCGTCGCCCGCGCCAACGCCCAGGCGCTCGGCCTGGCCGAGCTGATCGAGATCCGCTGCGCCGATGTCACCGACATCGACACCCGGCCCTTCGACGCGGTCTTCGTCGACCCGGCCCGGCGCGGCGGCCGGGGCCGCGTCTTCGACCCCGAGGCGTACTCCCCGCCCCTCTCCTGGGCCATCGAGGCCGCCCGCACCACCCCGCGCGCCGCCCTCAAGATCGCTCCCGGCGTGCCGCACGAGGCGGTCCCCGAGGACGCGGAGGCCGAGTGGATCTCGGACCACGGCCAGGTGAAGGAGGCCGTCCTGTGGTTCGGCACCGCCCGCCCCGGGCTGCGCCGCGCCACCCTTCTGCCGAGCGCCCACTCCCTCGTCGGCACCCCGCATCTCCCCGCCCCCGAGCCCGGCCCGGTCGGCCGCTGGCTCTACGAGCCGGACGGGGCCGTCATCCGCGCCCATCTCGTCGCCGATGTCGCGGCCCGCGTCGGCGGCCGGCTGATCGATCCGACGATCGCCTACATCACGACGGACGAGCTGCGCCCGACGCCGTACGCCACCGCGTACGAGATCACCGATGTGCTGCCGTTCAATCTGAAGAAGCTCAAGGCGCTGCTGCGGGAGCGGGAGGTCGGCATCGCGACCATCAAGAAGCGCGGTTCCGCGGTCGAGCCGGAGCAGCTCCGCAAGAAGCTCCGGCTCGAGGGCGGGAACGCCTGCACCATCGTGCTGACCCGCGCGAAGGGCTCCCCGACGATGCTTCTGGGGCACCCGGCTTAGGGCCTGTCGTCGAAGGGGGCGTCCGGCCGCGAGCGGCGGCTGGTGCGGTCGATCGCAAGGCGGAGCGTCGCCCTCGTACTGGGCGTACTCGGGTGATGCGACAACGCGGCGAGCGGCCGTGCCAGGCGTCGGGAGCAGGGCGCCCCTCTTTGACGGCAGGGCCTAACACGGCCACGGCCGCTGAGAAAGATCGAGGCCGAACGGAAGGTGCCGAATTTCCCTAAACCCGGCTCCGGTTCATGAGGCCGCTCGCGACCGGGGCGTTAGGGTCAACGCGTCGACGCGACAGCGTGTTCGGTCCCGACGAAAGAGCGTGTGAGTATGACGGCATCCGCCACCGAGAGCGGCGCCAAGCGAACGTTCACCGTGCGTGCCGGGGAGGCGAGCGGTGACCGCATACGGCTGACCGTCTACGACATGCTCATCGGCCCGGTCTATACACCGCGTGCCTTTTTCTACCGGGAGACCCTCGACGGCGAGGCGCTCCGCGCCTCCCTCGGCCGGACATTGCGCAACTTCCCGATCCTTTCCGGGCGGATGAAGAGGGATTTCGACGGCGGCCTCAGTGTGCTCTGCGACGATGGCGGGGTGCGCTTCGTCGAGGCATACGCGTCCGAGCCCATGCCGGACTACGGGCCTCGCCAGACGGCGAAAAAGGGACTGGAGCGCCATCTCAGCCACGCCATGCCCTTCTGGGTGGTCGACCGCGATACGCCGCTTTTCACGGTGAAGCTCACCCATATGAAGGGCGGGGGCTCCATCCTGGGCCTCACGATGAACCACGCCGTGGGCGACGGGTCCAGCTATATGAGCTTCCTGGAAAGCTGGATGAACGAGCACCGGGGCCTCGGATACGCCAAACCCAGCCATGACCGCGGCGTCATCGACACACTCGGCGCCGCTGCCACGGGCGACACCCGTACGGGCGGCGCCCATCTCACCATCATCGGGCGGGCCCGGAAGTCCGCCTTCATCGGCCGCGCCCTGCTGGGCAGCCTGGGCGGCACGACGACGGTGACCACCCGCTTCACCGCCGCGGAACTGGCCACGATCAAGGACACCGCGATGGCCGAT
>NZ_JAHLEM010000340.1 GCF_018883605.1 Streptomyces niphimycinicus | reverse complement strand
TCTCACCATCATCGGGCGGGCCCGGAAGTCCGCCTTCATCGGCCGCGCCCTGCTGGGCAGCCTGGGCGGCACGACGACGGTGACCACCCGCTTCACCGCCGCGGAACTGGCCACGATCAAGGACACCGCGATGGCCGATCTCGCGGGCACGGAGCGGTGGGTGTCGACCAATGACGCGCTGACCGCCCATCTGTGGAAAGTGCTCGGCGAATTGCGGGACCGCCCCGACGCGAGCGAGGAAAGGCTCGGCCTCATCGCCGACTTCCGTTCGTCGGCCGGCGAAGCCATACCGGATGACTACTGGGGCAACGCCGTCACCAACACCCGGCCCGGAATGACCGCGGCCGAACTGCGCTCCCGTCCTCTCGGCGAGGTCGCCGCGGCGGTCCGCGCGGGCCATGCCGAGAACACGGCGGAGCGAATCCGCGAGGAAACGGCGTTCCTCTGCGCCGAACGTGATGCGGGACGCCTCAATCGCGTCATCAACACCATGGGCCTGGACGCGTTCGACAGCACCATCGCGATCAACAACTGGTCGAAGCTCCCCTTCTACCGCATCGACTTCGGCCAGGGCGCACCGTTCTGGTACGACTTCACCTCGATCCCCATTCCCTGGACCGTGCACATAGCGCCGACCCCGGCCGACCAGAACGGCGCCCGCGATGTGCATATGGCCCTGCCCCGCGCCCAGGCCCGGGCCCTTCGAGAGCCGTCCTGGGCGGGCCGGTTCCACCGTTACGCGGACTCCGGCGAGACATTTCCGCTGACTTTCATGGACACCAAAACCAAGCGGTGAGGAAGTCCGTAAAACCATGAAAGGCCGAGGCTAGCCCTCGCCCTCCTCCTTGCCCGCGAGCTCGAACCAGACCCCCTTCGCGTACGTCCCGACCGTGTCCCCCTCCGCCGTCCCCCACGCATCGGCCAGGGCCGCCACCAGTCCGAGGCCGCGGCCGCGGAGACGATCGCCCTCGGGTAGCCGTGCGGCGGTGGGGAGTTCGGCGGAGGCGTCGTAGACCAGGACGCGGAAGCGGGGCGGCTCGATCACCACGCGCAGCATCAGGGAGTCGCCCTCGGCATGCAGAAACGCGTTGGTGGCCAGCTCCGAGGTGCACAGCGCCGCCGTCTCGACCAGTTCCTCCTGCCCCACGGAGTTCAGGACGCAGGCCACGAAGTCCCGGCAGACCTTGGGGGAGGTCGCGTGGCGGCTGCTCTGGAGGGTGTAGACGTACGGGTCCCTGGAGGGAACCGGCGGGCGGCGTGGGGGACGGTCGTCGGACTCGTGATCGGAATCCATGGGGCAACTCCCTGTGAGGGGGCCGACAGCGCGCGTACCGTTACGGCGATCAACGCGCAGTAGCGGCAACGACACCTACGGTAGGGCAGTGCTGCAAACAACTGCTACGGTCCCGTTGAATTTCCCCGACAATTACTCCTTGAGGGTTACGGAGGACCATGCCACCCAGGAGCGTCCCGACCGCGCGCCAAGTCCGGCTCGGTACAGAACTCAGGAGGATGCGCGAAGGCGCGGGTCTCAGCATTCAGGAGGCCGCCGACCGGCTGGGCATCAATCGCACCCACATCACCAACCTGGAGCTCGCGCGCTTCGGCGTGAGCGAGGAGCGGGTCCGGGCCCTCGCCGCCATCTACGCCTGCCCGGACAGCGCGTACGTCGAGGCGCTCGTCGCCATGACCCGGGAGCGCAAGGGCGGCTGGTGGGAGGAGTACCGGGGCCATATCGCCACCGGCGGGCTCGATCTGGCCGAGTTGGAGTACTACGCCATGAGCCTGCGCGTGCTCGAAATCATGCATATGCCCGGCCTGTTGCAGACGGAGGAGTACGCGCGGGCGGTGCTCGGCTCCACCGTCCCGCGGTGGTCCGCCACCGACCTGAGACGCAGGCTCTCCCACCGCATGAAGCGCCGCGACATCCTGGACCGGGACGACCCGCCGCCGTGCACGTTCGTCATCCACGAGGCGGCGCTGCGCATGCGGTTCGGAACGGACCTCGTCCTGCGCGCGCAACTGGACAGCCTGCTGGAGTCCTCCGAGCGGAAGAACGTCACCGTGCGCGTGCTGACCTTCGAGGCCGGAGGGTTCCATGTGCCCGGGCTCTCGGTCACCTACGCCCTGGGGACGGTGCCCCAACTGGACACCGCGCAACTCGACGCCGCCCACGGGCCGGTCTTCCTGGACGCGCAGTCCCAGCTCGTCAACCATCGTGGAGTCCTGGACCGCACCACCGAGGCGGCCCTCTCCGTGAAGGAGTCACGTGATTTCATTCGTGACATCGCTCAACAGACTTGAAGGCGTGGAGATGACCGAGGTCAACTGGCAGAAATCCTCCTATTCCAGCGCGGGGGACGGAAACTCCTGCATAGAACTCGCCCTCATAGGCACGACCGTCGCCCTCCGCGAGAGCGACGACCCCCGCACCGTCCTCGCCACGACCCCCGTGAAGCTGGGAGCCCTGCTCCGGTCCATCAAGGCGGGCCGGCTCGATCACCTCGCGGCGGCGCCGAAGGCGTAGCGGACCTACGTCCAGGGGACCAGGCGCGGTCCCCACCATGAGCGGAGGCCGATGCCGAGGCCGCGGCGTTACGGTCGGCGGTATGGAACCCCGCACCGACCTCGATCTTGACGCCTATCTGGCCCGTATCGGCTGGACGGGCGACCGGCGCCCCGCGCCCACCGTGGAGACGCTGCGGGCGGTGCACCGGGCGCACCTCACGTCCATCCCGTTCGAGAACCTCGAACCCCTCCTCGGCTCGGTCCCCTCCCTCGCCCTCCCCGACCTCGAGGCCAAGCTGGTCCGCGGTCGGCGCGGCGGTTACTGCTACGAGCACAACACGCTGCTGACCGCCGCCCTCACCGCCCTCGGCTTCGGCGTCACCGGCCTCTCCGGCCGCGTCCGGGTCGGCGCGGCCCCCGGGGCGGTCCGTCCGCGCACGCATATGCTGCTGCTGGTCGAGATACCGGGCGAGGAGCGGCGTTACGTGGCCGATGTGGGCTTCGGCAGCATCGGCAGCCTCCTGGAGGCCGTACCGCTCGTGGCCGATACCGAGTTCCACGACGGCACCCGGCGCCATCGCTACGTCCGCGAGCCGTACCCCGGCGGGCTGGAGGACCTGTGGGTGTTCCAGGCGTTCCTCGACGGCACCTGGCAGGACCAGTACGCCTTCACCCGGGAGCCCTGCGACCCGTCCGACTACGGGGTGGTCAACTGGTACGTCGCCACCAGCCCGCGCTCGCCCTTCCAGCACCGCCTCTACGTCCAGCGCGCCGCCCTGGACCGCCATCTCTCCCTGTCCGGGCGGACCCTCGTCGAGACCGGCTCCGACGGCACCCGTAAGGAGCGCCAACTCGCCGACAACGACGAGGTGCTGGGCGTTCTCGCCGCCGACTTCGGCATCGATTTGCCCCCGGACACGGTCCTGCCGGACTGACCTCCGGCAAGAAACTCCGGGCGGCTCTCCACACCGGCCCCGATCATGGCACGATCATCCCGCGAATGGGCCGATGGGAGGATGGCAGAGACGGATGGAACATGAGTAAAGACAAACTGTCCGTATCGGACCAGGATCTGTCGGATCTCATCAAAGACCTTGAGGGAATGCTCAGTTACCTTGAGGAACAGATCGAGCGTCTCGGCCACCTGAAGCAGTCGGTCGACCCGGACGACCACAAGGGGCCCGCCGCCGCCGCGTACAAGAAGCTGGAGCGCGACGCCTATATGGACGCCGTGCGGGTCAGGCAGTTGCTGACCCGCATCGAGGAGGCGGCCAAGCAGCGCGGGGAGAGCCCGAACGAGCGGTGCGAGGAGCTGCGGCACCGCTTTCAGTCACTACAGAAGCCGTCGTCGCAGAAGCCGTCGTCGTAGGGCGAGCCGGGACCGGGCGCGTCCGGAGCGCAGGCATCCCGTCCGTAGGCGTCCCGTCCGTAGGGATCCCGGCCGTAGGCGTCCGGAACACCGGCGTCGGGGCGGAGTTCGCGGCTGACCAGGCGGTAGTAGTCGATCGCCTTGGCCATGCCGAGCGCCCCGGCGACCGCGAAGACGATGCCGATACCGGCGACGGTGCCGAAGCTCTCCGTACCGATGTCCGCGACGACGGCGAACCCGCCCAGCGCCAGCCCGAGACAGGTCAGCACGATGGACGGGCCCAGCCAGAGGAGCGCGCCGCCGGAGACGCGCCAGCGCGGCAGCGTCTGGGGGTCACGCTCCAGCTCCGCCCAGTCGCGCAGGCACGCGCCCACGAAGACGTCGCGCCGGATGCCCGAGGCCACGCCGAGGCTGGAGGGGACCGTGGCGCCCAGGGCGAGACCCAGGAAGATCACGCCCAGGACGTGCTCGATGATCTCGCCCTTCACCAGGAACTGGAACCCCGAGACCGCGAGGCTCCAGCCCAGCGCGAAGACGAGCGTGGACAGCCAGAGCAGCAGCGCCCGATGCGGCGCCAGGTACCACCGCGCCAGCGCGCCCATCGCCCGCGCCCGCTCGTCGAGCAACCCGGCGCGGTCCTTCCACGGCCGCTCGTCCGGGCCGGGCGGCGGTGGCGGAAGCTCGATGGGCGGCGTCATGACGTCCTTCCTCATGGCACTCATGGCACTGCTGGCACGCACGTCACTCGTGGCGCTCACAGCACAGCGGGATACGCCGACGCAGTCTCTCAGCTCGCGTGGTCACTCCTCATGCGAAGCCCCGCGCGCGGCCCCCGCTTGACCTTCTCATTGATGTGAGGGTTTCATGATGCCATCAAGCGAACCGATCCACTGCCCGGACGGCGCCCACCAGGTGCGGGCGAGCGTGTTGCTCAACCATCGAGGTCGTTCGTGATCAACCAGCCGTTCCGGCACACGTACGTGGACCAGGCGCTGGAGTACGTCGTGAACCACCCCGGAGTGTGGGTGACGACCAGCGACGAGATCGCCGAGCACTATGCCGGGACGGCGGTGACGGCGTGAGCCGGGGCCGGTCGGGACCACACCCCTTCAGGACCACACCCTTATGGGAAGCGGACCCTGACCGAGAGGCCGCCGCCCGGGTTGGCGTCCGCCGTGGCCTCGGCGCCATGGGCCCGCGCGATGGACGCGACGATCGACAGGCCGAGTCCGGCGCCTTCCCCGGCGGTGTGCGTGCGCTCGTTCAGCCGGCGGAACGGTTCGAAGAGCCGGTGGACGGTGTCCGCGGGGATCTCCGGGCCCGTGTTGGAAACCCGCAGCAACCGGCCGGCGAGGTGGACGCGGATGTGGCCGCCCCGGTGGTTGTACGCCACCGCGTTGGCGACGAGATTGCGGACCAGATGGGCGAGCAGGACCGGGTCGCCCGGAACCGTCAGCGGCTCCACCGTGGTCGTGACGGTGATCACCTTTTCGCGCGCCTCGTCGGAGAATCCGGCGGTGACGACCGCGACCGTCTCGTCCAACTCGACCTCCTCGCGGCGCTGGATGCCCTGGTCGGTGGCGGCGAGCAGGAGAAGCGACTCGATGAGTCTTTCGCTGGTGTCCGCGGCCTTGATCAGCTCGGCCCGGATCCATGCCACGCGTTCGGGGTCGGCGTCGGCCAGGCCGATCTCGGCGGCGGCCCGCTGGACGGCCAGCGGTGTGCGCAGCTCGTGCGCGGCGTTCGCCGCGAACCGCTGCTGGGCCGTCACCAGTTGCTCCAGCCGACCCAGCATCTGGTCGAAGGTGTCGGCCAGCGCCTTGAGCTCCCCGGGCGGCCCCTTGAGGCCGATGCGCTGGTGCAGGTTCTCCCCGGAGAGCTTGCTCGCGGTGGCGGTGATGACACCGACCGGGCGCAGCACCCGGCCCGCCATCCACCAGGCCAGGAAGAGCGAGAGCACCGCGAAGACGCCGAGCGCGATGCCCGAGACGGTCAGCAGACGGCTGAGGGTGGTGGCGGTGAGGGCCGCCACCGTCTTTGTCTTGGCCGCCTCGCCCGCTTTGTTCGCCAGGACGACGGTGTACTCGTCCCCCGGGGCGGCGGGAGGGATGTCTTCGTCGGAGGCCATCCGCGGCCCGCGCGGCACGGGGGTGACCACCCTGCCGAGACGTGCGTCCAGGTCGTCCTGGAGCAGTGCGTAGATGACGCTGACCAGGACGCCTCCGGCCAGCAACAGGAGCCCGCCGTACAGGGCGGTGAGACGGGCCCGCTCCGTGGTGGGACGCAGTCGGCGCATCATCGCCCGGCCCGCCTGGAACCGCTGGATCCGGATATGTCCGCGGAGCGGGGGGAGGAGGGGGCGATCCGGTATCCGGCGCCGGGCACGGTCTCGATCACCGGCGGGCCCCCGAGCTTGGTGCGCAGGCGGCTCAGGGCGACGCGCACGGGGTTGGTGTCGTACCCGGCGTTCTCCTCCCACACCTTCTCGATGAGGTCCTCGCCGCTGACGACGGCGCCGTTCGCGCGCATCAGCGTTTCGAGGACGGCGAACTCCTTGCGGGTCAGGGAGAGCGCCACGCCGTCGCGGTCGGCCTGACGGCGGGCGGTGTCCAGGGTGATCCCGGCACGCTCGAGCACCGGCGGCAGCGCGGGCTGCACGCGGCGGCCCAGCGCGAGCACGCGGGCGACCAACTCCTCGTGGGCGAACGGCTTGGTGAGGTAGTCGTCGGCGCCGAGGCTCAGGCCCTCCACCCGCTCGGCAACGGTCACCGAGGCGGTGAGCATCAGCACCCGGGTGAGCAGCCCCTTGGCGACCAGGCGGCGGCACACCTCGTCGCCGTGCATACCGGGAAGGTCGCGATCGAGTACGAGGACGTCGTAGTCGCCGAACTGGAGCTTGCGCAGAGCGCTGACTCCATCGAGGGCGACATCGACCGTGATCGCGTCGCGGCGCATACCGTCGGCGATCATCTCGGCGAGGAACGCGTTGTCTTCCACCACCAGAACACGCATGGTCCCTGTCTACCCGACGGGCGCCTTTCGCGGTTGTTACAGCGGGGCCGCCCCGCGGCGGCGGACGGGACGCCGGTACGTCTGTAAGAGAAACGAAACAGTCCCATCGATCACTCTCCGATCTGTCCGCAACCACGCGGTCGCCGCACGGTGCGCAACACGGCGCGGCGGCTCGTTCGCGAGGAGAGAACCGTGAGGAACCACAGGCTCACCCTGACCCTGGCGGCCACCGCGGCCGGTCTGGCCCTGTCCTTGACCGGCTGCTCCGGCTCGTCCGACTCCGGCGGGTCCAAGGATTCGGCCTCGTCCGAGGATTCCGCGGCTTCCGGCGGGTCCGGCGGCTCGGGCGGCTCGAGCTCGGACTCGGCCGCCTTCGACAAGGCCCAGAAGCTGCGCACGTGCCTGCGGGACAAGGGCATCGACGTTCCCGACCTCAAGCCGGGCCAGGACCCGCATTCGACGACGCTGGCGCAGCCCCGGGACATATCAGCGGATAAGTGGTCGAAGGCACTCAAGGACTGCGGCTCCAGCATGGCCGGGGGCAGTGCCGCCGACCAGCAGGAGGCGCTCGACCAGCAAGTCAAGATCGCCGAGTGCGTGCGGGGCAAGGGCTTCGACATGCCCGACCCGAAGCCCGGCCCCAACGGAAGCAACAGCGCCTTCCGGGTCCCGAAGGGCGCCGACCCCGACAAGTTCCTCAAGGCCCTCAACGAGTGCGCGGCATGAGGCGGGCAGCCATCGTCCTCTCGCTGGTGGCGGTCGCGGCCGTCATCGGCGGCGGCATCGCCGTGACGGGACTGGCCCAGCCGGGGAAGGACGAATCCGGGCCGCGGCGGTCCCAACTGCCCGCGACGACAGAACCCGTCGAGCGCGGCGACCTGACCAGCAGCACCAGCGTCGACGGCACGCTCGGCTACTCCCGGGAACGCAAGCTCAACGCCGGGGCGGCCGGCACTCTCACCTGGGTGCCCCGCAGCGGCTCCACCGTCAAGCGGGACGGCCGGCTGTACGCCCTCGGCGGCAAGGACGTACGCCTGATGTACGGAAGCGAGCCGATGTACCGGACGCTGAAGGAAGGCGACACGGGCACCGACGTCAAGCAGCTCAAGGAGAATCTCGTCGAGCTCGGGTACGGCGGCGCCCTCGTCGCCAACGACGAGTTCACGGCGGGCACGACCGCGGCCGTCGAGCGCTGGCAGGAGCACCACGGGCTGAAGGAGACCGGCCGGATCGGGTCCGACCAGATCGCCTTCGCGTCCGGGCCGCTGCGGGTGCAGAGCGTGAGCGCGGCGGCCGGCGACGTGGCGGCGCCAGGCCAGAAGATCATGACCACCACCGGTTCCGACCGGGTCGTGCGCCTGGAGGTCAAGGTCTCCGAGGCCGCGCTGGCCAAGCCGGACCACAAGGTGCGGGTGGAGTTGCCCGGCGGAACCGTCGCCGACGGGACGGTCTCCTCCGTGGACGAGGCCGCCACAACGGGGGACGACCCGAACGACAAGACCCCGAAGGTCGGCGTCACCGTGACCTTCGACGATCCCGGCGCGGTGGAGGGCGTCGACAAGTCCCCCGCCACCGTCGTGTTCACCGGCCGGACCCGCAAGGACGTGCTCAGCGTTCCGGTCAGCGCTCTGCTCGCCCTGGAGGACGGCTCGTTCGGCGTCCAGGTCGTCGCGGGCGGCAAGGCACGCGAGATCAAGGTGAGGCTCGGCATGTTCGCTCAAGGCCGGGTCGAGGTATCCGGCGCCGGACTGCGGGACGGTATGCGCGTCGGGGTGCCCACGACATGACCGCCACTGACCTCCCAGCCCCCGACGTGACCGTCGGCAACGCTGCCCGGACCGGACCCGTGGTGCGGCTGACGGGCGTGACCAAGGAGTACCCGGGCGGGGTGGTGGCCCTGCGCGGTGTGGACCTCACCATCGGCCGGGGCGAACTGGTGGCCATCGTCGGCCCGTCGGGGTCGGGCAAGTCGACCCTGCTGCACATCGTGGGCACCCTCGACCAGCCCACGGCCGGTTCGGTCAGCATCGCGGGCCATGACGCGGCCGGGCTCAGCGACCGCGGCCTGTCCGCGCTGCGCGCCCAGCACATCGGCTTCGTCTTCCAGGCGTTCCACCTCGTACCGGGCATGAGCGCACAGGCCAACGTCGCCGAGGGCCTGCTCTACTCCGGTCTGCCGCGCGCCGAACGCCGCAGGCGCGCGGTCGAGACCCTGGAACGGGTCGGCCTCGGCGACCGGCTGAACCACCGGCCGCATGAGTTGTCCGGCGGTCAGAAGCAGCGAGTCGCCATCGCCCGTGCGGTCGTGGGCGCGCCCGATCTGCTCCTCGCCGACGAGCCGACCGGCGCGCTGGACTCCGCCTCCGGCGAGGCCGTCGTGGAACTCATCCATGAACTCAACAAGGAGGGCGCGACCATCGCGGTCATCACCCACGACACCGAGATCGCCGGCGAGCTGCCCCGGCAGGTGCGGATCCGCGATGGCAACATCGTCCAGGACACCGCCCACGACCAGGGGCACGCGGGTACTCCCGGCCACGTACCGGGCGAGGCCCGGTGAGGCGGCGGAGGTCGGTGCTCACACCGGCCCGTCTGACACCGCTGGACATCCTGCACACCGGGATGGCCGGGATGCGCAACCGCCCGATGCGCGTCGTGCTGTCCGCTCTCGGTATCGCCATCGGTATCGCGACGATGATCTCGGTGGTGGGCATCTCCGCCTCCAGCAAGGAGGAGCTCCTCCAGGAACTCGACAAGCTCGGCACGAACATGCTGGTCGTCACCCCCGGCAAGGATCTGGTCACCCAGAAGGAGGTGCCGATGGCCAAGGACGCGGCAGGCAGGGTGGCCCGGATCGACGGCGTCGAACACGTCGGCGCCACCGGCCTGCTGGATCACACCGTCCGCCGGTCGGAGAAGATCGACGACATGATCACCGGTGGTATCTCGGTGCAGAGCGCCACCGAGGACCTGCTGGCCACCCTGCGGGGCAGGATGCGCGGCGGCACCTGGCTCAACGGGGCCACCGCCAAGTACCCCTCGGTGGTGCTCGGCGACGTCGCGGCTCGGCGCCTCGGCATCACCGAGCCCGGCCAGCGGGTCTACATCGACGACGAGTACTTCACCGTCCTCGGCATCCTCGACGAACTGCCGTTGGCCCCCGAGATCGCCCGCTCCGCCCTGGTCGGCTGGGAGGTCGGACGGACGCGGCTCGGCTTCGACGGCCGGCCGACCACGCTCTACGAACGCTCCGCCGACGACAGGGTGGAATCGGTACACAGCCTGATCCCGCGAGCGGTCGACCCCCAGACGCCCCACAACGTCGAGGTCACCGACCCGTCGTCCGGACTCCAGGCCAAGGCCGCCACCGAGGGCGCCTTCAGCAACCTGCTGCTGGGACTCGGCGGAGTGGCCCTCCTGGTCGGCGGGGTCGGCGTCGCCAACACCATGATCATCTCAGTGCTGGAACGCCGCTACGAGATCGGCCTGCGCCGCTCCATCGGCGCGACCCGAGGTCAGATCCGGGGCCAGTTCGTCACCGAGTCGCTGCTCCTGTCCGGACTCGGTGGTCTCGCCGGCATCCTCCTGGGCGCCGCCGCCACCGGCTGCTACGCGATCAGCAATGGCATTCCCTGGGTGATCCCGCCGTGGACGATCGGTGGCGGTTTCGGCGCCACCCTCGTCATCGGCACCCTCGCGGGCCTCTACCCAGCGGTCCGCGCCTCCCGTCTGTCCCCGACCCTGGCCCTCCACGCGACCTGATCCAAGCTGCCCCGCCACAGCGAAACCGGCCGCCGTGCGCGCCCGCCAGGGCGCTCACGGCCCGGCCACGGGGCCCTGTACCGCACAGGTCGCCGCCCCCCCTGCCACAGGCGGCAGTCACCCTCGCATCTGTCAAGTTCGCTGAGGAACCGTCAGCCGAAGTGGGGCGTTAGTGCAGGTGAGCGGGGTACCAGGTGCGGCGGCACAGCAGCGTGCCGACATGACGACGGCCCCTCGAATCTGCCTCACGGGGGCCGCTCGCTTGGGTGGCTGGTTGCTGCGTGGTCAGGCGGCGGGCAACTCCCCACCCTTGACGGCGGCGACGAACGACGACCAGCCGTTCGCGGAGAAGGCGAGCGCCGGGCCGTGCGGGTCCTTCGAATCACGGACGGGAACTATGCCGGTGGCCGTCGCGTAGGCCGGGGCCCACTCGACGCAGGTGCCGCCGTTGTTGCTGTAGGAGGATTTGACCCAACGCAGAGTCTCGGGCTCAGTCATCACGGCGTACCTCTTCGTAACTGGAGGATCATGTCTACAGACGCTGTCTGCGAGAGAGAAACGGCCTGTAGTTGATGGTAGGCCCTCACCAGCGGCAGCACGGAAGTGAGTGTCCGGTCCAAGTGCCCTTGAGTTTGTGACTCAACGTAGGAGATCACGGACCGGTCTTGGAGCGTCAGCAAGTTCACAGCGCGGTCGAGGGTGCGGTACTCACCGATGGCATAGGGGGCGATCTGGAGCATGGTGTTCGATTGCTCTGCGAACTCCACCAGGCGCTCCAACTGCTCGCCCATCACGGCTGCGCCGCCGATGGGGCGACGAACGCAGCTCTCGTCCAGCACCACGATCACCAAAGGTGGTTCACGACGTACCAGAGCAGTCTGGCGCTTCATGAGGAACGAAACTCGTTCCTCGGCCTGTTCGGGTGTCAGGACTCCCCGCTTGACGGCGCTATCGGCCAGTGCCTGCGCATACGCCGGTGTCTGGAGCGGGCCAGGGACCAGGCCGGATTCAAACAGCCGGATCTCTGCCGCGCGAGCCTCGTAGCCCACGTACTCCGGGAAGCCCTCCAGCAGACTGCCGTTGCGGATCTCCC
>NZ_JAHLEM010000034.1 GCF_018883605.1 Streptomyces niphimycinicus | reverse complement strand
CGGGCGCCGGGGACGGCCCCGGCGGGGAGTTCGTCGAGGGCGGGGCAGACGGTGTGCAGCACCGGCAGCCCGGCCGCCAGCCCCTCCAGGGCCGCGAGCCCGAACGCCTCCTCGGTGGACGGCGAGACCAGGACGTCCATGGCGGCCAGCAGTCCGGGCAGCCCGGCGGGCCGGTCGTCCGGCGGGGCCACCGCGCCGTCGCGCTCCCCCAGCAGCCGCACCCGGTCGGCCACGCCGAGCCGGGCGGCCAGGTCCTCCAGGGCGGGGCGCTCGGGGCCCTCGCCGACCAGCAGCAGCCGGGTGTCCGGCACCTCGGCGACGGCCCGCACCGCCGCGTCGAACCGCTTGTCCGCCACCAGCCGGCCGACCCCGCCGACCACGAAGGCACGGTCGGGGAGGCCGAGACGGGCGCGGGCCGCCGCCCGGGCGGCCGGATCGAAGCGGAAGTGGCGGGCGTCGATCCCGTTCGGCACCAGATGGATCCGGGGGTTGGGCACGCCCCAGTCGCGCAGCCGGTCGGCGACGGCGGCCGAGACGGCGACGGTGGCCGAGCCCAGCCGCTCGGCGGCGAGATAGCGGGCGCGGAGCGCGGCCGTGAGCGGTCGGCCGTCGATCCGCCGCTCGCCCAGGCTGTGTTCGGTGGCGATGACCGCCCGCACCCCGGCCAGCCGGGCGGCGATCCGGCCGAGCACACACGCCCGGTACAGATGGGTGTGCACCAGGTCGTAGCCGCCGGACCGGATGATCCGCACCAGTGCGGGCACCGTGGTGAGCTGCCGCTCGCGTCCGGCGCCCAGCGGCACATGGGTGACCGGGATGCCGTCCGCGCGGATGCCGTGCGCGGTGGCGCCCGGGCCCGAGAGGGCGATGACGTCACAGCGCACCGGCAAATGGCGCAGCAGCAGCCTCAGTTGCTGTTCGGCTCCTCCGGCCCCGAGGCGGGAGATGATGTGCAGGACTCTCATCGGGCGACTGCGCCCCATCCTCCGTATTCCGATGGGCTTCGATCGGTGCCGACCCTGCCAGACGGCGGGATGTAAATCACGTAAGACGCGCACCGCTGGGCCGTCGGAGTGGATGTCTTATGGACCGCCGACAAGGGCGCGCCGAATATCCGAAGTGCACCGTCAGTCCCCATGGGATTGTTACCTTCTCATCTCGCGCGATGACCTGAAGAATATGGCCCGAATGGGTCATCGCGGCGCGCCATTCGGTTCGAGCCAGCCCCGCGGGAGTGCCCAGATGTCTGCACCGACCCCCGTCAGAGATTCCCCCCGGAAAGCCACCGCACACGCCGTATCCGCCGGGATGCCGCTCGCGCGTACCGCGTCGGATTCCCGCGTCCCGCACCACCGTTCCGCCTCGGTGTACGAGTACAAGCGGTACAGCGAGCTGGCGGGCCCGCTGACCAACGCCCCCACGGACCGCCCCTACCGGGTGCGCTGCCGGAGCCTGCTGGCGCAGGAGCCGCACCGGATCCGTGCCGCGCTGCTGCTGTGCGCGGCGCCGGTGTGCTCGGCGCTGCTGCTGCTGTGGCTGCTGCATCCCGATCACTGGCTGGAGCGCGCCTATGCGCCGTGGTGGCAGCGGGCGGCGGACCTCGCGATGCTGGTGTCGATCGCGCTGATCGAGGGCTTTCGCCTGTTCACGGTCGTCTCCAACGCCCATGCGACGCTGGTGGCGCGGGATCCGGTGCCGGTAGTGGCCCAGCCGGGGACCCGGGTGGCCTTCCTGACCAGCTTCGTGCCCGGCAAGGAGCCGATCGCGATGGTCCGGGCCACGCTGGAGGGGGCGGTGCGGATCCGGCACACCGGGCCGCTGGATGTATGGCTGCTGGACGAGGGGGACGACGAGGAGGTCAAGGCGCTGTGCGCACGGCTGGGCGTACGGCACTTCTCCCGTAAGGGCATCGAGAAGTGGAATCAGCCGAAGGGCGCTTTCCGGGCGAGGACCAAGCACGGGAATTACAACGCCTGGCTGGATGCGCATGGCGACGCATACGAATTCATGGCGTGTGTGGATACCGACCATGTGCCGCTGCCCAACTTCCTGGAGCGCATGCTGGGTTACTTCCGGGATCCGGATATCGCCTTTGTGGTCGGCCCGCAGGTCTACGGGAATTACGACACCCCGGTCACCAAGGCCGCCGAAAGCCAGCAGTTCCTTTTCCATGCGCTGATCCAGCGGGCGGGAAACGCCTATGGCGGCCCGATGTTCGTGGGCACCAACAACGCGGTGCGGATCAGCGCGCTGCGCTCGATCGGCGGGCTGTACGACTCGATCACCGAGGACATGGCCACCGGCTTCGAGCTGCACCGCCACCGCAACCCGGCCACGCGCAAGAAGTGGCGCTCGGTCTACACCCCCGATGTGCTCGCGGTCGGCGAGGGGCCGAGCACCTGGACGGACTTCTTCACCCAGCAGATGCGGTGGAGCCGCGGCACCTACGAGACCGTGCTCAAGCAGTTCTGGAAGGGCCCGTTCACCCTGTCGCCGGGCAAGCTGCTCAACTACTCGCTGATGATCGCGTACTACCCGATGACCGCGCTCAACTGGATGCTCTCCGCGCTGTCGTGTGCGCTGTTCCTGGTGCTGGGCGCGGCCGGGATCCATATCCCCGCCGAGATGTGGATGATGCTCTACGGGGACGCGGCGATGCTTCAGATCGGGCTGTACATCTGGAACCGGCGGCACAACGTCTCCCCGCATGAGCCGGAGGGCTCCGGCGGGCTGGCCGGGATGCTGCTCTCGGCGCTGTCGGCCCCGATCTACGCCAAGTCGCTGTGCGACGCGGCGCTGCGCCGCACCAGCCGGTTCGTGGTCACGCCCAAGGGCGACTCGTCCAGCCCGGACCGGCTCTCCACGTTCCGTATCCATCTGCTGTGGGCCGGGGTGTTCGGCTCCTCTCTGGTCGCCTCGTTCTTCCTGGGCCATGCCCATGCGGTGATGCGGACCTGGGCGGTGCTCGCCCTGGCGCTGTGTCTGGCGCCGGTGGCGATCTGGTCGGCGGGGCTGCTGCGCCGCGGCCGGAAGCGCCCGGCGCGCGGAACGGTGCCGACGGCGCGCGACGCGGCCAGTCCCTGTGCGGTCCCGAAAGCGAAGAACAAGAAGAACAAGAGCAAGAACGAGGACAAGGAAAAGGCGCCGGTCTGCGCGCTGTGACCGGCGGCCGGGCGGCAGGGCAGCCGGGCGGCTGGGCGGCTGAGCGGCTGAGCGGCTGAGCGGCAGGGCAGCCGCCCGGCTAATGACGGCGGGGGGCGTTGCGGGCCAGGTCGAGCGCGTACTTGGTCCACCAGTGGCCCGCCGGAGGCCCGCCGTTGCAGGTTCCGTCCGACTCTCCGGGCCGTTTGATCCACAGATAGGCGTCCACGAAGCGGTCTCCGGTGGTGGTGCTGGGCCGCTCGCCCAGCGCCCGCCCCGGCGGGTTGCACCAGGAGTCCCGGGCCCGGATACCGTGCCGGGCCGCGCCGCGCAGCCGCAGCGGGCCGTTGCCGTTGCGGCTGGTGTCGATGACGAAGTGGGTGCCGTCCAGGGCGGCGGAGAGCCGGTGGCCGTACGCCTTGGTGCGCCGGGTCGGCTGGAAGTTGGAGACGTTCAGCGCGAAGCCGTCCGCCTGCTCGATACCGCCCTCGCGCAGCGACCGCGCCAGCCGGTAGGGGTTCTTGATCCAGCCCGGGTTCCCCGCGTCCACGTACACCCGCACCTGCGGCAGGGCGGCGAACATGGCGACCGCGTCGCGGAGCATCGCCAGCCGGGCGGTGCGCAGCCTGGCCGGTACGCAGCCGTCGACGAGCTGGGCCACCGCGTCGGGTTCCAGCACGACGATCGCCTTGCGGTCGCCGATGCCCAGGGTGATCTGCTCGATCCAGCGCCGGTATGCATGGGCGCTCCGCGCTCCGCCCGCCGAGTACCGTCCGCAGTCGCGGTACGGGATGTGATAGGCGACCAGGACCGGAGTGGACCCGGTCCGCGCCGCGGATTCGGTGATGAAGCGGACCCGTTCACGGGGCGGCGCGGGGCCGAGCCACTCGGCGACCGGTTGCTGAGCGATCTGCCGGATGAGCGCGGCGTCGCGGTTCTTCCCCTCGTCCTGCCGCTCCCGGACCTGCCGGGCGGCCGGGCTGTCCGGGTTCACCCAGAGCCCGCCCCGCCGCAGCGGGGCGTCGAACATGCGGCAGCCGCTCAGCGGAAGCATCGCCACGGCGCACAGGGCGGCATGCGCCGCGAGCCGCATAACGGTCTTTGTTGCACCTTTCTCGCGCATGCGACGCATCATGGCACCGGGTGTCATGGGTTCAGTGGACGTGGCGCTCGTGGCCACTGGTTCAGCGGATGCGACGTGTGGCTATTGGTCCAGCGGTACCTGGCGCTCATGCTCTCCGATGTCGTGCCCCGCGTCCTCGTCCGTACGCCACAGCGGATGCTCACGGGCCGCCCACGACCGCTCGACCCGGCCCGTGCGCATCCCGCGCCGGGCCTCCGGATCGGCGAACGCCTTGCCGATATGGCCGATCAGGACGATGCCGATGGCCAGCGCCAGCCAGTCGTGGACGAAGGTGGCGCTGGTACGCCACACCAGCGGGGCCAGACCGGTGAACCACATCAGCAGCCCGGTGCCCGCCATCACCAGCACCGCGCCCGCGATATACCCCGCGTACAGCTTCTGCCCGGCGTTGAACTTTCCCGCCGGGCGCTCCTGCCGCCGGTGGTCGCGGCGCAGCGCCGCGCGCAGCCAGCGTCGGTCGTGCGGGCCGAAGCGGTTGAGCCGGGTGAGATCGGCGCGGAAGGCCCGGGAGGCGAGCCCGAGCAGGGCCGGGACCGGTGTCAGGATGCCGCTCCACTCGTGGACGGTGACGACGAGGGCGCGGCGGCCGACGAGTTCGGCCAGCTCGGGCAGATAGAGACAGCCCGCGCTGACCACGCATACGCCCAGCAGGAGGGCGGTGGTGCGGTGGATCCAGCGCTCGGCGGGGCTGAACCGGCGCACCCGCGACCGGTCCTGGTCCCGGCCCCGGCCCCGGCCCCGGCTCCGGTTTCCGGCTCGCGAAGGCGCTGTCATCGTCCGCTCGGCGGGTGGAGTCGGCTCAGGCGGTGGGGTCATCGTCGCGTCCGTTCGATCTGCCGACCCAGGCGTCGACGTCATAGCCCCGGTCCTCCCAATAGCCGGGCCGCACCTCATCGGTGACGGTGATCCCGGAGAGCCATTTCGCCGACTTGTAGAAGTACATGGGCGCCACATACAGCCGCACCGGCCCGCCGTGGGAGTGTCCCAGCGGCTTGTCCCGCAGCTTCAGCGCCACCAGGACGTCCGCGCGCCGCGCCTGATCCAGGGTCAGGCTCTCGCTGTACGCGCCGTCGAAGCAGGTGAAGCGGACGGCCTTGGCCCGCGGCCCCACCCCGGCGGCGTCGAGCAGCGTCGACAGCCGCACCCCCTCGAACGGGGTCTCGGGCACCCGCCAGCCGGTGACGCACTGGACATCGCGGACCAGGCGGGTCTGCGGGAGCGCGCGCAGATCGGCGAGGCGGTACTCGGCGGGCTTGTCGACGAGTCCGTCGACCGTGAGGCGGTAGTTGCCCGCGTCCTTGTGGGGCACGGAGGAGGTGACGGAGTAGTAGCGGAATCCCCCGCCGTTGGGGAGGAGTCCGGTGAACCCCGTCGGGTCCTTGTCGGCCACCGCGCCCAGGGTGGCCTCCAGGCGGCCTTGCAGCCAGGGGGCCGCGGCCATCGCGCCCGCGCCGAGGCCGAGCATGCCGAGGACGAGGCGCCGGCCGACGGGGGCGCCGTGGCCGTCCGAGCCGGCACCGGTGTTGGGGTCCATGGGTCGATAAGAGCACCGGGCGGGGGTGGTGCGCCAGGTCCGCCCGGGATTCGTCAGACTTCGGTAAGACTCCGGGAGCCGAGCCCGTCGGCCGCGCCCCGGGGCTACCCCACCGCCTTGGCCGCCGCCCGCCCCGCCGTACGGCCCGAGAAGAGGCAGCCGCCC
>NZ_JAHLEM010000339.1 GCF_018883605.1 Streptomyces niphimycinicus | reverse complement strand
TATCGGCCAGTGCCTGCGCATACGCCGGTGTCTGGAGCGGGCCAGGGACCAGGCCGGATTCAAACAGCCGGATCTCTGCCGCGCGAGCCTCGTAGCCCACGTACTCCGGGAAGCCCTCCAGCAGACTGCCGTTGCGGATCTCCCCCCACGCGCGTTCGAACGACTCTGCGGTTCCGACGAACCCGAAAGCGGCGTCTAAGCTCCGCGAGAATCGCAGAGTTGGCGGTTTGTGGCCGGTTTCGACCCCCGAAATATGCCTGCCCGAGTAGCCCACCCGCTCGGCCAGCTCGTCCTGCTTCCACCCGCGCGCCTCCCGCGCGCTGCGCACACGCGCTCCGAAAGCAGCCTGGGGCGAGGCGTCCGGATTCAACTCCTTCAGGTTGACCAATGTTCCCTCCATTTCGAGAACGTTGAAGACAGCCCGACTCTAGGCCACGCTGAGTCGCCCCGGTAGTGGAACCGCTACGGAGAGGAGTGGTTGGTGGCCGACGAGACCACGAACCCGCCAGGGGTGCCAGAGCCTGAGCCCGTGGCCCGTGCTGACTGCCGGACCCATGCTGACTGGACCTGCCGCTCCATCACCTCATCGGGATGACAGGCCGGATTGCCTCGATCATGGCTGGCTTCCTCAGACGCCAGCCGGGCGGGGCGCTACAGAAGCAGGCCACATGCAAGACCCCCGCAACCGCGTAATCGGTCCGGGGGCGTGGCCAACGCTGGATTGGAGCGTCAACATGCTGGACTCTATCGTCCGTGTGCTCGTATGGGTGAGGA
>NZ_JAHLEM010000338.1 GCF_018883605.1 Streptomyces niphimycinicus | reverse complement strand
GGGCGCTACAGAAGCAGGCCACATGCAAGACCCCCGCAACCGCGTAATCGGTCCGGGGGCGTGGCCAACGCTGGATTGGAGCGTCAACATGCTGGACTCTATCGTCCGTGTGCTCGTATGGGTGAGGACAGTTCTGGCCTTACGGCCGTCCGGCCGTCACCGTGCCGTCCCGAACCTCACCGCGTCGCATCCGGTGCCTTCCCGGCCCGTGGCGGGGGCCGTGGGTTTCCCGACCGCTGGGCCCGGACCGGTGCCCCCGCGCCTTTACACCGACCCGCCGACCCTCGCACTGCACACCATCCCTCTCCTGCCGCTGGACAGCGAGTTGCCCGCGCTGGTGCGTCCCTGCGTGGTGGCCGATGAGCGGCGGAAGCAACAGCGGTCGAAGAGCGTCCCCCGGGTGGAGTTGGTCTGTGCCCCGCACGGCATGGTGGTCATCCGGTGACCGCCAACGGCCGGACCACTCCCGCCCCGGCCCCTGGCTGCGCTCTGTGCGCCACCCCCGGTGACTTCGGGCACCGTGACCCCGCTGTGCCCCGTTCGGGTCTGTGCCCGGCGTGCATCGCGGCAGCCAAGCCCACCCGCGACGGCCTTGAACAGGCCGTCGTCATCGTCGCCGGACAGAGCCTCGCCGCCGCTGAAGCCCTGAGCCTGGCCACCGCCACGCCCGAACAACTCGCCTACCACCTGGGCACGGTGAAACGCAGCCTGCGCGCCGTGCTCCAACTCCTCGCGCCGGTCGAGGAGGCGGGCCGGTGACCCCCGACAACAAGGCGTACGGGAACGAGCGGCCCCGTATGACGATGCGCGTCTACACCATGGCCCGCGATGGCATCGTGACCGCACAGCGCGCGAAGGTGGCCGTCCTCGTCGGCAAGGACAGCACCAACCCCTACGCGCTGGGGCAGGCATGGCCGCCGTGCCAGTGCCCCCGCCACCGCCACCGCCACCACAACAGGCCGGACCGCCACCGGCGGACCTGAGACGGCCGTCCGCCCCGAACCGCCGCACCCCAAGGCGGTCACCGAAGGGCGGACGGTCCCCAGGTGGCCCCGGTCGCCGTGCTCCCCGTAGCAGTCGACCGGGGCCACAACCCGAGGCCGCACGACCAGGCGCTGTACCGGGTGCCCGTACGCCCCGGCGCCCTAGCGCCCGGCGCCGTACGCTCAGTCCTCGGCCGCGACCGTCTCGAAGCGCCAGCGGTGCACCGCGCGTCGGGCCAAGTCCGCCCCCGGTTCGGGGAGTTCCGGCAGGCCCGGGGTGTCGTAGGCGCCGTCCCACCAGGTGATGACGAGGACGCGGTCCTCGGGCGCCCGGAAGGTCTCGCGGCGCAGCGGGGCCGGATCGAGAGGCTGGCGGTTGGCCCACGCCAGTAGCTCCGCGCCCTTCCCCGCCACGGCCCGGGCCTCCCACATCAGCGCGACGGTCATGCGTACAGGTTCTTCCGGCTCAACTCGTGCACATGGTCATGAGAGTGACCATGCGAGTGGGAGTGGGAGTGGGTGTGCGCGTTCGGGTCCGGGACATGCGGATCGGTCACCGGAAGCGAGGAGTCCGCCGACAGGTCCCAGGCCGAGGCGGACCGGCCCCGCGCCACCATCTCCGCGCCGAGCGCCGCGACCATCGCCCCGTTGTCCGTGCACAGCTTCGGCCGCGGCACCCGCAGGGTGAGCCCCGCGTCCTCGCAGCGGCGTTCGGCCATGGCCCGCAGCCGGGAGTTGGCCGCGACGCCGCCGCCGATCATCAGATGCTCCACGCCCTCGTCCTTGCAGGCGCGCACGGCCTTACGGGTCAGCACGTCCACGACCGCCTCCTGGAAGGAGGCCGAGACATCGGCGACCGGGACCTCCTCGCCCGCCGCCCGCTTCGCCTCGATCCAGCGGGCGACGGCGGTCTTCAGCCCCGAGAAGGAGAAGTCGTACGCGGCATCCCGCGGACCGGTCAGCCCGCGCGGGAAGGCGATCGCGTCCGGGTCGCCCTCGCGGGCGATGCGGTCGATGACGGGGCCGCCGGGGAAGCCCAGGTTCAGCACCCGGGCGATCTTGTCGAACGCCTCGCCCGCCGCGTCGTCGATGGTCGAGCCGAGCGGGCGGACGTCGGAGGTGATGTCGGGCGCGAGAAGCAGCGAGGAGTGGCCCCCGCTCACCAGCAGCGCCATCGTCGGCTCGGGCAGCGGCCCGTGCTCCAACTGGTCGACGCAGATATGGGAGGCGAGGTGGTTGACGCCGTAGAGCGGCTTGCCGAGGGCGTAGGCGTACGCCTTGGCTGCCGAGACGCCGACCAGCAGCGCGCCCGCGAGCCCGGGGCCCGCGGTGACGGCGATCCCGTCGAGGTCGGAGGCGGCGACCCCGGCCTCCTTCAGCGCCCGCTGGATCGTGGGGACCATCGCCTCCAGATGGGCGCGGCTGGCGACCTCGGGGACGACACCGCCGAAGCGGGCGTGCTCGTCCACGCTGGAGGCGACGGCGTCGGCGAGGAGCGTGTGGCCGCGGACGATGCCGACGCCGGTCTCGTCGCAGGAGGTCTCGATGCCGAGGACGAGGGGTTCGTCAGCCATGGGTCTCGGTTCCTTGTACTGAGGTCGCGGGGTTCGCGGAGGTCGCGGGGTTCGTGGGGTTCTCGGAGGCCGCTGTGTTCTCGGAGGCCGCTGTGTTCGCGGTGGACGTGCTGGTCTCGGTGGACGCGTTGGTCTCGGTGGACGTGCTGGTCTCGGTGGACGCGTTGGTGTCGGCGCACGCCGCGGTCGCCACACCCGGCGCCGCCGGGTCCGACAGCCGCATGACCAGGGCGTCCACATTGCCGGGCTGGTAGTAGCCCCTGCGTATGCCGATGGGCTCGAAGCCGAAGCGCTCGTACAGCCGCTGCGCGCGGGCGTTGTCGACCCGCACTTCCAGCAGCACCTCACGGCATTCGAAGGCGGTGGCGGCCGTAAGGAGGTCGGTGAGGAGGCGGGCGCCGAGGCCGGTGCCCCAGTGGTCGCGGGCGGAGGCGATGGTCTGGACGTCGCCGGTGCGGTCGAAGACGGCGAGCCCGGCGTATCCGACCAGCCGGGACCCGCTCTCCGCCACCACATAGTGCCGGGTGGCGCCCCGGCCCCGGGCATGGGCCAGCTCGGACCAGAACATCCCCCGCGACCAGGCGTCCTCGGGGAACAGCTCCTCTTCGAGCTCCATCACCCGGTCCAGGTCCCACCAGCGCATCTCGCGCAGCGTCACGGTCGCGCCGCTCACTTCGGGGTGACCACCTTGTAGTTGGCGGGCACCTTGGCGTCGGGCCGGCGCAGATACAGCGGCCGGGGCGGCGGCAGCTCCTCGCCGCACGCCAGCTTCTCGGCGGCGAGCGAGGCGAGCGCCCCGGCCGACTGGTACTCCGGCATCCCGGCCGGTACGTCGGCGAAGGCCGCCGGGTAGAGCAGCGCGCCCGCGCCGACCGCGGGCAGCCCGGCGACCCGCTCGGCGAGATCGGCGGGGTGGTCGACGGCGGGCTCGGTGACGCGGGTCCTGGCGTCGTCGTAGCGCGCCCAGTAGACCTCCTTGCGCCGCGCGTCCGTGGCCACGACGAAGGGGCCGTCCAGACCGGCCAGCCCGGCGGCGTACGCGATCCCGTCCAGGGTGCACAGCCCGTGGACGGGCACGCCGAGGGCCGACCCGAAGGTGGCCGCGGTCACCAGGCCCACGCGCAGTCCGGTGTACGGGCCGGGGCCCGCCCCGACGACGATCTCCGTCACCGCGGCCAGCTCCGTGCCCGCCTCTTTCAGCGTCCGGTGCACGGCGGGCAGCAGCAGCTCGCCATGGCGGCGGGCATCCAGGTCCGAGGACTCGGCGATCACCGCGGAGCCGTCGTGCAGGGCGACGGTCACGGCGGGGGTGGCGGTATCAAGAGCGAGCAACAGCACGAGAACAGCCTACGGCGCGCCGGGAGGTCGTTCTTTCGTACCGCCCTTTCGTACCGACGGTGGAACAGCTCGGTCACCGCTCGGCCGGAGCGCGGCGGGGCGGCGGGCGCCGGTGCTACCGTCGCCGTAAGCGTGAACGGGCCGTCAGCACGTACTGACCGCAGGAGAGGGTTGCCGCCGTGCCAAGGAGCAGTACCGGGCCTGCCGTGGCCGTACTCACCGCCGCCGCGCTGGGCGTCGTCGGGTTCCTCGGTTACCAGGCCGCCGCGACCGCGCCCGACCATCCGACCCAGGCCCGGCCCGGGTCGCACGCCGCCGAGTCCAAGAAGAAGGACAAGGGCGACGCGGGGTCGAAGCAGAAGTCCACCGCCCTTCCGGCCGGCTCCGGCACCGGCGTACGGGTCGTCTACGCACTGGGCGACAAGCGGGTCTGGCTGGTCGGCGCCGACGGTAAGGCCACTCACACCTTCCAGGTGGGCCCGAGCCCGGCCAGCCCCGACCCGGGGACCTATTCCGTGACGTCGCGCAACCAGGGCGGGGTCGGATCGGACGGAGTGCAGGTCGAGCACGTCGTCGTCTTCCACTCGGAAGGGGGGGTCGTGTTCGGTTTCAGCGCGGCGGTGGACGGGTCGATGCCGGACCCGAACGCGCGTAAGCGTACCGGGGCCGTCCGGGAGAGCCGGGCGGACAGTGCGGCGATGTGGGAGTTCGCCCAGGTGGACACGAAGGTCGTCGTCGTCCCGTAGCCCGGTAGTCGCGTAGCCCCGTAGTCGCGTAATCCCGTGACCCGCGGCGGAGATGACGCGGCCGCCGACGGGCGCTATGCCGCGTCGCGCTCCTCGTCGTCCGCCTCGGACTCGGACTCGGCCGACGCGGTCGTCCGGGCTGACGCGGGAGTCTCCTCCTCGGTCGGCCGCGGGGGCGTCGAGACCGCGCTCGCCGCCGCACACGCTGCCAGGAGCTCCGACATCGACGGTGACCGGTCGTCGCGTGCGCCGGTCCCGGCCACGGGGTCGTGGGCCGACATGGATGCCTCCTGAGGGTGCTGGGGCAGTCGAGCGGAGTTAGGCAGACCTAACCCATGCTTTCTCTCCCCATGTGACCACGGGCGATGCCCGGAATGCAACAGCATGCCGACGGCTTGTCGGAAACTACCCGGCATCTGCACGCGAGCTCTACCCGGCAGCCCTGCCGGGCCGGGCCACCCCATGGGCCACCCCGGCGCTACCCCCCGGCGCCACCCCGCGTCGCTACCCCGCGAGCGACGCCAGGTCCTCCCCCGCCCAGCGGGGGCCGACGCCCGCCACCACCACGTCCCGTACGTCGTCCACGTCGGCGGCCATCGCGTCCGTGACCGCGATATCGCTGCCCACCGTCCGCTGGATCACCACATGCAGCCGGTCCTCCGCCAGCTCCTCGACCTTCCCCTCGCCCCACTCCACGGCCACCACCGAATCCGGCAGGGAGACGTCGAGGTCCAGGTCCTCCATCTCGTCGAGGCCGCCGTTCAGCCGGTACGCGTCGACATGGACCAGCGGCGGGCCGTCGCCCAGCGAGGGGTGCACCCGGGCGATCACGAAGGTGGGGGAGGTGACGGCGCCACGAACGCCCAGGCCCTCGCCCAGGCCCCGCGTCAGGGTCGTCTTGCCCGCGCCGAGTTCACCGGTGAGCAGGACCAGATCGCCGGGGCGCAGCAGCTTGGCGAGTCTGCGGCCCAGGTCCCGCATCTGGTCGGGAGAGGTGACGGTGATGCGCGTGCCTACGTCCATACTCGCCGATGGTACGGGCAGCGAAAGCCCGGCGCGGACCGGCGGGAACGCCCTGGCCGGGCGGTCGGACAGCCGATCGGACGGCCGCGCGGGCACCGTCGGAACAGGCATCGGGCCCGCCCGCCGGGCAGGGGCGTGCGGTCAGGACCGGTCAGGACTGATCCAAGGCCCGTTCGATCGCTCGGCGGGCCCGGCCCGCGGCCGCCCGGTCGTGCTGGAGCTGCATGGCCGCGTTCAGTGCCAGCCCGGCGGCGACGATCTCGAACAGCGCCTGGTCGATGTCGAACCCGGCGGACAGCTCGCCCGTCTCCACCGCCGCGGCCAGGTCCGCCCGCAACTGCTCCCGCCAGCGCGACCACACCTCGGCCACCGCGTCGCGGACCCGGCCGGGGCGGCCGTCGTACTCGCTGAGTGCCGCGGTCATCAGGCAGCCGCCGGGCAGCAGCGGCGCTTCCAGGTAGCCCACGGAGTTGGCGCACACCGCGCGCAGCCGCCGCAGACCCGGCTGCTGCGCCAGTGCGGGCTCGACGACCCGGTGCCAGAAGTCCACGAACGCCTTGTCCAGCGTGGAGATCTGGAGCGCCTCCTTGGTGCCGAAGTGCTTGTGCACCCCGGACTTGCTCATCTCCAGCTCCTCGGCGAGCCGGCCGATGGTGATGCCGTCCAGCCCTTCCTCGGAGGCGATCTCGGCGGCACGGCCGAGGATCCGGCCCCTGGTGGCCTGCGCTTCCGCCGCTGAGCGTCGTGGTGACATACGACGAGGATAGCGTACGCCCGTTCGCTATTGCTTTGGAGAACGACCGTACGCTAAATTCCGGGGCAACCACCGGAACGAAGGAGTGCGGGATGCGAGTGCGACGACTGGGCTGGGCCGGACTGGAGATCGAGGCAGGCGGCGAGCGACTGGTGATCGACTACGTGCAGGACTTCTCACCGCTGTTCACGGGGTGGAAGCCCGGCGAGGGACTGGCGGTGCCGAGCGGGAAGGTCACCGCCGCACTCCTCACCCACCTGCACCGGGACCACACCGACGCGTCCGCGCTCGCGAACGCGCTGACGCCGGGGGCGCCGGTGCTGCGACCGGCGCCCGGCCACGGCGACGACGTGGACAACGTGACGACGCTGTCGGCCGAGCGCGAGCTGGTCCTGCACCGGCTGGCCGCCGAGGTCGTGGATGCCTGGTCCAGCCGCGACATCGGGCCGTTCCGCGTCACCGCGGTCCCCTCCGTCGACGGGCTGGGCGACCCGCAACTGAACTGGGTGGTGCAGGCCGACGGGCAGCGGGTCTTCCACGGCGGCGACACGATGTTCCACGGCTACTGGTGGCTCATCGCGCGCCGGTTCAGCCCGTTCGACGCGGTGTTCCTGCCCGCCAACGGCGCGGTGGTCGACGCGCCGCACCTCCAGCCGCCGAGCCCGCTGCCCGCCGCGATGGACCCGAGGCAGGCCGCCGCGGCCGCGGAGATCCTCGACGCCCGGTACGCGGTGCCCATGCACTACGAGACGGAGCAGCCGGACAAGATCCCGGGCTATGTCGAGGTCTCCGACCCGGAGAACGACTTCCGCACCCACGCCGGTCGGCGCGCACATGTGCTGGCCGTCGGGGAATGGCTGGACCTGGCCACCTGACCGGAGACTCCGCCGCTCCACCGGGAACGCTCCACCGAGCACGGGGGCCAGGCCGCCGCGGCGGCCCAGCACGGCGACCCAGCACGGCGCCCCCGCAGGCCCGGCCCCTCAGCCCGACACGCCCCGCTTCGCCCGGTCGCCCGCCCCGTCCACGGCCCGCGAGAGCAGCTCGGTCAGATGGCCGTTGACCACCTCGGGATGTTCGAGGATCACCAGATGCCCGGCCTCTTCGAGGATCACCAGCTCGGCGCCGGGGAGCAGCTCCGCGATCGCCTCGCTGTGTTCCATCGGCGTGATCAGGTCCTTGTCGCCCGCGAGCACCAGCACCGGCCGCCCGTCGAAGTGCGGCAGCGCGGCCGCCTTGTCGTGGGCGATGAACGCCGGGTAGAACTCCGCCACCACATCGATCGGCGTGGCCTCGATCAGCCGCTCGGCGAACCGCGCGACCCCCGGGTCCACGTCCTTCGAGCCGAACGAATAGCGCTTGATCAGCCCCGCGAAGAGATCGGCGGTGGCCCGCCGCCCCCGCTCGACCAGGTCGGCCTGCCAGCCCAGCGCCTTGAGCAGCCCCGGCAGCACCCGCCGCACCGCGTTCACCCCGACCACCGGGAGGCCGAAGCTGACCTCGCCCAGGCGGCCCGCCGAGGTGCCGATGAAGGCCGCGCCGATCACGCGCTCGCGCACCAGCTCGGGGTACTGCGCGGCGAGCGCCATCATCGTCATCCCGCCCATGGAGTGGCCGACCAGCACCAGCGGGCCCTCGGGCGCGGCCGCGTCTATGACCGCCTTCAGATCGCGGCCGAGCTGGTCGATGCTGATCGCCTCGCCGTCCGCCTGGGCGCAGCCGCGCGCCGAGCGGCCGTGGCAGCGCTGGTCCCAGTAGACGGTGCGGACCACCTCGCGCAGCGCGGAGCGCTGGAAGTGCCAGGAGTCCTGGCCGAGGCAGTAGCCATGGCTGAAGACCATGGTGACGGGGGTGGGGGTGCGGCGCCCGAACCGCCGCTTGCGCCGGGGCGAGGGCGCGGCGGCGTTCTCCCGCACCTCCTCCACCTCGTAGTACAGCTCGGTGCCGTCGTCGGCGATCGCCCTGCCCGGGGTGCCGCGCAGGGTGCCGTACGGGCCCTCGGCGTCCAGTGCGAGCCGGGCCTTGCGCCGTACGCCGCGGCCGACCGTCAGCCGCTCCAGCGCGACGCCCGCGGCCGCCCCCGCCGCGAGCACGCCGATCGTGGCTCCCGCGAATCCGGCGCCCCGGCGCCAGCTCACGGCTGTGGCCCCCGCCGCGACTCTCGTCGCCATCTCTGCCGTACTGCCGGCCGTGCTCTCGTCGCCCATGGTCAGTTCCCTGTGCCCCCGTCCTCACCTACATAAACGCGGGGAATCCGGGCCGAGATTCGGGTCACGATCTCGTAGGCGATCGAGCCCACGGCACGTGCCCAGTCCTCGGCGGTCGGCTCGCCCCGGTCCCCCGGGCCGAACAGCACCGCCTCGTCCCCCGGGGCGGCGGTGTCCCCGCCCAAGTCCACCACGAACTGGTCCATGGCGACCGTACCCGCGATGGTCCGCCACTTCCCCGCGACCAGCACCGGGCCGGTGCCCGAGGCATGGCGCGGAATGCCGTCCCCGTACCCGACGGGCACCAGCGCGAGGGTCGTCTCGCCGGGGGTCACATAGCGGTGCCCGTAGGAGACCCCGTGTCCGCCCGGCACCCGCTTGACGGAGGCGAGCGCGGCGGAGAGCGTCATCACCGGCCGCAGGCCGAAGTCGGCGGCCGTGCCGAGTTCGGGGCTCGGGGAGATGCCGTAGGTGGCGATGCCGGTCCGGACGAGGTCGAAGTGGGACTCGGGCACGGTCAGGGTCGCCGGGGAGTTGGCCAGATGGCGCACCTCCGGCCGCAGCCCCGCCCGTTCGGCGTGCGCCACCATGTCGCGGAAGAGCGACACCTGGGCGCCGATGGAGGGGTGGCCCGGCTCGTCCGCGCAGGCGAAGTGGGACCACAGTCCCGCCACCCGAACGGCCCCTTCCGCCTCGGCCGCGCGGGCCTCCTCTACCAGCGCGGGCCAGTCCGCGGGCTGGCAGCCGCTACGGCCGAGCCCGGTGTCCGCCTTGAGGTGGAGCCGCGCCGTACGGCCGCACGCGCGCGCCGCCGCGACGGCCTCGCGCAGCGCCCACAGCCCGCTGGCCGAGACGTCGATATCCGCCTCGATCGCCTGCCGCCACGGGCCGCCGGGCGTCCACAGCCAGCACATCAGCCGGCCGGTGTCCCCCGCCGCCCGCAGCGCCAGCGCCTCCTCGGGCGTGGCCGCGCCCAGCCAGCTCGCGCCCGCCTTACGGGCGGCACGGGCGCACGGGATCATGCCGTGGCCATAGGCGTCCGACTTGACCACGGTCATCAGCTCGGCCGTGGGTGCCGCGTCGCGCAGCACCCTTACGTTGGCCCGTAGGGCGGCCAGATCGACCACGGCACGGGCGCGCATCAGTGTCTCGTCCATCTCCGTCAGTCTCTCAGGCCGATCAGCCCACCGGAGTGTGTGCTTCCACGCACGGAGTGCCCTTCGTTCGGGAGACTAAGAGCATGAGGATTGCCTACAGCGTGGAGACCGTAAGGGCCGCCGAGCGCGCACTGATGGCGCGGCTGCCCGAAGGAGCGCTCATGCAGCGCGCGGCGGCGGGGCTCGCGGCCGCGTGCGCCGATCTGCTGGGCCGGGTGTACGGCTCCCGGGTGGCCCTGCTCGTCGGCAGCGGCGACAACGGCGGTGACGCGCTCTACGCGGGCGCCCGGCTGGCCCGGCGCGGCGCCGGGGTCACGGCAGTGCTGCTCAA
>NZ_JAHLEM010000337.1 GCF_018883605.1 Streptomyces niphimycinicus | reverse complement strand
GGGTGCCTCCGCCGCGCCGGGCGCCCCGGCCGCGGCAGCGGCAGCGGCGGCCGTCTCCGGCAGCGGGGCGGAGAGAATGGCCGCGATCTCCGGGCGGGGCTCGGAGACGGGCGCACAGGGCCCGGGAAGCTCCTTGGCGCGCACCGCCCTGGTGATCCAGGCGCGGTCGAGGACGCGCCGCTCATCGGCCTCGGCGACGAGGTCCTCGGACTGGTTGTAGTCGCCATCGGCGGCCTGCACCGCCCAGAGGTGGACGGCGACGCCGTGCTCCTTGGCCGACATCAGCCCGGGCAGCAGGTCCCCGTCGCCGGTGACCAGGACGATGTCGGCGCAGGCCCGGTTGCGGGCGAGCTCGGTGAGCTCGGCGTGCATGGCGGCGTCCACGCCCTTCTGGGCCCAGCGCCCATCACTGCGGGTGAGTGCGCCCAGCCGTACGGTCACCCGGGGCATCACGCGCAGCCGCCGGTGCTCCGGCTGGGGCACCCGGTCGGGGGCGCCGTCGAACCAGTAGATCCGCAGCAGCGGACACTCGGTCTCGGCCTCGGCGCGCTCCCGCAGGCCCTGGATGAGGGTCGCGTGGTCGACGGAGATACGCGATCGGGCGGGCTCCCCGGCCAGCAGGCTCGCGGCGGCGCCCAGCAGATACCCGGCGTCCACCAGGACGACGCAGCGGTCCACGTTCCACCCTCTTTCCTGACGGTCCAGTCCTCGGTCGCCCCCCGCGCACAGCCGCGCCCCCGGATGTGGTTTTCGGCTTTCCTTCGAGTCTGCCCGACCGTGCGGGGGTTATCAGTCCGAACTGGATCACCGGCGTGGCGGATACGGCTTACCTGCCAATACCCTCCTTCTCACTCACCGTAATTGCCCGAAATGCACGGGTCACCGCGGCATGTCACTGTTTCTTCCCGAAGGGCTTCGCCCGGGAGGGCCCTTCGCCAGGGGGCCGATCCCAACCGGAGGAAGACCACCATGGGCAAGAACAAGAACCGCGATCGCAAGCAGCAGGAACAGCGTCAGGAGCGCGGCACGGCGGACCGCCCCGCCGAGCAGCAGCCGTCGATGGACGGGCAGTCGCAGGCGATGCGGCCGGAGGGCAGCCCCTCGACGGCACGCAAGGGCCGGCAGAAGAGCTTCGGCCACAACTGACGCACCGCGGACCGGCGCTGAGCCACCGCGGTGGCAGGCCGCG
>NZ_JAHLEM010000336.1 GCF_018883605.1 Streptomyces niphimycinicus | reverse complement strand
AGCAGCAGGAACAGCGTCAGGAGCGCGGCACGGCGGACCGCCCCGCCGAGCAGCAGCCGTCGATGGACGGGCAGTCGCAGGCGATGCGGCCGGAGGGCAGCCCCTCGACGGCACGCAAGGGCCGGCAGAAGAGCTTCGGCCACAACTGACGCACCGCGGACCGGCGCTGAGCCACCGCGGTGGCAGGCCGCGTGACCGCGGCCCCCAGGGGCGCGCCCGATGCGGGCGCGCCCCTGGTGCGCTCGCGGCGGCCTCAAGGCCGCCGGGCGCTCATCCGGCCAGGCAGGACGCCCCCAACAGCACCTTGAGATCGCCGAAGAGCGCCGGGTCGGCGGTGACCCGGTGCCGGTCGAGCCGCAGCACGGTGGTCTTCCGCGCCCCCTGGAGCTTGATCCGCACCTCGGTGGCGCCGCGGTGGTGGGTGAGCACCTCGCCCAGCTTCTCGACCAGCGGCGGGGTGACCTTGACCGTGGGAATGGTGATCGTCACGGGCGCGTTGGCCGATGCCTCGGACAGATCGGGGACCATCAGCTCCATGGCGACCAGCCGGGGCACGTCCTCGCGCTTGTCGAGGCGGCCCTTGACGAAGACGACCGCGTCCTCGACAAGCTGGGTGGAGACGAGCTGATAGGTGGCGGGGAAGAACATGCACTCGATGGAGCCGGCCAGGTCCTCCACGGTGGCGATGGCCCAGGCGTTGCCCTGTTTGGTCATCTTGCGCTGTAGACCGGAGATGATCCCGCCGATGGTGACGATCGCGCCGTCCGCGTGCTCACCCCCGGTGAGCGCGGAGATCGCGGCGTCCGCCTTCTCGTTCAGCACATGCTCGATGCCGAACAGCGGATGATCGGAGACATACAGGCCCAGCATCTCCCGCTCCTGGGCCAGCAGATAGGTCTTCTCCCATTCGACGTCCGAGAACTCGACGTCGAGGCCGAAGCCCGGCCCCTCGCCGTCCCCGCTGTCCCCGGCCATGCCGCCGAAGAGGTCGAACTGCCCCTCGGCCTCTTTGCGCTTGACCGCGACCACATTGTCGATCAGCGCCTCGTAGTGCGCCGTGAGC
>NZ_JAHLEM010000335.1 GCF_018883605.1 Streptomyces niphimycinicus | reverse complement strand
TCGACGTCGAGGCCGAAGCCCGGCCCCTCGCCGTCCCCGCTGTCCCCGGCCATGCCGCCGAAGAGGTCGAACTGCCCCTCGGCCTCTTTGCGCTTGACCGCGACCACATTGTCGATCAGCGCCTCGTAGTGCGCCGTGAGCCCCTTGCGGGTGTGGCCCATCTCGTCGAAGGCGCCCGCCTTGATCAGCGATTCGGTGGTGCGCTTGTTGCACACGACCGCCTCGACCTTGTCCAGGTAGTCCGGGAACGAGCCGTACTTCCCCTTGGCCTTACGGCCGCGGATGATCGCTTCCACCACGTTCTGACCCACGTTCCGGACCGCCGTGAGACCGAAGAGGATCACATCATCACCCTGAGCGGTGAAGTTGGCCTCGGACTCATTGACGTTCGGCGGCAGCACCTTGATGCCCATACGACGGCACTCGTTCAGATAGACCGCCGACTTGTCCTTGTCGTCACGGACCGAGGTGAGCAGCGCCGCCATGTACTCGGCGGGGTAGTTGGCCTTGAGATA
>NZ_JAHLEM010000334.1 GCF_018883605.1 Streptomyces niphimycinicus | reverse complement strand
CTCGGACTCATTGACGTTCGGCGGCAGCACCTTGATGCCCATACGACGGCACTCGTTCAGATAGACCGCCGACTTGTCCTTGTCGTCACGGACCGAGGTGAGCAGCGCCGCCATGTACTCGGCGGGGTAGTTGGCCTTGAGATATGCGGTCCAGTACGAGACGAGCGCGTAGGCGGCCGCATGTGCCTTGTTGTAGGCGTAGCCCGCGAAGGGCACCAGTACGTCCCAGACCGCCTGCACGGCCTTATCGGAGTAGCCGCGCTCCCGGCAGCCGTCCCGGAACGGAATGAATTCCTTGTCCAGGACCTCCTGCTTCTTCTTGCCCATCGCCCGTCGCAGCAGGTCGGCCTGGCCGAGTGAGTAACCCGCGAGGGCCTGGGCGGCCTTCTGGACCTGCTCCTGGTAGACGACCAGGCCGTAGGTGATGTCGAGGACCTCCCGGAGCGGCTCCTCCAGCTCCGGGTGGATCGGGGTGATCTCCTGCTGGCCGTTCTTCCGCAGCGCGTAGTTGATATGCGAGTTCATGCCCATCGGGCCCGGCCGGTACAGGGCGGTGACCGCGGTGATGTCCTCGAACTGGTTGGGTTTCATCAGCCGCAGGAGCGAGCGCATCGCGCTGCCGTCGAACTGGAACACACCGAGGGTGTGGCCGCCGCCGAGCATCTCGAAGGTCCCGCGGTCATCCAGCGGCAGCTCGAGCAGTTTCAGGTCGACGCCCTTGTTGGCACGCACCATCGTGACGGCGTCGTCCATGATGGTCAGGTTGCGCAGGCCCAGGAAGTCCATTTTCAGCAGGCCGAGCGACTCACAGGTGGGGTAGTCCCACTGCGTGATCGTGACGCCGTCGGTGTGCCGCACCCAGACCGGGACATGGTCCACGATCGGCTCGCTCGACATGATCACACCGGCGGCGTGCACACCCATCTGCCGCACCAGGCCCTCGACACCCTTGGCGGTGTCGATGACCTTCCGCGCATCCGGCTCGTTCTCGTACATCGCCCGCACCTCGCCCGCTTCGGAGTACCGCGGGTGTTCCGGGTCGGTGATGCCGGACAGCGGGATGCCCTTGCC
>NZ_JAHLEM010000333.1 GCF_018883605.1 Streptomyces niphimycinicus | reverse complement strand
CCCTCGACACCCTTGGCGGTGTCGATGACCTTCCGCGCATCCGGCTCGTTCTCGTACATCGCCCGCACCTCGCCCGCTTCGGAGTACCGCGGGTGTTCCGGGTCGGTGATGCCGGACAGCGGGATGCCCTTGCCACCGACGTCGGCGGGCATGGCCTTGGTGATGCGGTCGCCCATCGCGTACGGATAGCCCAGCACCCGGGCGGAGTCCTTGATGGCGTTCTTGGCCTTGATGGTGCCGTAGGTGCCGATCATGGCGACCTTGTCGGCGCCGTACTTCTCCGTCACATAGCGGATCACCTCGACCCGCCGGCGCTCGTCGAAGTCGATGTCGACGTCCGGCATGGAAACGCGCTCGGGGTTGAGGAACCGCTCGAAGATCAGCCCGTGCTCGACCGGGTCGAGGTCGGTGATGCCCATCGCGTACGAGACGATCGAACCCGCCGCCGAGCCGCGGCCCGGGCCGACCGCGATGCCCTGCTGTTTGGCCCACATGATGAAGTCGGCGACCACGAGGAAGTAGCCCGGGAACCCCATCTGGATGATGACGTCCATCTCGTACGCGGCCAGCTTCTGCCGGTCCTCCGGTACGCCATCCGGATAGCGCCGGGCCATCCCGCGCCGGACCTCCTCGCGGAACCAGGTGACCTCGGTGTGGCCGTCGGGCACATCGAACCGCGGCATGAGGTCGCGCTTGTCGAACATGCCGGTGGTGTCGATCTGCTCGGCGACCAGCAGGGTGTTGCGGCAGCCCTCCTGCCAGGCGTCGGAGGAGTCGATGGCGTACATCTCCTCGGCGGACTTGAGGTAGTAGCCGGTGCCGTCGAAGCGGAAGCGGTCCAGGTCGGAGAGGCTTTTGCCGGTCTGGATGCACAGCAGCGCATCATGTGCGGTGGCCTCGTCCGCGTAGGTGTAGTGCGAGTCGTTCGTCACCAGTGGCGGGATGCCCAGCTTCCGGCCGATCTCCAGCAGCCCGTCCCGGACCCGGCGCTCGATCTCGATGCCATGGTCCATCAGCTCCAGGAAGTAACGGTCCTTGCCGAAGATGTCCTGGTACTCGGAGGCGGCCTTCAGCGCCTCGTCGAACTGGCCCAGGCGCAGCCGGGTCTGGAGCTCACCGGACGGACAGCCGGTCGAGGCGATCAGCCCCTCGGCGTGCTCGGCGATGACCTCCTTGTCCATCCGCGGCCACTTCTGGAGCCAGCCCTGCGCATACGCGTCCGACGAAAGCCGGAACAGATGGTGCAGCCCGGTGGTGTCCGCCGCCCAGATCGTCTTGTGGGTGTAGCCGCCCGAGCCGGAGACGTCATCGCGCTTCTGGTGGGGCTGCCCCCACTGGATCTTGCGCTTGGTGCGCCGCGACTCCGGGGCGACATACGCCTCGATCCCGATGACCGGCGTCACGCCCGAGGCCGCGGCCTGCTGGAAGAAGTCGTACGCGCCGTGCAGATTGCCGTGGTCGGTCAGGGCGAGATGCGACATGCCCATCTCCTGGCAGGCCGCGAAGAGATCCTTCAGCCGGGCCGCGCCGTCCAGGAGCGAGTACTGCGTGTGCACATGCAGATGAGTGAAAGACGGTGCCATCCTTCCCCCGGATCAGGCGTCGGATTCGAGGGACTGGGCGATCCTCCGCAGGCCCGTGGCCACCTCCCGCGCCGAGGGGGCGCGCTCGGGGTCCACCAGCCACTGCTGGGTCAGCCCGGCGACCAGGGCCATGTGCACCGACCCGACCGCACGGGCCACCTCGCCCTCCGCCGCGCCGTCGATGCCGTGCAGCTCGGCCGCCAGTGCCGTACGGGACCGCTCGAACGCCTCGGCGAGCTGCTGCCGGACCTCGGCGGAACGTTCGGCCTGGGCGAGCGCCTCGGCGCCGGCCACCAGCAGCGGCCGGTGCGTCGTCTCGGACTCGACGATCCGGGCCCACATCGACTCCACTCGCGCCCCGGCCCCGGCCCCGGAGTCCGGAGCGGCCTCCGCCGACCCGGACCGCACCTTCTCGCTCCACTCGTCGAGCGATTCCAGGAGTGCCGCGTTGAGCAACCGCTCCTTCGAGCCGTAGTGGTAATTGATCGTGCCGAGCGGTGCGTTGGCGGCGGCGGCGATGTCACGCGAGGTCGTACGGGCGAATCCCCGCTCCTCCAGGCACCGCTTGGCCCCGGCCATCAACTGTTCCCGATGTCCCATGCCGACCACCCTACCCCCATCTTGAACGAACGTTCAGAACGATCGTTCAAGTCGCGTGTTCAGAATGTTCGGAACGGGCGCTCAGGACGGTCATGCGGACGGCGGGTCAGGTGTGGCTCGGCGCCGGTTCCTGCTCGGGGCGGGGCGCGTCGTGCTCGTGCCGGGGGAGGAGGAGCGGGGTCGCCAGGCTGAGGAGTCCGGCTATGGCGACCGCGATCCGGGGGCCGGTGACAGCGGCCAGCAGGCCCCACAGGGCGGTCAGGGTCGCGATGGTGGCCTTGCTGGAGACCGACCACGCGGAGAGGGTACGGGCGACCCGGTCCGCCGGGGTCCGGTCCAGCCGGTAGGTGGCGTACAGCGGGTTGAACACGCCCATGCAGCAGATCAGCCCCAGCTCGACCGCCATGACCAGCACCAGCCCCGCCGTACCGGGGCGGACGAAGGCCAACCCCGGCAACCAGCACGCCCGCAGCGCCCCCGAGATCAGCATGACCCGGTGCCGTCCGAACCGTGCCGCCAGCTTGGGAGCCAGCCGGGAGCCGATCAGACCGCCGGCACAGGGCAGGGTGAAGGCCATGGCGTACTGCCAGGGTGCGAACCCCAGGCTGCCCAGCATGAGGACGGCGAGCAGCGGCGCGGTCGCCATGATCAGCCCGCCCACCAGGACCTGGTTGAAGAACAGCGGACGCAGTGCCGGGTGGGTCAGAATGCACCGCCAGCCCTCCAGCAGCTCGCCGGCCCGCATCCGTGGCGGCGGGCCGGTGCGCGCGGGGCGTGGCTCCGTGCCGCCGATCGCGCGGATCCCCACCGCCGAGAGCAGAAAGCTGACCGCATTGGCCGCCACGGTCATCACCGGACCGAAGAGCCCGATCGCGGCCCCGCCGATCTGCGGTCCGAGCATGGTGGCGGTCCAGGCCGTGGACTCGAACCGCGCGTTCGCCACCAGCAGGTCCGCTCGCGGCACCAGCGCCTTCAGATACGCCCCACTGGCCGAGGTGAACGCGATGTCGGCAGCGGAGACGACGACCGAGACGACCACGAGCTGGGCGAAGGTGAGCCGGTCGAGCGAATACAGGACGGGGACGGTCATCAGGGCCGCGAACCGGACCATATCCATCGCGATCATCACCGGCCGCTTGCGGCGGAACTCCATCCACGGCCCGAGCGGCAGCGCCACCGCCGCGCCCACCGCGAGCCCCGCGGCCGCCAGCAGCGACACCTGGGCCGCCCCGGCATGGAGCACCATGATCGCGATCATCGGGAACGCGTCGAACGCGAGCCAGGTGCCGAACGCGCTGACCGCGTACGCCCCCCAGAGCCATCCGAACTGCCGCCCCAGCTTCCGCCTCGCCCCCATGTGCAGCGCACTCCTCCTCGCCGTCCCGCCCGAAAAACCTCATATGGAACGGGCGATATCCAAGCGAGCCGGGGCGGGCGGTTCAAACAACGCCCTCGACATGCCACAACCAGACGTTGTGCGACTAAGGTGGCCGACGTGGACCTCAAGGCCGTGCGCACCTTCGTCGCCGTCGCGGACACGGGCCAGTTCCAGGAGGCGGCCGCCGAGCTGTCCATCACCCAGCAGGCCGTCTCCAAGCGCATCGCCGCGCTGGAGAAGGAACTCGGGGTGCGGCTGTTCACCCGTACCGCGCGCGGAGCCCGGCTCACCATCGACGGGCAGGCGTTCCTGCCCCACGCCCGGGAGCTGCTACGGGCCGAGGAGCGGGCCGCCGCCTCCGTACGCCCCGGCCGCCGCGCACTGCGCGTCGACGTGATCGGGCGGCGGCTCGCACCGGCCGATCTGCTCCGCGGTTTCCACCGGGCGAACCCCGAAGTCGAACTCGATGTGGTGACGCTCTTCGACGCCGAAGCGGCCATCGCCGCCGTGCGTACCGGCACCATCGACGCGTCGTTCCGGGCGGTCACCGTGCCCGCCCGGCGGCTCCCCGGCGGTATCGAGGCCACCCGGGTCCACGACGAGCCCATCCAGCTCCTCACCGGACCGTCCCATGAGCTGGCCGCCGCCCGCGAGGTCACCCCCGCCGAACTGGCCGGGCACCGGATCTGGATGCCGGGCATCGTCCCCGGTACCGAATGGGCCGCCTACTACGACGACCTCGCCGCGGCGTTCGAGATCACCATCGACGCGATCGGCCCGTACTTCGGGCCCGAGCCGCTCCTGGACACGATCGCCGACTCCTCGACGCTGGCGACCTTCGTCGGCGAACGGACCCGCCTGGTCTGGCCCGCCGACTACGGGCTGCGGCGCATCGCGGTGCGCCACCCGACCCCGGTCTACCCGCATTCGCTGATCTGGCACCGCGACAACCCGCACCCCGCCCTCACCGCGCTCCGCGACCACCTCGTCGCCGCGCCGCCCGGCCACCGCGGCACCGACGCCTGGACGCCGAAATGGGCATGGTGACCGAAATCACCGCGTCGCCGCCGACGGGCGGATCATGCGGGCCGGTGAGTTCGCGCAGGTCGGCAACTCCCGCTATTTATTGCCGAAAAGGTGCGGGTTGACAGCGGATCAGCCAACGATCTAGGTTCACCTCAGGGGACTCGCTGGACGGCGAACGGGGGCTGTGGTGAGTGTTTTGGCGTTGCGCGCATCCGAAATCACCAGGATCGCGCGGCTGGTCGCGCGTGATGTCTTAATGGACCGATTGACCGACCGGTCGACCTCAGGAAATGCTGTCTTGGATCGCGAGGATCGCGAGGAAAGCGACATCTCACCGCAGCGTGGCGGATTTCGCGGTAATTCCCTGTCCGGCGCCGGCGTCACCGCCTGGCTGCCGCCTTATGAATCCGGTAAGAGCCTGGTGGGCACCGGTGCGCGGGCTGTCGCTCAACCGCCCGCCCGCTCGGCGGAGTTCGAGGTGCGCCGGATGCTCGCCTCGGATATCGACGCCGCTCACCCGGTGAGTTTCAGCCGACGGGCCGGCTTCTCCGGACTCCGGGTCCCTATGGGCCGCACGTCGAATACCGGCGCGGGCCGGGACCATGGTGTACCGATGCCGACTTGTGCACCGGTGCCGACTTCCCTTTAAACGGCGTCCGTTAAGCGGCGTCCACGCCATAGCTGGGCAAGCATCAGTGGCAGTATCAGCGAAATAATCGCGCAAAACCATTTCCATCAGTCGTCGGGGAAGGCTGTGTTGTGGGGCAATCAGGCGCGCCCAAATCCCAAGGTCTCAGCGCGGCCATGAGTAATCTCTTCGAGCGCACCAGGCGAAAGGAATCCACGGGTGTGGTGCCGGTCTCCAGGGACCGGGAGCTGAGAGCGTCATTCGCCCAGCGACGACTGTGGTTTCTGGACCAACTCGAGCCCGGCAACGCCTCGTACAACCTCCCCTTCGCGGTGCGGGTGCGCGGCCGCCTGGACGTCACTCATCTCTCCCGGGCCCTTTCGCTGGTGGTCGCCCGGCACGAGGCGCTGCGCACCACCTTCACCGAGACCGGCGGTCAACCGGTGCAGTCGGTCCAGCCCCCCGCCCCCGTCCCGGTGCGGGTCGAATCGGTGCCCGACGGCCCGGAGGAGGAGCGGCTCGCCGCGGTCCGGAAATTGGCCGGAGCGGAGATCACCGAGCCCTTCGACCTGAGTACCGGCCCCTTGCTGCGGGCCAAGGCGCTGCGGCTGGACGAACAGGACCACGTCCTGTTGCTGACGGTGCACCATGTGGCCACGGACGCCTGGTCGCAGGGCATTCTGGTGGGTGAGCTGTCGGCCGCGTACGAGGCGCTGGAGGCCGGGCGGGAGCCCGTACTGCCGCCGCTGCCCGTGCAGTACGCCGACTACGCGGAGTGGGAGCGCGACTGGCTGTCGGGTCCCACCCTGCGCCGCCAGTTGGACTACTGGACGAAGCGGCTCGACGGCATGGCACCCGCGCTGGAGCTGCCCACCGACCGGCCCAGGCCCTCGGTCGCCCGCCAGGAAGGCGACGCGGTGCGCTGGGAGCTGCCCGCCGAACTGATCCAGGCCGCCCGCCGGCTGGGCGCCGGTGAGAACGCGACCCTCTACATGACCTTGCTGGCCGCCTTCCAACTGGTCCTGGGCCGGTATGTGGACAGCGACGACATCACGGTGGGCACCCCCGTGGCCAACCGGGGGCGCGCCGAGGTCGAGGGCCTCATCGGGTTCTTCGTCAATACCGTGGTGCTGCGGACCGACCTGTCCGGCGACCCCACCTTCCGCCAACTGCTGGCACGGGTCCGGGACATGGCGGCCGGTGCCTTCGCCCATGGCGACCTGCCCTTCGAGTATCTGGTGGAGCAGGTGCACCCCGAGCGGGACCTGTCCCGGAACCCGCTGGTACAGGTGCTCTTCCAGATGATCAACGTGCCGGGGGAGCGGCTCGCCCTGCCCGGCGCGGAGACCGAGCCCTACGACCACGGCCGGATCCTCACGCGCATGGACCTGGAGGTCCATCTCGTCGAAACCGAGGACGGGGTGCTCGGTCATATCGTCTTCAGCAAGGCCCTGTTCGACAGGAGCACCGTCGAACGGCTGCTGCACCATGTCACCGTCGTCCTGCGAGGTGTTCTGGCCGGGCCGGACCGGCCCCTCTCGGAGATCTCCCCGCTCGACGACGCCGAGCGGGCGAAGGTCCTGGCGGAGTTCAACCACACCACGGGCCCCGTACCGGCCGGATCGCTGCCCGCGCTCTTCACCGCCCAGGCCGAGCGCCGCCCCGGCGCGGTGGCCGTGATCAGCGGTGGCGACCGCATCACCTACGCCGAACTGGACCAGCGGTCGAACCAGCTCGCCCACCTGCTGGAGAGCCGGGGGATCGGCCCCGAGACCCTGGTCGGGCTGTGTGTCGACCGCGGCGCCGAGATGATCGTGGCGATTCTCGCGATCCTCAAGCTCGGCGCGGCCTATGTGCCGATCGACCCCAACCACCCCCGGGACCGTATCCAGTTCGTACTGGCCGACGCCGGGGTGACCGTCGCCATCACCCAGCAGCGCTTCACCAGCCTGCTCGAAAAGCCCGCCGAAACGGAGGCCGGGACGGCCGGGATCCGGCTCATCCTGCTCGACGCCGAGCGCGAATCGCTCACCAGCCGGCCCCTGACCCCGCCCACGGCACGGCCCAGCGCCCAGAACCTCGCCTATGTCATCTACACCTCCGGCTCCACCGGAGTCCCCAAGGGCATCCTCATGCCCGCCTCCTGCGTGCTCAACCTGGTGGCCTGGCAGAAGCAGGCCCTGCCGATCGGCCCCGACGCCAAGACGGCCCAGTTCGCCACGCTGACCTTCGACATCTCGCTCCAGGAGATCTTCTCGGCGCTGCTGTACGGCGAGACGATCGTCATCCCCGGCGAAGAACTGCGCATGGATCCCGTCGAGTTCGCCCGATGGATCCACGCCCACGAGATCGACCAGCTCTTCGTCCCGAATGTGATGCTGCGGGCGATCTCCGAGGAAGTGGATCCGCACGGCACCGAGCTGGCCGCGCTGCGCCATCTCTCCCAGGCCGGTGAACCCCTCTCCCTCCACCACGATCTGCGCGAGCTGTGCGCCCGCCGCCCCGAGCTGCGGCTGCACAACCACTACGGTCCCAGCGAAGCCCATGTGGTGACCTCGTACTCGCTCCCCGCCGAGGTGGCCGAGTGGCCGCTCACCGCCCCCATCGGCCGCCCGATCGGCAACACGCGGGTGTATGTCGTCGACCGGCGGCTCCGGCCCGTCCCCGTGGGGGTGCCCGGAGAGCTGTGCGTGGCCGGAGCGGGCCTGGCCAGGGGCTATCTCGGCCGCCCGGATCTGACCGCCTCCCGGTTCGTGGCGAACCCGTTCCACGGCGACGGATCGCGGATGTACCGCTCCGGCGACCTGGTGCGCTGGCTGCCCGACGGCAACCTGGAATACCTCGGCCGGATCGACGACCAGGTGAAGATCCGTGGCTTCCGGATCGAACCGGGCGAGATCGAGGCGATCCTCGCCAGGCACCAGGATGTGCTGCACACGGCCGTGCTGGTGCGTGAGGACACCCCGGGGGACAAGCGGCTGGTGGCCTATGTGGTGGCCGATGCCACCGCCGCGGACCGGCATGACCCGCACGGCGGGCACGACCGGCATGACCCGCACGGCGGGCACGACCGGTTGACCGAAACCCTGCGCCGGCACGTCGAGTCCGCGGTGCCCGAATACATGGTGCCCTCCGCCTTCGTCCTGCTGGACACCATGCCCCTGACCTCCGGCGGCAAGATCGACCGGAAGGCGCTGCCCGCCCCCGACCTGCGCACCGTGCTCGAGGTCGGCTACGTCGCCCCCCGCACCCCCCAGGAAGAGGCCGTCTGCCGGGTCTACGCGGATCTGCTCGGCGCCACCAGGGTCGGTATCGACGACGACTTCTTCGCCCTGGGCGGCCATTCCCTCATCGCCACCCGGGTGGTCGCCAGGCTCCGGACCGCCCTTGGCATCGACGTACCGCTGAAGACCGTGTTCCAGCAGCGCACCCCCAGGGAACTGGCGGCCACGCTCAGCGCCGCGGCCCGGTCCGTTCCCGAGCCGGAATTGCCGCCGCTGGTCTCCACCACGCGGCGCGATCAGCCCGTTCCCCTCACCTTCGCCCAGCAGCAGACGGACCTCTTCTTCGGCGATGTCCTCGACGCCGGGCACTGGAACATCCCCATGGCCGTACGAGTCTCGGGCGAACTGGACCTCGACTGCCTGCGGCGGGCGATGGACCTGCTGATCGACCGGCACGAGGCCCTGCGCACCACCTTCGTCAGGGAAGCCGACGGATACGTCCAGGTGATCCGGCCGCAGGTGCCGGTCCAGGTGGAGGTGGCCGAGGCGGACGACGAGGCCGAAGCCTCCGTACTGGCCGGACAGGAGGCGGCACGGCCCTTCGACCTCACGAGCGGCCCACTGGCGAGGCTGCGCGTGCTGCGTCTGGCCGAGCTCGACCATGTGCTGGTGCTCACCCTGCACCATCTGGTCACCGACGGCTGGTCCCAAGGCGTGCTGGTCCGCGATCTGTCCCTCGTGTACTCGGCCCTGCTGCGCGGCGCCGAACCCGAGCTGCCACCCGTGCCCGTCCAGTACGCCGATGTCGCGAACTGGGAGCGCGAGTGGCTGCGCGGGGATCTGCTGCGACGCCAACTCGACTACTGGCAGCGGCACTTCGACGGAATGACACCAGCCGAACTGCCCACCGACCGGCCCCGCGCCACGTCGGCCCGCTACGAGAGCGGCATCTACCACTGGCGGCTGCCGAAGGACGCCGTGGAGGCGGCCCGGCGGCTGGGCGAATCGTCCAGCGCCACCTTGTACATGACGCTGCTGACCGCGCTGAAGGTGGTCATGTCCGCCCGCTCGGACAACCAGGACGTCCTCGTCGGCGTGCCCATGGCCAACCGTGGCCGGGACGAACTGGAGAACGTGGTGGGCCTCGTCTCCAAGATGCTGGCACTGCGCACCGAGGTCCCCGGCGCCACGGACTTCGGCACACTGCTGGCCACGGTGCGCGATGCGATGTCCGACGCCTTTACCCACCAGGACGTGCCGTTCGTCTCCGTACTCAAGCACTCGGACGAACTCACCGGTGGCCGCGCCGGGACGCGGCTCTCGGACGATCCGCCGGTAAAGGTGATCTTCCAGATCGTCAACACCCCACAGCGGCCCCTCAAGCTCACCGGGCTGACCGCCGAGCCGTTCCTGATGACCCACCCACCGGTGACCGTCAACGTGGACATGGAGATCGACCTGTACGAGAACGCGGAGGACGGCGGCCTCGCCGGCACCGTGCTGTTCAGCACGTCCCTCTTCGACCGTGCCACGATCGAGCGGTTCTGCGATGACGTGGTGGCGGTGGTCTCCACGGCCGCCGCGGACCCCGGACGGTCGGTCTCGCAGGTCTGGCAGGTCCGAGGTCGCGATCAGTGAACGACGACCCCGAAGCCGGTTCCGCGAGCGACCCCGCGGGTGAAAGCGGCCCCCTGGGCGGGAGCGGCCCCGCAGGTGATCCGGCGAACGGTCCGGCAGACCGTCCCGCAGACGATTCCGCCCCGAGGAACAGCATGGAACCGGACGAGGCCATCGCCGTTGTCGGAATGTCCTGCCGCTTTCCGCAGGCACCCGACCCCGAGGCGTTCTGGCGGCTGCTGAGCGAGGGCGTCTCGGCGATCAGCGAGGTGCCCACCGGACGGTGGACCGACGACCCGTCCATGCCGCCCGCCATCCGCCACGGCGGCTTCATCGACGACGTCGACCGTTTCGACCCCGCGTTCTTCGGCATCTCGCCACGCGAAGCCGTGACGATGGACCCCCAGCAGCGGCTGATCCTGGAGCTGGGCTGGGAAGGGCTGGAGGACGCGGGCATCGTGCCCGCCACCCTGCGGGGAGCCACCGTCGGCGCGTTCATCGGCGCCGGGTCCGCCGACTACGCCTCGCTGATCAGCGCCCGCGGCCGCTCGCACCACACACTGACCGGCACCCAGCGCGCCATGATCGCGAACCGGCTCTCCCATGTTCTCGGCCTGAGCGGTCCGAGCGTGACTGTGGACGCGGCCCAGGCATCCTCCCTGGTCGCGGTGCATATGGCCGTGGAGAGTCTGCGTCGCGGCGAGTCGCGGCTCGCGCTTGCGGGCGGGGTGAACCTGAACCTCTCCGCGGAAACCGCCGCCGATATCGCCGCGTTCGGCGCCCTCTCCCCGGACGGCCGCTGCTTCACCTTCGACGCCCGCGCCAATGGCTATGTGCGCGGCGAGGGCGGTGGCATCGTCGTCCTGAAACCGCTGTCCGACGCCCTCGCCGACGGCGACACCGTCTACTGCGTGATCGAGGGCAGCGCGGTCAACAACGACGGCGGCGGTACGTCGCTCACCGCCCCCGACCCCCGCGGTCAGCAAGAGGTGCTCCGGCTGGCCCAGCGGCGGGCCGCGGTCTCACCCGGCTCCGTGCAGTACGTGGAACTCCACGGCACCGGAACGGCGCTCGGCGACCCGGTCGAGGCGGCGGCCCTGGGCGCCGTCTTCGGCCGGACCGGGACGGGACCGGTGCGGCTGGGTTCGGTGAAGACCAACATCGGCCACCTCGAAGCCGCCGCCGGTATCGCCGGACTGCTGAAGACGGCACTGGCCATCCACCACCGTCAGCTCCCGGCCAGCCTCCATCACCACACGCCCAATCCCCGCATCCCCCTGGGCGAGCTCAACCTGGAAATGCGCCTGGCACCGGGGGAGTGGCCGCAGGCGGACCAGCGCCTGATCGCCGGCGTCAGCTCGTTCGGGATGGGCGGCACCAACTGCCATGTGGTGCTTGCCGAACCACCCGCCCAGGCTCCCTCCCACGCCTCCGCACACCCGAAGCCCGGGGCCCTCCCGAGCCCGAACCCCCTTCCTGTCTCCGTACCGGTCCCGCTTGTGCTGTCGGCGACGACCGCGGCCGCGCTCCGGGGCCAGGCGATGCGGCTACGGCCGTATCTGGAGCGGTCGCCGAACCTCACTGACCTCGCCTTCTCCCTCGCCACCACCCGGACCACCTTCGAACACCGCGCGGTGCTCATCGCCGGAGCGGCCACCGACGCGGCACCCGGCCTGGCTGCGCTCGCCCAAGGCGGCACGGCTCCGACTCCCGGCCTGGTGACCGGCACGGCAAGGGCGGGAAGGCTGGCCTTCGCCTTCGCCGGCCAGGGATCCCAGCGTCTCGGCATGGGGCGCGAACTCAGCGCCGCCTTCCCCGTGTTCGCCGACGCTCTCGACGCCGTGTGCACGGCGCTGGACGCACACCTCGACCGGCCACTTCGGGACGTCATCCACGGTGACGACGCCGAGCTGCTCGACCAGACGGTGTACACCCAGGCCGGACTCTTCGCGGTGGAGGTGGCGCTCTTCCGGCTGCTCGAGGACTTCGGGCTCGTACCCGACGTGCTGATCGGCCACTCCCTCGGCGAAGTGAGCGCCGCCCATGTCGCCGGTGTGCTGTCGCTGGCGGACGCCGCCACCTTCGTCGCCGCCCGGGGGCGGCTGATGCAGACCGTGGCGGAACCGGGCGCGATGGTCCTGCTCGAAGCGGGCGAGGAAGAGGTCACCCGGACGCTCAAGACGGGCGAGGCAGCGGACGACAGCGCCCGGATCTGCGTGGCGGCGGTCAACGGACCGGCCGCAACGGTGATCTCGGGGGATGAGCGGGCCGTACTCGACCTCGCGGCGGAGTGGACCCACCGCGGACGCAGAACCAAGCGGCTCCGGACCAGCCACGCCTTCCATTCGCCGCATCTGGACCCCGTCCTCGACGAGCTTCGTCACATCGCCGAGAGCCTCACCTACCGGCCGCCGCGAATACCGCTCATATCGAATGTGACCGGCAGCCGGGCCATGGCGGAAGAGCTGTGTTCCCCGGAGTACTGGGTGCGGCATGTGCGCCGGACCGTACGGTTCCTGGACGGCATCCGGGCGCTGGAAGGCGAAGGCGTCACCACCATCGTGGAGCTGGGCCCGGACAAGGCGCTCACCACCCTGGCCCGCGACTGCCTGACCAGGCCAGGGACCCTGGTGGGCACGCTCCGCCGCGACCGGTCCGAGCCACTGGCCCTGCTCACCGCGCTGGCCGAGCTGTATGCCTCGGGCACCGAGGTGGTATGGGACCCGCTGGTGTCCGGTGGGCGGCGGATTCCGCTGCCCACGTACGCCTTCCAGCGGCAGTCGTACTGGATTTCCGAGTCCGGCGCCGGGGGCGGGGCCACGCCCGGACCTGCGGTCGGCTCCGAGCCTGAGGACACTTCCGGATCTGAGGGTTCGGACCTGGGCCGGAGCGGTGGCGAGGTGCTCGGCATGGTCCGGGCGCACGCGGCCGTCGTGCTCGGGTACGAGTCGGTGGCGGCCATCGGCGCCGAGCGAACCTTCAAGCAACTGGGGTTCGACTCGATCACCGCCGTCGAGCTGTGCGAACGGCTCGGCGAGGCGACCGCCCTCCCTCTGCCCAGCACCCTGTTGTTCGACTATCCGACGCCCGCCGCACTCGCCGAGCATCTGCACCACAGGCTCCACGGCGGGGTGGATGAGCGGACCGTGCCCGCGACGCAGCCGACACCCGACAGCGGCGATCCGGTGGTGATCGTCGGGATGGGCTGCCGGTTCCCCGGCCGGGTGCACTCGCCGGAGGATCTCTGGCGGATCGTGGCCGACGGTGAAGACGCCATCTCCGGCTTTCCGTCCGACCGGGGCTGGGACCTCGATGGCCTCTACCATCCCGACCCCGACCACCCCGGTACCTCATACGCACGCGACGGCGGATTCCTGTACGACGCCGCCGAGTTCGACGCGGGGTTCTTCGGCATCTCCCCGCGCGAGGCCGCGGCGATGGACCCGCAGCAGCGGCTGCTGCTGGAGACGGCGTGGGAGGCGTTGGAACAGGCGGGGATTCCCGCGGGGCACCTCAAGGGCAGTGGCACAGGTGTGTTCATCGGAGCCTCGTCGGCGGGCTACGCGGCGGATGCCGGAGCGGCGGCCGAGGGCTATCGGCTGACCGGCACCGCGGCGAGCGTGGCCTCGGGCCGGGTGTCGTACACCCTGGGCCTCGAGGGTCCGGCGGTCACCGTGGACACGGCCTGCTCATCGTCGCTGGTGGCATTGCATCTGGCAGTGCAGTCGCTGAGGGCGGGCGAATGCTCGCTGGCCCTGGCGGGCGGCGTGACGGTGATGGCCACCCCGGCGATGTTCGTGGAGTTCTCCCGTCAGCGGGGGCTGGCAGCGGACGGGCGATGCAAGGCGTTCGCTGCGGCGGCGGACGGCACAGGGTGGGCCGAAGGCGTCGGGATGCTGGTGGTCGAGCGGCTGTCCGACGCCGAGCGCAATGGGCATCGGGTGTTGGCGGTGGTGCGGGGTTCTGCGGTGAATCAGGATGGTGCGTCGAATGGGTTGACGGCGCCGAATGGTCCGTCGCAGCAGCGGGTGATTCGCCGGGCGCTGGCCGGCGCGGGGCTTGTGGCGTCGGATGTGGACGCCGTGGAGGCGCACGGTACGGGGACGACGCTGGGTGATCCGATCGAGGCGCAGGCGTTGTTGGCCACGTACGGTCAGGACCGGGATCCGGAGCGGCCGTTGCTGCTGGGTTCGGTGAAGTCCAACATCGGTCATACACAGGCAGCGGCGGGTGTGGCCGGTGTGATCAAGATGGTGATGGCGATCCGGCATGCCGCATTGCCCAAGACGCTGCACGTGGATGCGCCGTCGCCACACGTCGACTGGTCCGGCGGCCGGGTCGAGCTGCTCACCGAGGCAATGCCGTGGCCCACCACCGACGGTCCTCGCCGAGCGGGCGTCTCGTCGTTCGGGGTGAGTGGCACCAACGCGCACGTCATCCTGGAGCAAGCCCCGGAGACGGCCCGGCCGACCGATCGCATCGGGGAAGGTGGCCCCGAAGCCACCGCGCTCGCCTGGGTGTTGTCGGGTCAGGGCGAGGCGGGGCTACGGGCGCAGGCCGAGCGGCTCCGCGCCTTCCTGGCGCGCGGCCCCCGTCCCACCCCGGCAGAAGTGGGCTGGTCGCTGGCATCGACGCGTACGACGTTGTCGCACCGCGCGGTGGTCGTGGGCGCTGACCGCGACGAGTTGCTGCGCGGTGTGGACGCGGTGGCGGACGGGATGGCCGCGCCCGGAGTGGTACGGGGCACCGGGGCATCCGGAGACGTGGTGTTCGTCTTCCCGGGGCAGGGGTCGCAGTGGGTCGGGATGGCGTTGGAGTTGCTGGAGTCTTCGGCGGTGTTCGCGCGGCGGATGCGTGAGTGTGCGGATGCGTTGGGTCCGTTGGTGGAGTGGTCGTTGTGGGATGTGCTGGGTGATGAGGTGGTGTTGGGGCGGGTGGATGTGGTGCAGCCGGTGTTGTGGGCGGTGATGGTGTCGTTGGCGGAGTTGTGGCGTTCGTTTGGTGTGGTGCCGTTGGCGGTGGTGGGTCATTCGCAGGGTGAGATCGCGGCGGCGTGTGTGGCGGGTGGTTTGTCGCTGGCGGATGGCGCGCGGGTGGTGGTGCTGAGGAGCAAGGCGTTGCTGGCGCTGTCGGGTCGGGGTGGGATGGTGTCCGTCCCGGTGCCTGCTGACCGGCTGCGGGATCGTCCGGGGTTGTCGGTGGCGGCGGTGAATGGTCCGGCGTCCACGGTGGTGTCGGGTGCGGTCGACGTGCTGGATGCGGTGCTGGCGGAGTTCTCGGAGGCCAAGCGGATCCCGGTGGACTATGCCTCGCACTCGCCACAGGTGGAGGAGATCCAGGAAGAACTGGCCCAGGCTCTGGTGGGC
>NZ_JAHLEM010000332.1 GCF_018883605.1 Streptomyces niphimycinicus | reverse complement strand
CTCGCCACAGGTGGAGGAGATTCGGGGGGAGCTGGCGGAGGCGCTGGCGGGTGTGGAGCCGTGTGGCGGAGAGGTGCCGTTCTATTCGACGGTGACCGGGCGGCTGATGGACACCGCGGAGCTGGATGCCGGGTACTGGTACCGAAACCTGCGCGAGACCGTGGAGTTCCGGTCCACGATCGAGGGACTGCTGGATCTCGGACACACGGTATTCGTCGAGGCCAGCCCGCATCCGGTGCTGACCATCGGCATCCAGGACACCGCCGACGCCACCGACACCGATACCGCCACCGACACCGTCGTCACGGGGTCGCTCCGTCGTGACGATGGCGCGATCGAGCGGTTTCTGAGCCACCTGGCCGAGCTCCATGTGCGCGGTGTCCGGGTCGACTGGCGACCGCTCTTCGCCGGTGTCTCGCCCGTCGAGCTGCCGAGGTACGCCTTCCAGCGGGAACGGTTCTGGCTTGGGGCGGACACGGCCGAGTCCGTCGAGTCCGGGTGGCGATACCGGATCGCCTGGAAGTCACTGCCCGGAATGGACACTCCGACCCTGCCGGGCACCTGGCTGGCTGTGGTTCCCGAAGGAGCCGAGTGGGCCATGGCCGGCGCCCGGGCGCTGGCCGAGCAGGGCGGCGCACGAGTCCGTACCCTCCAGGTGCCGTACGACGCGGAGCGTCAGAGCCTGACCGGGCTGCTGACGGAGGTGGCGGGAGCCGATGACATCTCCGGTGTGGTCTCGTTCCTGGCCCTCGACGAGCGTCCGCATCCGACCCATCGGGCCCTGTCCCGGGGGATGGCGCACACTGTCGAGCTGCTGTGTGCGCTCGCCGCCGCCGAGGTCGGTACTCCGCTGTGGTGTGTCACCCGGTCAGCCGTCGCGGCCGTGCCAGGGGATCCGGAACCCAACCCCGCGCAGGCGGCGGTCTGGGGGTTCGGACGGGTGGCCGGGCTGGAGCGATCCGGGCACTGGGGCGGGCTGATCGATCTGCCCACACAGTGGGACGCACAGGTGGCGCGGAGGTTCGTCGCGGTGCTCGCCGAGACGGTCGGCGAGGACCAGGTCGCGGTGCGGCCTTCGGCCACCCTGGGCCGACGGCTGGAACCGGCGGCCACGACCGGACCGGCTGACGCGTGGCGCCCGCACGGCACGGTTCTGATCACCGGAGGAACCGGTGCGCTGGGCGCACATGTGGCACGGTGGCTGGCGCAAGCGGGCGCGGAGCACCTGGTGCTGCTCAGCCGTCGCGGCCCGCAGGCCCCGGGGGCGGCCGCGCTGGAAGACGAACTGACCGCGCTCGGCGTACGAGTGACCATGACGGCCTGCGATGTGACCGACCGGGCCGCCCTCGCCGACGTGCTGGCGTCGGTGCCGGACCTCACCGCCGTGGTCCATCTCGCGGGAACCGTGCGGTTCGGCGGTTCGATCGACGCGGATCTCGACGAATACGCCGCCGTCTTCGACGCCAAGGTCACCGGCGCCCTGCACCTGGACGAGCTGCTCGACCACGCGTCGCTGGAGGCGTTCGTCCTCTTCTCCTCGGCAGCGGCGGCCTGGGGTGGCTCCGGCCAGGCCGGTTACGCGGCGGCGAACGCCCTGCTCGACGGTTTGGCACAGCGGCGCCGGGCACGCGGTCTACCGGCCACCTCGATCGGATGGGGCACCTGGGGCGGCAGCCTCGCGCCCGAGGACGAGGAGCGGCTGAGCCGCATCGGCCTGCGCCCGATGCGGCCGGAGTCGGCCGTCGCCGCGCTGCGCCACGTCGTCGGATCGGACGAGCCCTGCCCGGTCATCGCGGACGTCGACTGGGAGACCTTCGGCCCGGCCTTCCTGGCCGGTCGGCCCAGCCCCCTGCTGAGCGAACTGCCACAACTGCGAACGGGCTCCGGCGCCCCGGCGGTGGCGGGCGACCGCACCGCATTGCGGAGGCGGCTGGCCGGGGTCCCCGCCGCCGATCAGGACCGGATGCTGGTGGATCTGGTACGGGAGCATGCGGCGCAACTCCTGGGGCATCGCGACCCGGCGGCCATCGACCCGGCGGCGCCCTTCCGGCAACTGGGCTTCGACTCGCTGACGGCGGTCGAGCTGCGAACCAGGCTGAACACGAGTACGGGACTACGTCTCCCGGCCACCTTGTTGTTCGACCACCCGAGCTGTCGGGCCGTCGCCGACCTGCTGGGCTCGGAACTGCTTGGTGGCGACCGGTCGGGCGCCCTCGCGGTGCCCGCCGCCGAGGTGGCTGCGCCCGTCGGCGCGGTGGCCTTCGACGAGCCGATCGCCATCATCGCGATGAGCTGCCGCTTCCCGGGAGACATCCAATCCCCCGAGGACTTGTGGCGGGTTGTCAGCGAGGGCCGGGAAGTGCTCTGCGACTTCCCCGACGACCGCGGCTGGGACGCGGACGCGCTGTACGACCCGGATCCGGACCGGCCCGGCACCACTTATGCGCGTACCGGCGGATTCCTCTACGACGCAGCGGAGTTCGACCCGGAACTCTTCGGCATCTCCCCGCGTGAGGCGCTGGCGATGGACCCCCAGCAGCGACTGCTGCTGGAGTCGGCGTGGCAGGTCATCGAGCGCGCCAGGATGGCGCCGACCTCCCTGCGATCCAGCAGGACCGGTGTCTTCATCGGCGGCTGGGCCCAGGGCTATCCATCGGCATCGGACGAGGGCTATGCCCTGACCGGTGCCGCGACCAGCGTGATGTCCGGTCGTATCGCCTACGCGCTGGGCCTGGAGGGCCCCGCCCTGACCGTGGATACGGCGTGTTCGTCCTCGCTGGTGGCATTGCATCTGGCGAGCGAGGCGCTGCGGCGGGGCGAATGTTCACTGGCGCTCGCGGGCGGCGTAACGGTGATGGCGACGCCCAGCACTTTCGTGGAGTTCTCGCGCCAGCGTGGGCTGGCCCCGGACGGGCGGTGCAAGGCGTTCGCCGGGGCGGCGGACGGCACCGGGTGGGGCGAGGGTGTGGGACTGCTGCTGGTGGAGCGGTTGTCTGATGCTGAGCGCAATGGGCATCGGGTGTTGGCTGTGGTGCGGGGTTCTGCGGTGAATCAGGATGGTGCGTCGAATGGGTTGACGGCGCCGAATGGTCCGTCGCAGCAGCGGGTGATCCGGCAGGCGCTGGCGAATGCCCGTTTGTCGGCGGTGGATGTGGATGCGGTGGAGGCGCACGGTACGGGTACGACGCTGGGTGATCCGATCGAGGCGCAGGCGTTGCTGGCCACGTACGGCCAGGATCGGGATCCGGAGCGGCCGCTGTGGTTGGGGTCGTTGAAGTCGAACATCGGTCATACGCAGGCGGCGGCGGGCGTGGCCGGTGTGATCAAGATGGTGATGGCGCTGCGGCACGGGGTGCTGCCGCGAACGCTGCATGTCGATGAGCCGACACCGAAGGTGGATTGGTCCACCGGCGCGGTGGAGTTGCTCACCGAGTCGGCCGAGTGGCCGCGGGAAGACCGACCGCGTCGCGCCGGGGTGTCGGCGTTCGGCGTGAGCGGCACCAACGCCCACGTCATCCTGGAGCAGGCACCGGAGGCGCCTGCCGAGAGCAGGAACGATCGCGTGGAGCCGGTGGCGGTGCCCTGGGTGCTCTCGGGCGCGAGCGAGGCGGGTCTGCGGGCGCAGGTCGAACAAGTGCGGACCTTTGTCGACGACAATCCCGCGCTCGACCCGGCGGACGTCGGCTGGTCGCTGGCATCTACGCGTGCGCTGCTGCCATATCGCACCGTCGTCGTGGGCACGGACCTCGCCGAACTGCGACGTGAGTTGGACACGGTGGAGGTCACCGGCGCGGTCGGGGCGGATCGTGGCGTGGTGTTCGTCTTCCCGGGGCAGGGGTCGCAGTGGGTCGGGATGGCGCTGGAGTTGGCGGAGTCTTCGGCGGTGTTCGCGCGGCGGTTGGGTGAGTGTGCGGATGTGCTGGCTCCGTTGGTGGAGTGGTCGTTGTGGGATGTGCTGGGTGATGAGGTGGCGTTGGGGCGGGTGGATGTGGTGCAGCCGGTGTTGTGGGCGGTGATGGTGTCGTTGGCGGAGTTGTGGCGTTCGTTTGGTGTGGTGCCGTCGGCGGTGGTGGGTCATTCACAGGGTGAGATCGCGGCGGCGTGTGTTGCGGGTGGTTTGTCGCTGGCGGATGGCGCTCGGGTGGTGGTGCTGAGGAGTAAGGCGTTGCTGGCGCTGTCGGGTCGGGGTGGGATGGTGTCCGTCCCGGTGCCTGCTGACCGGCTGCGGGATCGTCC
>NZ_JAHLEM010000331.1 GCF_018883605.1 Streptomyces niphimycinicus | reverse complement strand
AAGGCGTTGCTGGCGCTGTCGGGTCGGGGTGGGATGGTGTCCGTCCCGGTGCCTGCTGACCGGCTGCGGGATCGTCCTGGGTTGTCGGTGGCGGCGGTGAATGGTCCGGCGTCCACGGTGGTGTCGGGTGCGGTCGAGGTGCTGGATGGGGTGTTGGTGGAGTTTCCGGAGGCCAGGCGGATTCCGGTGGATTACGCCTCGCATTCGGTGCAGGTGGAGGAGATTCGGGGGGAGCTGGCGGAGGCTCTGGCGGGTGTGGAGCCGTGTAGTGGGCGGGTGCCGTTCTATTCGACGGTGACCGGGCGGTTGATGGACACCGTGGAGCTGGATGCCGGGTACTGGTATCGGAATCTGCGCGAGACCGTGGAGTTCCAGGACACTGTTGAGGGGCTGTTGGAGCTCGGGCATACGGTGTTCGTGGAGGCCGCCCCGCATCCGGTGCTGACCATCGGCATTCAGGACACCGCCGACGCCACCGACACCGACATCGTGTTGACGGGATCGCTGCGCCGCGATGACGGTGGCCTGGACTCCTTCCTCACCGGGCTGGCCCGGTTGCATGTCCGAGGCGTCGCGGTGGAGTGGCGGGCGGCGTTCGCCGGGCTGGGCGCGCACGCCATTGACCTGCCGACCTACGCCTTCCAGCGTCGGCGCTTCTGGGCGGCCCCCCTCCGGTCGACACCCGGCTCGGCCGAGGTCGACCACCCCCTCGTGGGTGCGGTGGTTCCCTTGCCCGATTCCGGAGGCGCTCTCCTCACCGGAGTGCTCTCGCTGGCCGGTCAGCCGTGGCTGGCCGAACACTCGGTATCCGGTGTGGTCCTGTTCCCGGGGACGGGGTTTGTGGAGTTGGTGTTGCAGGCGGGGTTGGGGTTGGGGTGTGGGGTGGTTGAGGAGTTGACGTTGGAGGGGCCGTTGGTGCTTCCGGAGCGGGGTGAGGTGGAGGTTCAGGTTTTGGTGGGTGGTGTGGGTGAGGGGGGTCGCCGGTCGGTGTCGGTGTTTTCGTGTCGGGAGGGTGAGTGGGTTCGGCATGCGGTGGGTGTGGTGGGGGTGGCGGGTGGTGAGGCGTCGGCTGTGGAGGTGTGGCCGCCGGTGGGTGCGGAGCGGGTTGGGGTGGAGGGGGTTTATGCGGCGTTGGCGGAGCGCGGGTATGCCTATGGGCCGATGTTCCAGGGGTTGCGGGATGCCTGGCGCCGGGGAGACGAGGTCTTCGTCGAGGCGGTGCTACCGGAGGAGGCGAGAGGTGATGCGGCTCGCTGCGCGATACATCCGGCTCTGCTCGACGCCGGGCTGCACGGCGTCGGACTGGGTGGCCTGATCACCGACGATGGCGGGGCGTATCTCCCGTTCTCCTGGAGCGGCGTCAGGCTGCACGCGGTCGGCGCGTCCGCTGTCCGGATGGCGCTGAAGCCTGCCGGTCCGGACGCGGTGTCGCTGAGGGTGACCGATGAGGCGGGTGAGGCGGTCCTGTCGGTGGACTCCCTGGTACTCCGACCTGTTCCGGAGGGACAGCTCGCTGACGCCCGGGTTGGCAGCCGTGATGCGTTGTATCGGGTGGAGTGGGTGGATGTGGGTGTGTGTGGGGTGGGGTCGTTTGTGGAGTGGGGTGAGGTGGTTTCGGGTGGTGTGGTGCCGGGGTGTGTGGTGTTGTCGGGGGTTGATGTGGTGGGTGTGTTGGAGGTTTTGCGGTTGTGGGTGGGGGAGGAGCGGTTTGGTGGTTCGCGGTTGGTGGTGGTGACG
>NZ_JAHLEM010000330.1 GCF_018883605.1 Streptomyces niphimycinicus | reverse complement strand
CGCCTCCCCGCCGGGGCGCGCGCCGTCGCCCGAGCCCGCGCCGCCGTCCCGGTACGGCCACCACCCGTCGCGTGCGACGGCAGGGCGCAGCGCCAGGGAGGTGATCACGGTCACCCCGCCCAGCAGCTCCGGCCGGTGCTCCGCGCTCAGCGTGGCGGCCGGGTCGAGGACGATGTCGTCCAGCCGCAGCCCGGCGGGCTGATCGGGCTGCTCCAGGCAGTACACCAGCGGGCCGCGCTCGATCGCGGCACAGCCGCGCACCCCGTCGGCCCGCGGATCGGGCCGGGTGAGCCGGGGGTCCATGGGCAGGCTCAGCACGACCGTCTCGCCGGGCCGCCAGCGGCGCCGCAGCCGCAGCCAGCCGTTCTCGGCCCGCTCGGCCACCGGCTCCCCGCCGACCGTCGCCTCGTACGCCGTCGCCCAGTGCGGGATGCGCAGCGCCAGCGTCCAGTCCGTGTCCTGCGGGACGGCGTCCACGACCACCGCGATCCGCCCCTCCCAGGGGTAGCCGGTCCCCACCCGCACCGCCCCGCCGCCCGCCTCGTACGAGCCGGACGCGTACTGGTGCAGTTGCAGCCCCTGGGCGTCGCCGCTCGCCATGTAGTGCGGCAGCGAGGCCAGCAGCCGCATCACATTGGGCGGGCAGCACGCACACCGGAACCACGGCGTCCGGTGGGTGCTCTGGTCACCGGTGGCGGCCTTACGGCTCTCATCGTCCTGGCGGACCTGGAGCGGATTCACATAGAGCCAGCGCTCACCGTCGATCGACACCCCCGAGGCGAAGCCGTTGAACAGGGTCCGCTCCACCAGATCGCTGTAGCGGGCCTCCCCGGTCAGCAGCGCCATCCGCCAACCGAAGTGGATGGCGGCGATGGCCGCGCAGGTCTCCGCGTACGCCCGGTCCGGCGGCAGCTCGTACGCGTCCCCGAAGGACTCCAGCTCGTGCCGGGACCCCACCCCGCCCGTCAGATGGGTCTTCGTCGTGGCCATGTCCTCCCACAGCCGCACCAGCGCGTCCCGCAGCCCCGCGTCGCCGGTCTCCGCCGCCACATCCGCGGCCCCGGCCAGGAGATAGAGCTGGCGCACCGCATGCCCGGCGACCGCCGTCGCCGCCCGCACCGGGATGTGGTCCTGCCAGTAGGGCGCCCCGGGCCGGGGGCCGGGCGAGCCGTCCGCCGGGCCCTCGCCGAGGCTGCCGTGCCCGCGCCGGTCCACGAAGTACCCGGCCAGCTCGAGATAGCGCCGCTCACCGGTCTCCCGGTACAGCTCGACCAGCGCCGTCTCGATCTCCGGATGTCCGCACACCGTCTCGTTCCTGCCGGGCCCGAACGTGGCGTCGACGAGATCGGCGCACCGCACCGCCACATCGAGCAGCCCGTCCGCGCCGGTGGCCCGGTGGTGCGCGACCGCGGCCTGGAGGAGGTGGCCCGCACAGTACAGCTCGTGCCCCCAGTGCGGTTCCGCCCACCGCCGGGCGTCCGGCCCGAGCTGGTAGTACGTCTGTAGATAGCCGTCCTCGGACTGCGCGGCCGCGACCAGCCCGGCCAGCCGCTCCACCTGCCGGGACAGCTCCTCCTCGGCCGGCCCCTCGCCGCCGTCCGCCAGTTGCCAGGACGCCGCCTCGAGCCATTTGTGCACATCGGAGTCCTGGAACGGGAAGTCGCCCCGGAAGCCGGACTCCGCCGGCGCCGTCCCCGCGGCGGCCCGCAGATTGGCGAGATTGCCCGCCCGCTCCAGCCGGTCCGGCCCCTGGGGAACGCTCACTTCGGCGTTGACACGGCGTCTGGCGGCCCAGAAGCCTCCGGTGATCCGCGCCGCGGTGGCCGGGCGGAGCGCGGTGTGCGCTGCCCGGGAGAGCCGGATCGGACCTGCGGACATGCCCTGCCCCTTACGCCGCGCCGCCGGCCATGGCTGTCTCCCGGTCGGCAGGAGTGGAAAGCGATTTCCGCCGTGAGCATAGGGAGGCATTCTTGCGGCCGACAAGCTTCTGCACACACCATTCATCAACGTTCAACAAGCGGTCACGGTGGGTGGGCGATCGGTCAGCGGCGGCGGCTTACGCCGAGGTCAGTGCCCTCCGCTCGGCCACATGGGCCACCACGCAGGTGACGTTGTCGGGCCCACCCGCGCGGTTGGCGAGGGCGACCAACTGCCGTACGGCCGTGCCCGGGTCGTCCTCCGAGCCGAGCACCCGCCGGATCTCCCCGGCGGGCACGACCCCCGTCAGCCCGTCCGAGCACAGCAGATAGCGGTCCTGGGCGCGGGCGTCCCGCAGGGCGAAGTCCGGCTCGAACGCCGAACCGCCGCCCACGGCGCGCAGCAACAGCGCCCGCTGGGGGTGCGAGGCGGCCTCCTCGGGGGTGATCCGCCCCTCGTCGATCAGCGACTGGACCACGGTGTGGTCATGGGTGATCTGGAACAGCTCACCATCGCGCAGCAGATAGGCGCGCGAGTCGCCGATATGGACCAGTCCCAGCCGGGAGCCCGACCACACCATCGCGGTGAGCGTCGTGCCGACATCCCGCAGCGCGGGGTCGGACGCGGCGAGCGCGGAGACCGACTCCCGGGCCCGGTGCGCCGCTTCCTCCAGGGCGCTCAGCAGCTCCCCGCCCGGGACGCCCGCGTCCAGCGGTTTGAGCGCCTCGATCGCCGCCTCGCCGGCGTGCCGTCCGCCCCCGAATCCATCGGCCACGGCCAGCAGGCGCGGACCGGCGTACCCGGCGTCGTCATTGCTCTCCCGGACCGAGCCGGTGTCGGAGAGCGCGGCGTAGCGGATCCCCAGGGTGGTGTGGTCGGACGTCATCGCGGTGTCCCTCCCGGACAGATGGTCGACGAGGAAGGCGGCCAGGTCCCTTCTGGCCGCGGTGTCTGCCTCGATCCGGGCCCAGTACGCGCGCACCTCCCGCGCCGCCGCCTCCGGATCCAGCTCGCACACCGTCCGGATCTCGGCGAGCGGCATACCGAGCCGCCTCAGCCACGCCACCAGACGGGCCCGCTCGAGCTGCGCCGGATCGTAGTGGCGGTAGCCGGAGTGCGGATCGACGCGGGCGGGCGGCAGCAGCCCGAGCTCGTCGTACAGGCGCAGCGCCTTGGGGGACAGCCGCGACGCCCTCGCGAACGCACCGATGGTCAGCAGCCCCATGTTCGCCCTCCTCGCCGCCGGGCACCTCGCCCGGCGACCACGATGCTCAGGCTTCCCCTTCGGGGAAGGTCAACGACGGGTCCGCGATCAGCATCTCTCCTTTCGCGCGACGAATCTCCTCAACAAGCGAACGTATTTAATCCGATATCAGTCCCTCATAATAATGAATCGATCATATTCGTACATCTTCCCTTCTTCGGGTATCCGCCATGCTTTCCCCGGGAATTGGCGGTGTATCCGTGCAGTCTCGTGGCTTCACGAGAAGAGGGAGGTCCTCTCATGACCGTTTCCACCACCCCCGGCACCGTCTGGGGCACCTGGATCAACCTTCAGGGCGGCATCCACTCCGAGCCCGCCCCGGTCGCGTTCGCCGACGACCGGGTGCAGGTCTTCATCCGGGGCGGGTCCAACGTCCTGTGGAGCAGGGTGGAGGCCCGCGACGGCAGTTGGGGTCCCTGGCAGCAATACGCGGGCCTGTCCGTCGACGGCATTCCCGCGCCGATCCGGGGCAAGGACGGCAAGGTCCGGGTCTTCTACCGCACCCCGGGCAACAATCTGGAGGTCATCACCCAGACCTCCATCAACTCCGGGTACGGACCACCCCAGGTCCTGGCCACCTGCATCGGGGACGATCCGGCCGCGGCGCTCGGTGCCGACGGCCGCATCCATGTGTTCTTCCCCGGCGCCGACGACGCCCTGTGGTACCTGCGCAACCAGGACCTCCAGTACGAGACCTACACCGCCGCCACATCGCTGGGCGGTGCCATCTTCGCCACGCCTTCGCCCATCCTCGACGGGGGAGGGCGGATCGTGGTGGCGGTCAAGGGCGCGGGCGAGACCCTCTACACCATCCAGCAGCAGACCGAGAACGCCGCCGTCTGGCAGCCCTTCGCCCTCGACGCCTCCAACGTGACCAGCCGCCCCTCGGTGTGCCTCGACGCGGCCGGCCGGGTGCAGATCTTCTACCGGGGTTCCGACGGGACCGTCCGGCGCGTCGGCCAGAGCGACGACTACGCCACGTTCGGCGCCCCCGTGAGCCTCGGCGCCCAGATCGTCTGGCGGCCCACCTGCGCCCTCGCCCAGGACGGCCGGGTCAATGTGTTCATCAAGGCCACCGACAACGCCCTGTGGGTCGCCGTACAGACCACGGAGAACGGCACGGCCTACAGCGGCTTCCAGTCCCTGGGCGGGGTCATCGGCTCCGCGGGCATCGGCGTCCCCATCCTCAACGAGGAGAATCTGCTCTACGTCTTCATCCAGGGCAGCGGAACCGCCAGGGATCTCTGGCTCCAGCGCCAGACCTTCGTCTGATCCGCCCCCCTCAACACGCCACCCATCGCGCGTCTTCCAGGGCTCCACGGTTTTCGAAACTTTCGCACCCTCTCCAGAGCGGGAGAGAACCGCATGAGCCGCAGCGCAGAACACCGGCCCAGTCGCAGGCATGTGGTGATGGGCGCCCTCGCCCTGGGGGCCGCCGCCGGAGCGCCCGGGATCGCGCAGGCCGCCACCCCCACCGCGTCGCGGGCCGCCGCCAGGGCCGCCTCGTACGCCAATCCGCTGGTGCCCCGCCGCGCCGATCCGCATATCGTCAAGCACACCGACGGCTACTACTACATCGTCTACACGACGAACTGGACCGGGAACACCATCGGTTTCGCGCGCAGCCGCGACCGCCTCACCTGGACCACGCCGGGCAGTACCACGCCTTCATCAAGCAGAAACAGCAGCCGTCCTTCATGGGCACCGACCCGAATCAGTACTCCACCGACTACGACAACTTCTCCTGCGACCACGGCAGCGGCATGGAGACCCAGGCCAAGTTCGCCGACACCATCTACACCTACGCCGAGCGCAGCCTGCTGGTGAACCTCTTCATCCCCTCCGAACTGCGCTGGCAGGACAAGGGCATCACCTGGCGCCAGACCACCGGCTTCCCCGACCAGCAGACCACCACCCTCGGCGTCGTCTCCGGTGGCGCCTCCCTCGAACTGCGCGTCCGCATCCCCTCCTGGGCGGCGGGAGCCCGCGCCACGCTCAATGGCACCCCCCTCACCGACCGGCCGGCCCCCGGCAGTTGGCTGATCATCGACCGCCAGTGGAAGACCGGCGACCGGGTCGAGGTGACCCTGCCGATGAAGCTGACGTTCGCCCCCCACCCCCGACGACCCCGATGTCCAGGCCGTGCTCTACGGGCCCGTCGTGCTCGCCGGGGCCTACGGCGGCCGCACCGGAATGACCATGCCGCGCCTGGACAGGGGATCCGTGGCCCAGAGCGCCGCCGGCCCCATGCGGTTCAGCGCCACGGCCAGTGGCGAGAGCGTGCCCCTGCTGCCGGTGGCCCGCGTCCACCACCAGCACTTCAACGTGTACTGGCTGACCGGGCAGCCGCCCACCCCGCCGCCCGCCTTCGCCGCCTGGCACCGCTTCGACGAGACCTCCGGCACCGCCGCCGCCGACGCCACCGGCCGCGGCAAGACCGCCCGGCTCACCGGCGGCGCCTCCTGGACGGCGGGCGGGACCGGTGGCGCGGTCGCCCTGAACGGCACCGACGGCCATATCGTCCTCGCCGACGACCTCCTGGCCGACGACCTCCTGGCCGGCGCCCGTGCGTACACCCTGGCCACCTGGATACGGCTGGACGGCACCCCCGCCGCCTGGACCCGGATCTTCGACATCGGCACCGGGGTGACCGCCGATATGTTCCTCACCCCCGTCGCCGACTCCGGGAAGCTGCGCTTCGCCATCACCGCGGGCGGTGGCGGAGCCGAGCAGCGCATCGAGGCCGCCCCGCTGCCCACCGGTCAGTGGGCGCATGTCGCCGTCGCCTACGGCACCGGCACCGCCGTCCTCTACGTGGGGGCGCGAGGCGGGACGCAACACCGCCGTCACCGTCGAGCCCGTCCACTTCGGCAACCACATCCGCGCCGGCTACCTCGGCAAGTCGCAGTACCCGGACCCGTACCTGAAGGCCGCGTTCGACGACTTCCGCGTGTACGGAAGAACACTCAGCGGGAATGAGGTCGCCACTTTGGCCCAAAGCTGACAAGCTCAGGCGGGCGGGCCGTCCCCACGGCCCACCCGCTCCCAACCGCACCGTACGGACAAGGACGACGCGCATGGTCCACCTCGCCGCCGAGAACCGCTACGACTCCATGCAGTACCAGCGCTGCGGGCGCAGTGGTGTGCTGCTCCCCAAGGTCTCGCTCGGCCTGTGGCACAACTTCGGCGACACCCACCCCCTGGAGACCCAGCGCGCTGTGCTGCGCCGCGCCTTCGACCTCGGTGTCACCCATATCGATCTGGCCAACAACTACGGTCCGCCGCCCGGCAGCGCCGAGACCAACTTCGGCTCGATCTTCGCCCAGGACTTCCGCCCCTATCGCGATGAGCTGTTCATCGCCAGCAAGGCCGGACACCTCATGTGGCCGGGGCCCTACGGGGAGTGGGGCTCGCGCAAGTACGTCCTGGCCAGCCTCGACCAGTCGCTGTCCCGGATGGGGCTGGACTACGTCGATGTCTTCTACTCCCACCGCTTCGACCCGGACACCCCGCTCGAGGAGACGATGGGCGCCCTCGACAGCGCGGTGCGCCAGGGCAAGGCGCTCTACGCGGGCGTGTCCAACTACCCGCCGGAGGCGATCGCCGAGGCCGCCGCGATCCTGAAGGACCTGCGCACCCCGTACCTGATCAATCAGTATCCGTACTCGATCCTCCAGCGCGGGGTCGAGGGCGGGGTGCTTCAGGCGTCCGACGAGGCGGGCGTCGGGGTCATCGCCTTCTCGCCGCTGGCGCAGGGGCAGCTCACCGACCGGTACCTCCACGGGGTGCCGGCCGATTCGCGGATGGCGCTCGGCCACTTCCTCAAGCGCGAGACGCTCACCGAGGAGCGGCTGTCCCTGCTGCACGCCCTCAACAAGCTGGCGGAGGGGCGCGGCCAGACCCTCGCCCAGCTTGCCCTCGCCTGGGTGCTGCGCGACCCCCGGGTGGTCTCGGTGCTGATCGGCGCGAGCAGCGTCGCGCAGTTGGAGCAGAACGTCTCGGTGCTGGACTCGCCCGCCTTCAGCGAGGCCGAGCTGGCCGAGATCGACCGCCTCTCGGCCGAGGCGGGCATCGAGATTCCCTGACGGGGTTCGCTGACGGTCCGCGGGCCGGGGATCGGCCCGGCCCGCGGCCGGATAGCATGAGCGGTCACCCGAGACCGCCACGAACCGCCGCACGGAGACGCAACCTTGGCCACACAACGGATTCCGGTCATTCTCGTCACGGGTTTTCTGGGCTCCGGGAAAACGACGATGCTCAACCATCTGATGCGGGACAGCGCGGACACCCGCATCGGCGTCATCGTCAATGACTTCGGATCCATCAACATCGACGCCATGGCCGTCGCCGGACAGGTCGATTCGATGATCCCGATCGAGAACGGCTGTCTGTGCTGCGCGGCGGACGCCTCCGAGATGGACGAGATGCTCGACCGGCTCACCGATCCGGAGCTGCGCATCGATGTGGTGGTGATCGAGGCCAGCGGCCTCGCCGAACCGCAGAGCATGATCCGTACGCTGCTGTCCAGCACCAATGAGCGGATCGTCTACGGTGGCCTGGTGGAGGTCGTGGACGCCGCGGAGTTCCCGGACACCCGCGTCCGCCATCCCGAGCTGGACCGCCATGTCCGCGCCGCGGACCTCATCGTGCTCAACAAGACCGACCGCGTCGCCGAGGACGAGCGGCGGGATCTGGTGGAGACCCTCCAGGAGATCGCCCCCGGTGCCCCGGTCCTGGCCGCCGCGCATGGGCGCGTCGACCCCGCGCTCCTCTTCGACCACCCGCCCCGGGAGGCCGCCGAGGAGGGCTTCCGGCAGCTCTCGTTCGCCGACGCGTGGGGCGAGGACGTACCTGCCGAGGACGGGTGCGGCCAGGACGCGTGCGGTGACGGCCATGACCACGGCCACCATCTCCACGCCGCCTACGAGAGCATGGAATTCACCGCGGCCGAGCCGCTCCATCCGCGCCGGCTGATGGCCTTCCTCGACAGCCTCCCGGCGGGGCTCTACCGCGCCAAGGGGTTCCTCCACTTCGCGGGCGCGGGCCGGGAGCGGAAGTTCGCGCTGCACGCCGTCGGCTCCTATCTCCGCTTCCAGCCCTCGCCCTGGGAGCGCGATGAGCCCCGCACCACCCGGTTGGTGATGATCGGCACCGGGATCGACGCCGACGCCCTCAACAAGCGGCTGACCGAGTGCGTGGCGGCGCCCGCGGAAGAGGTCGACGACACGCACATGATGGGCGTGCTCCGCTATGTGGACGAGGCGGACTAGACCACCGCCTCACGGCCGGCACGAACACGAAACAGCCCCGCCTCCCCGCTCCGGACCGTGTGCCGTGCGGCGCGGTGTCGCCCGCGTAGATCGGCCATAGTTGTGAACTCTCCGCCCCTGAGGTGGTGCTGCTCTGCTGGCTTCCGCGTGCGGCGAGGGCGCTGAGAGATCTGGGGTGCCAGGCACATCCCTGATGCCCGTGCGGCTGAGACGAGCCGGGCGTCGGGCGATTTCACGACATCGTCGTCCCGAGGCGCTGTTGACCATTCCTTGACTGATCGACATTCTGAATGGGTGGGCTGGAAGCCGCCGTCGGGTACATTCCGGTTCCATGCTTGCGGCATGTCTCGAGGACGGACGTGCGGTTGCGCGCCGGGGCGCCGGGCGATCCGGAGACGCCGACCGGATCACGGAGCCGGATCACGAAGGCGGGGCTGCGGAACACTCCATGCGCACCCACCCACGGAAAGGGGCAGCTCCTTTGCCTGGCAGCAAGTCGGAGTTGAAGTCGCTCAGGGCGACGAAGTACACCTCGTCGCTGCGATCGGTCAAGGGCTTGGAACGCTTACGCCGTTCTGGCTACAACGCTGGATTACATGTGATGGACCTGTGGGACCGGGTACGCGGGCGGGAACACCCACTGTTACCGCCCCGGCGCTACCGCCGGTTCATCGGCAACGGGGACTTCCTCAAGGTGGGGCGCGAGATCACCGCGTACATGCGGGACGAGCTGGGCATGGGGCCCGGACACGACGTGCTCGACGCGGGGTGCGGGGCGGGGCGGATCGCGGTGCCGCTCACGGACGTGCTCACCGAAGGCTCGTACCTGGGCTTCGACATCGTGCCGCACGCGATCGACTGGTGTGGACGGACCATCACCCCGCGCCACCCCAACTTCCGCTTCGAGCACGTCGACATCCACCAGGAGATCTACAACCCGGAGGGCACGCTCTCCTCGGCCGACTTCCGGTTTCCCGCCGAAGACGCGGCCTTCGACATCGCCGCCCTGATCGGGCTGATCAGCCATCTGCGCCCGGCCGAGATGGAGAACTACCTCGCGGAGTCCGCGCGGGTGCTCCGGCCCGGCGGACAGTGCTTCGCCACCGCCTACCTGGTGGACGACGCGGTCGCCGCGAACATCGTACGCGGCGAGACCGCCTTCAGTTTCACGCACGACCACGGCGACTACTACGTGCACTCCGAAACGGAGCCCACGTACGCCATCGCGTACCGGCTGGAGCACATACTGTCGGTGGCCGCACGACACGGTCTGCGCATGCGCCGGGACCCGAGTCCGGGGACCTGGGGCGTTTCCACACGACGTCCGGCCTCGATGGACCTCTTGGTCCTCGAACGCGCCTGAGGGTGCCCGGAGTCGTCCGGGTGCTGCGTTCGAGCGCCCGATTTCTGTGTTGAGAAAGGAATCCACCTCTTCATGACCGACACCACCAGCTCCGCCCCCGACAGAGCCCCCGGGGTCATCGTCGTCTCGGGCATCTCGGCCGCGGGCAAGTCCACCGTCGCGCAGGCCCTCGCCGAGCGCCTGCCGCGCTCGGCGCACGTGCGGGGCGACACCTTCCGCCGCATGATCGTCAACGGTCAGGAGCACATGACCGCCGAGGCCCCGCCAGAGGCCGTCGCACAGCTCAGGCTGCGGTACCGGCTGGCGGCGGCGTCCGCCGACGCCTACGCCGAGGCCGGGTTCACCGCCATCGTGCAGGACATCCTGATCGGCGAGTACCTGGCGGAGATCACCGAGCTGATCAAGAGCCGCCCGCTGGCCGTCGTCGTGCTGGCGCCCGACCCCGAGGCCGTGGCGCGGCGCGAGGAGAAGCGCGCCAAGACCGGTTACGGGCCCGACTGGCAGCCCAAGGACCTGGACAAGGTACTCCGGGACAGCACGCCCCGGATCGGGCTGTGGCTGGACACCTCGGAGCAGACCGTCGACGAGACGGTCGACGAGATCCTGAAGAGGGCCTGGACCGACGGCGCCATCTCCTGACCCGCGACCGGGCCGGCGGGCCGTCACGGGGCGACGCCCCGAGTCCGCCGGCCCGGTCCGTACACCGTCCGACACTCCAGCGAGGAGACCGTGTTGCGCACCCTAGGGATCGGCCAGGACAGCACTTCGGTGGGCGCCGTCGGGCTGGGCTGCATGGGCATGTCGTATGCCTACGACCCCGGTGGCCGGGACGACGACGCCTCGGTCGCCGTGCTGCACCGCGCCCTCGACCTCGGCGCCGATCTGATCGACACCGCGGACGTCTACGGCCCCCACACCAACGAGGAACTGGTGGGCCGGGCGCTCGCCGACCGCCGCGAGAAGGCATTCCTTGCGACCAAGGCGGGGTTCGTGGCGGGCGAGACCAGGCTGCGCCGCGACGGCAGGCCCGAGCACATCCGCGCCGCGATCGACGCCAGTCTGCGCCGCCTGCGCACCGACCACGTGGACCTTTACCAGCTGCACCGGGTGGACCCCGACGTGCCCTTGGAGGAGACCTGGGGCGCCATGGCAGAGGCCGTGCGGGCCGGCAAGGCCAGGATGCTCGGCCTCTCCGAAGTGACCGTCGAGCAGATCCGCACGGCGCAGAGCGTGCACCCGGTGGCCACCGTCCAGGCGGAGCTGTCGCTGTGGACCCGCGAGGCGACGGCGGAACTGCTGCCGTTCACCGCCCGCGAGGGCATCGCGGTCATCGCGTACTCCCCGCTCGGACGAGGCTTCCTGGCGGGCCGGTTCGGCTCCGCGCAGGACGTGCCGGACGGCGACTACCGGCGCATCAACCCCCGTTTCCAGGAGAAGAACTTCGAGGCCAACCTGCACCTCCTCGACGGGGTGCGCATCGTCGCACAGCGCCACGGCATCACCCCCGCCCAGACCGCGCTGGCCTGGGTGCTCGCCCAGGGCGGCCACGTCGTGCCGATCCCCGGCACCAAGCACGTCCGATACCTGGAGGGCAACGTCGCAGCCGCCGACGTCCGGCTCTCGGCCGACGACCTCGCCGTCCTGGACGGACTGCCCGCCGCCGTCGGCGCACGCCAGTGACGCCCCGCCCCCCGACGCGTCCGCTCCCGCCGCGGGGCCACCGCGCGGGCGCCGCACGCACCGTACGAAAGGAACCACCCCTTGTCCGCAACCGACCGGTCGACCCTGCGCAGAGGCATGGGAGTCCTCTCCGTCGCCGTACGTGAGGAACCCTGGATCTTCTGCGCGGCGTTGCTCGCCAGCGGCCTGTACGGAGTGGCCCCGGTCGCCACCTCCTGGACGCTGGGCCGCATCACCGAGGACGTGGTGCTGCCCGCCTTCGACGAGGGCCGGACCACCGCGGGCGCGCTGATCGGTGCGGGCCTTGCCATCTTCGGGGTGGCGATGCTGCGGGTGATCGGGGTGATCGGCCGCCGGGTCGGGGCGGGGATCATGCAGTTCCGCCTCCAGGCGACGTACCGCCGCAAGATCGCCCACCGCTATCTGCGGCTGCCGATCTCCTGGCACCAGCGCCACCCGGCGGGCCAACTGCTGTCCAACGTCAACGCCGACGTGGAGGCCGCGTGGGCGCCCGTCGTGCCGCTCCCCACCGCCATCGGGGTCGTCGTCATGCTGGGCGCGGCCATCGTGTCGATGCTCACCGTCGACCCGGTGATCGCCTCGGTGAGCCTGCTGGTCTTCCCGTCGATCGGCCTGCTCAACGTCTTCTACCAGCGCAAGCTCACCCCCCTCGCGGCACATGCGCAGGGCCTGCGCGCTCGGGCCAGCGACATCGCGCACGAGAGTTTCGACGGCGCGCTCGTCGTCAAGACCCTCGGCCTGGAGGAGCACGAGACGTCCCGGATGGCCGACGCGGCCGCGCGGCTGCGCGATGCCAACGTGGCGGTCGGCCGCACCCGCGGACGCTTCGACCCGATGCTCGACATGCTGCCCAACCTGGGCATCCTCACCGTGCTCGCGGTGGGCACGCTCCGGCTCTCGGCGGGCGCCGTCACGATCGGTGAACTCGTCCAGGTCTCCTACCTGTTCACCATGATCGCCTTTCCGGTACGAGCCTTCGGCTGGGTCCTCGCCGAGCTGCCCCGCAGCACCGTCGGCTGGTCCCGGGTGCGGCACGTCCTGGATGCCGAAGGCGACCTGCCCACCGGCGAGCTGCGGCTCTCCGACGCGGGGCCGATCAGCCTCGACACCCGGGGCGTCAGCTACGCCTACGACGGTGCCACCGTCCTGCACGACGTGACGCTCGCTGTGGGCCCAGGGCGCACTGTGGCGATCGTGGGTCCCACCGGGTCCGGCAAGTCCACGCTGGCGGCGCTGATGGTGCGGCTCGTCGACCCGGCGGAGGGCGACGTGCTGATGGACGGGGTCGACGCCCGTGAGATGCGCTCGGGGGAGGTGCCGTCGGCGGTGGCGTTCGTCCCGCAGGAGACGCTGCTCTTCGACGACATGGTGCGCGGCAACGTCCTGCTCGGCCTCGACCTGCCCGACGAAAGGGTCTGGGAGGCGCTGGAGGCGGTCTGGGTCGCCGACGTGGTGCGCGGACTGCCACAGGGCCTGGACACCAGGGTCGGGGAGCGAGGCGCCATCCTCTCCGGCGGCCAGCGCCAGCGGATCGCACTCGCGCGTGCGCTGGTGCGGCGCCCCCGGCTGCTGGTCCTGGACGACGCCACGTCCAGCATCGACCCGTACGTCGAGAGCCGGATCCTGGGCGGGCTGCGCGGCGCGCGGGTGCCGTCCACGCTCGTGCTGGTGGCCTACCGGCAGGCCACCATCGCGCTCGCCGACCACGTGGTGTACGTGGAGCGGGGCCGTGTGGTGGACAGCGGTACGCACGACGAACTGCGCGCCCGCTGCGCGGGCTACCGCACCCTGGTCACCGCGTACGAACACGAAGAAGAACAGAGCGCTGAGATCACGGACGGGAGGACGGCGTGAGCAGCCGCATCACGGGAGAGCAGCGGAGCGCCACGGCGACCCTCCGCCGAGCCTTCGAAGTGTCGCCAGGGCTGCGCGAGGGGTTGCTTGCTGTGGCATTCCTGGCCTTGCTCGCCGCCGCCGGCCGGGTGGTCGTACCCATTGCCGTGCAGATCACCCTCGACGAGGGCCTGACGGCTGACGAGGGTCCGCGCACCGGCTTCGTGCTGACCACGGTGGGCGTCTGCGCCGTCGCGGTGCTCGCCACCGCATGGGTCACGTACCGCATGAACTACCGCCTGTACCGCAGTACGGAGGCCGGGCTCGCGACGCTGCGCGTCAAGGCGTTCCGCCGGGTGCACGACCTGTCGGCGTCCGCGCTGGGCGCGGAGCGGCGCGGCGACCTGGTGGCGCGGGTCACCGCTGACGTGGACCAGTTCAGCACGTTCCTCCAGTTCGGCGGGATGTTCTTGGTGAGCCTGTGCCAACTGGGCGTCGGCAGCGTGGTGATGTTCGTCTACTCCTGGCAACTGGCCCTGATGGTGTGGGTGTTGTTCATCCCGCTGGCGCTGGTGCTGCCCGCGCTGCAGCGTCGGCTGTCGCGGGCGTACGGGCGGGTGCGCGCCCGCGGCGGCGACATGCTCGCGGCGACCGGCGAGGCCGTGGTGGGCGCCGCCGTCATCCACGCGTACAACGCGGGCGACCTGATCGGGCGGCGGATCGACACGGCGGTGGAGGAGCACCGGCGGGCGCAGAGCCGGGCGCAGCGGCTGGTGGCGGTCACGCTCTCCAGCGGCGAGGTCGCGGCCGCGCTGGCCATCGGCGGCGTCGTCAGCCTGGGTGTACTGCTCGGTGTGGGCGGCCAGTTGACCGCGGGCGAACTGGTGGCGTTCCTGTTCCTGGTCACGCTGTTCATCGGGCCCGCCCAGATGAGCACCGAGGTGCTGAACGAGTTGCAGAACGCCCTCGCGGGCTGGCGTCGCGCCCTGGCGGTGGTGGACACGCCGATCGACGTGGCCGACCCAGGGCCGGCGGGCACCGCGCTGGAGCGGGGCCCGGTGGAGGTCCGGTTCGAGGACGTCGGGTACGCGTATCCGGACGGCCCTCAGGCGCTGCACGAGGTGTCGGTGCACATCGAGCCGCGCAGCCGGGTAGCTGTGGTCGGCGAGACGGGCTCCGGCAAGTCGACGTTCGCGAAGTTGCTGATCCGGCTGGCCGACCCGACATCGGGCCGGGTGGCGCTGGGCGGGGTGCCGCTGACGGACGTGCCGTTCGCCTCGCTGCGCGAGCGGGTGGTGATGGTGCCGCAGGACGGGTTCCTGTTCGACACCACGATCGGGGAGAACATCGTCTACGGCCGCCCCGGCGCGACCGCGGACGATGTGGAGCGGGCGCTGCACGAGCTGGGGCTCGAGGACTGGCTCGCCGGGCTGGCGCGCGGCCTGGACACCCCGGTGGGCCAGCGCGGGGAGGCCCTGTCGGCGGGGGAGCGGCAGCTCGTCGCGCTGGCCCGCGCCTATCTTGCCGACCCGGATCTCCTGGTCCTCGACGAGGCCACGTCCGCGGTCGACCCGGCCACCGAGCAGCGCCTCCAGCGGGCGCTGGAGAGCGCCATGCGGGGCCGTACCGCGGTCTCGGTGGCGCACCGCCTGTCGACCGCGGAGGCAGCCGACCGGGTGCTCGTCTTCGACGGGGGGCGCATCGTCCAGCAGGGCAGCCACGACGAACTGATCGCCCAGCCGGGGCGGTACGCCAAGCTGTACGAGGCGTGGATGACGGCCACGGGGACAGCCGGGACGCGGTGAGCCGGGCGCACGCGAAGGGGCCATCGCCGTGGGCCCTTTCGCACGCCGCCGTCCGGACTCAGGTCACGCCGCGCATCAGATGCCGCAGCCGTTTGCGGGCCAGCGCGACCCCCGCCGAGCAGAGCAGGGCCGCAGTCGCCAGCACGGCGAAGTAGGTCGCGGGGGACCAGACGGTGGTGAGCCGCACCACCTGCGCGCTGAGCGCGCTGCCCATCGCGACCGACAGGAACCACAGGCTCATGATCTGGTTGGCGAACCGGGAGGGGGCGAGCCGGGTGGTGACGCTCAACCCGGTGGGGCTCAGACACATCTCGGCCATGATCTGTACGAAGAATGCCACGATCAGCCAGAGCGGAGTGACCCGGCCGCCGTCGGCGGCGGCCGCCGCACCGGCCGTGATCAGCGTCGCCACCCCGAGCCCGAACAGGCCGAGCGAGAACTTCGCCGCCGTGCTGGGCTGCCTGCTGCCCAGCCGCAGCCACAGCGCGGCGAACGCGGTGGCCAGCACGATGCTGTAGAGCGGGCCCAGCGACTGGAACCAACTGGTGGGGAACTCCCAGCCGAACAGATCGCGGTCTACGTGGTCCCGGGCGAACAGGCTGATCAGCGAGCCGCCCTGTTCGGCGATCATCCAGAACACGGAGGCCGCCAGGAAGATCCACACATAGGCGCCCAGCCTGCTGCGGTCCACCGGGTCAAGACCGGTCGTGCGGAACAGCACCACGAAGTAGACCAGCGGTACGGCGATGGTCAGCAGCGTCACGGACTGGATCACCCCGTCCGCGGCGGACTGCCCGCACAGCACGCACAGCGCGAACACCACGGCGAGGAACACCACCGCGGCGCCCGAGGCCAGGAACATCCGCCGCAGGTCCGCCGCCGGAGCGGTACGCACCGGCGCGCGGGGGGCGTCGGGGAGCCGGCCTCTGCCACGTACGCAGATCACCAGCCCGATGAGCATGCCGACGGCCGCCGCCCCGAACCCGGCGTGCCAGTTGATGCGTTCGCCCAGGTAGCCGGTGATCAGTGGGGCGGCGAAGGCACCGATGCTGATGCCCATGTAGAACAGCGAGAACCCGGCGTCGCGGCGCGCCGTGTCCTCCCCGCGCGTCCGGTCGACGCCGTCCTCGGAGTCGTACAGGCGCCCCACCATGGTGGAGATGCCGGGCTTCAGGAGGCCGGTGCCCGCGGCGACCAACAGCAGCCCGGTGTAGGCGAAGGCGACGCCCCCGGGTACCGCGAGGACCGCGTGGCCCGCGGCGATGACGACGCCGCCCCACACCACCGCCCGGTACGACCCCCACAGCCGGTCGGCGAGCCAACCCCCGGGCAGCGCGAGAAGATTGACCAGCGCTCCGTACATGCCGAAGACGGCGGCCGCGATGTGCGGAGCCAGCCCGAGACCACGTGACTCGGCCGGGGCGGCGAGGAAGAGCACGAGGATCGCCCGCATGCCGTAGAAGCTGAACCGCTCCCACATTTCGACGCCCCACAGCGTCAGCAGCCCGCGCGGGGGGCGGGCGCCGGCAGTGCGGGGCGGCACTATTGGCTCGGTGTCCACCTGGTGTCCCTCCCTCGCCCGAGGTGTGAGCGGGGTCAGGCGTCCAGCGAGCCGGACACGGAATCGGAGGCCAGTGCCTCGTCGGCGATCAGCACCGGGATGCCGTCGACGATCCGGTAGCCGCGCCCGCAATCGGGTCCCTGGCAGATCAACCTCGCCTCGTCCGCGCCAAGTTGGAGCGGCTGGACGCAGACCGGGCAGGCGAGGACGGACAGCAGGCGGCTTTCGACGGTCATGGTGTCTCCCATTTTCTGTTCCTCTGTGCTTCTTGGCTTCTTGTTTCTTGCTTCTCGGCTGAAGTGGTGATGGCCGGTCAGGCCCGGAACGTGGCCGGGACATCGTGGGGGAGCGACCCTGCGGGTACGGTCGCCCCGCGCTCGGAGTGCAGCAGGGCCCGCACCGGGGCGGCGGCCTTGAGCAGCATCTCCTGATACTCCTCCGCCGGGTCGGAGGCGAGGACGATCGCGCCGCCCGCCCCGACGGTCCACCGGCCGCCCGAGCGGACGGCGGTGCGGATGACGATGTTGAGGTCGGCGCCCCCGGCCAGCCCGAAGTAGCCGATCGATCCTGAGTACAGGCCGCGCGGCGCGCCCTCCAGCCGGTCGATGATCTCCATCGTGCGCAGTTTGGGCGCGCCGGTCATGGATCCGCCGGGGAAACAGGCCCGCGCGCAGTCGACCGCGTCCGTCCCGGGCCGCAGCGTGCCGCGGACGGTGGACACCAGCTGATGGACCGTCGCATAGCTCTCCACCCGCATCAGATGGGGTACGTGCACGCTGCCGATCTCGCAGACCCGGCCCAGGTCGTTGCGGAGCAGATCCACGATCATCAGGTTCTCGGCCCGGGTCTTGGGGTCGATGGCCAGCGCCTCCTTGAGGCGGACGTCATCGGCCGGGTCGGTGCCGCGCGGGGCGGTGCCCTTGATGGGCTTGCTCTCCACCGTGCCGTCCGGCGTGATCCGCAGGAACCGCTCGGGCGACGAGCAGACGGCCTCGGTGTCGTCGAACCGCAGGAACGCGGCGTACGGCGCCGGGTTGAGCCGTCTCAGCAGGCTGTGCACCGCCAGCGCGTCCGCCTCGACGGGCACGTGGACGGTGTTGGTCAAGCAGATTTCGTAGCTCTCGCCCGCATGCAGCTCCTCGTGGCAGTGCCGGACGTCCGCCAGATACTGTTCCCGGCTCCGGGTCAGCCAGGGCTCGGAGGGGCCCTCTGTGACGGCAATGGCGTCCGTGTGAGCGTCCGGGGCCACCGGGCGGGACGGCAGCGTGGTGAGGCGGGCGCCGGTCTCCCGCAGCCACGCATCGGCGCGTTCACCGTCCTCGGCGTCGTCCCTGGCCAGACAGAGCAGATGGGTCTCGCCGCGCTCGTGGTCCACGGCGACGAGCCGGTCGGCGAAGATCCACGCGGCGTCGTCGCCCGTACTGGGACGGCTCAGCGGGGAGCCGCAGTCGGCCCGCAGCTCGTAGCCTAACCAGCCGACGTACCCGCAGGTGAAGTCGAAGGGCAGCGCGGGCGCCGCGATCCGCCGCCGGGACAGCTGGGCGCGCAGATAGTCGAAGATGGTACCGGGCACCGTGGTCACGGCGCCGTTGGCGGCCGTCACCTCGACGCCCCCGGACCCCGCGCGGGAGCGCACTGTCTCGGCGAGCGGCCCGCCGGCGTCGCCGAGGAACGAGAAGCGCGAGAGTCCCGGCTCGACCCGGGAACTGTCCAGCCAGAAGGCGTGGCAGGAGCGGGCGAACAGGGCGCGGAAGAGCGCGTCGGTGTCCGGCTCCAGGGGCAGGGTGCGCACGTGCAGCCGGTAGCCGTCGGACGCGGTGCCCGTCGCGGTCGCCGCGGGCGCTGTGCCACGCCCGTGCCCGAGGACCGGTCGGCGCGGTGGGCGCGTTGGGCGATGGGTCCGGGCCAGGCATGCGAAGTTAGCGATGAGTTCCGCACCGTACTCGGTGGCCACCGACTCGGGGTGGAACTGCACGCTCCACCGCGGCAACGACCGGTGGCGCAGCCCCATCACGACACCGTCCTCCGCCCAGGCAGTCGCCTCCAGCGCGGCGGGCAGCGGCTCCGGCACGGCCAGCGAGTGGTAGCGGACGCCGGTGAAGTGCTGCGGGATACGCGCGAACAGGCCCGCGCCGCGGTGCCGGATCACGCTGAGGTGGCCGTGCCGGGGCGCGGGTGCGCGCTCCACGCGGGCGCCGGCGGCCAGGGCGATGCCCTGGTGGCCCAGGCACACGCCGAGGGTGGGCAGCCCGGAGCCGGACAGCAGGTCGGCGGCGAGCCCGACGTCCCGGGCCCGGCCGGGGTGGCCGGGGCCGGGGGAGATCACCAGCGCGTCGAAGTCGTCAGGGTCGAGGCGGCGCAACACCGCGTCGTCATTGCGCACCACCAGGGGCTCGGTGCCGATCGTATGGGCGATGAGCTGGAACAGGTTGTGGCTGTAGGAGTCGTGGTTGTCAACGAGCAGGGTCCGCATGGGGGCTCCAGGGCAGGGCACGGGCCGGGAGACAGAGGATCGAGGGATACGGGGCGGGCGGGCCACGGGACGGGGAGTTCGGACGCAGGCGCTCAGTGGCCCATCGCGAGCCCTCCGTCCACCGGGACCGTGGCGCCGGTGACATAGCTCGCGGCCTCGGAGGCGAGGAAGGCGACCACGGCGGCGATCTCCTCCACGCGTCCGGCCCGGCCGAGCGGGGTGGTGGACACGATGGCGTCCCTGCGGCGCGGCGACAGGTCTGATGTGAGGGCGGTGTCGACGAAGCCGGGCAGGACGATGTTGCAGGTCACTCCGTGCGGGCCCAGCTCGCGTGCGGCGCTCCTGGCCAGGCCGCTCAGCCCGGCTTTGGCTGCCGCGTAGGAGACCTGTCCTGCTGTGCCGAGCACCGCGGCGACGGAGGAGACGAGGATCAGCCGGCCCCAGGCGTGCGCGGCCATCGTGGGCGCGGCGCGACGCACGATCCGCCAGGATCCGGTGAGGTTGGCGTCGACCACCCGCCGGAACGCCGCCTCCTCGGTGCGCTGGAGCAGCCCGTCCTGGCGGACGCCCGCACTCGCGACGACGATTTGCACGGGCCCCTGCCGGGCCTCGGTGCGGGTGAACGCGGCATCCACTTGAGCGCTGTCGGTCACGTCGCACCGCACCGCGGAGAAACCGGCGGGCCCGGGAACGTCCTCGGCGACGCCCCGGGCAGCGACGGTCACCCGATGGCCCTGTGCCGCCAAGGCGTGCGAGGTGGCCAGTCCGATGCCCCGGCTGCCGCCGAACACCAGAGCGGAGCGGCCGGTCGGCCTGTTCCGGTGGGTCACGGCAGCGGTACCGCCTTCTCCAGCGGGCGCATGAAGTTCAGCGCGACGGGATCGAGTTCGGGGTGTAGCCCGGCGGCTCGGGCGAGCACCTGGCCGGGGCCGGTGTCCAGCACCACGGTGAGGCCCGCGGCGACGACCGTGCGCAGGGTGTCGTTCCACCGCACCGGCACGGAGAGCTGCTCCAGCAGATCCGTGCGCAGAGCCTCGGTGTCCCGGGTGGCAAGACCGGTGCTGTTGAGCAGGACGGGGACGGCCGGTGGCGCCAGCGCGACGGTGGCCAGGTCGGGCCGCAGCTCCCGCTGGACGGGTTCCATCAGCGGGGAGTGCGAGGCGACGCCCGCCGTCAACTCCCTTACCCGGACATCCGGTTCCTCCTCGGCCCGCGCGCCGACCCAGCGCACGGCGGCCGTGTCGCCGGACACCACCGTCTGCTCCGGGCCGTTGAAGCAGGCTGCCACCGCCACGCCGTGCTCCGGCGGGCAGCCGGCGCACCACTCGACGACCCGCTCGGGCGGCACGCCACCCACGGAGGCCATCAGGGCGGGCCGCAGCCGGGTCTGCTCGCCCATCAGCCGGGCGCGCTTGGCGACCAGGCGCAGCGCGTCGTCGAAGCCCAGGGATCCCGCCTCGACGAGCGCGGCGAAGTGCCCCAGGCTGTGCCCGCAGACGAGAGCCGGAGGCACCCACCGCGCCCCCAGGTGCTGGCGCAGCGCGGCGGCGGCCGCGAGCCCGGTGGTCACGATCGCCGGATGGGAGACCTCGGGGGCAGCGAGCTCGGCAGGAGTGCCCTCCCGGCACAGCCGCGCCAGATCGAGCCCCGTGGCCTTGTCGGCTCGCTCCAGCACGTCCACCGCCGCGTCGAAGGAGCGGCACAACCTCCTTGCCATGGAAGGGAGTTGGGCGCCCGCTCCAGGGAAGAGCAGCGCGTACCCGCCGGATGCGACAGCCTCGTACACGGTCGTCGTCATGCGTTCTCCTCCTGACCGGGGCCCGCTGCGGCGTACTGCCACAGGCGGGCCATGTGCACCTTGCCCGTGCCGGTGCGCGGCAGGGCGTCGTGCAGGTGGAACCGGGTGGGGACCTTGTACGAGGAGAGGGCGCGCGCCAGGTGGCGGCGCACCGATGCCTCGGTGACTCCGGGGTCGACGGCCACGAAGGCCACGAAGCGGTCGCCGTGCCCGGTGCTGCCCTCGGGCGGCGCGGCCACCCGGCAGTCGCGGACCCCCGGCGTGGCCAGCAGCATCCGCTCCACCTCGTCCGGGTCGACCTTGCGCCCGGCCACCGAGATGCGCCGCGTGGTGCGGCCTTCGACAACGACCTGGCCGGGTGCGGGCAGCCGTCCGGTGTCCCCGGTGCGGAACCAGCCGTCGGTGTGACTGGTCTCACCGAGCTCGGGCAGCCCCCAGTACGTGACGGGTCCGGCGGCGGGCTGGCGCAGGTACAGCTCCCCGGTGGTGTCGTGGCCCGGTGCGGTGATCCAGGAGCCTTCGGGGGCGCGCAGCCGGGCCTCGATGCCCGGCACCAGCCGCAGCGGGCCGCCGGGGGTGTCGGCGGTGTACCCGATCTGGCCGAACTCGGTGGCGCCGTACTGGTCGCGCAGCGGTACGCCGACGGCGGCGTCCCAGGCGTCGGTCAGCTCGGCGGAGAGCGGCTCGCCCGCGCTGACGCAGACGCGAAGGGCCGAAGGGACCGGCGGCTCGCCGCAGTCGAGCAGAGCCCGGTAGAGGAACGGCACGCTCTGCACGACGGTGGCACGGCTGTCGCGGACGGCGCGGGCGAGCGTCGCCGGGGCGGCCGGATGCGGCGCGAACACCAGCGTGGCGCCGGTGATCAGGGCCGGCAGCACAGCCACCCCGAACGCATAGGCGTGGTGCAGCGGGGTGGTGCACAGGATCCGGTCGTCGCCGCGGTATCCGGCGAGCCCGGCGAAGTGTTCCGCGTTCGCGAGGGTTGCCCCCCAGTGCTTGCGCACCACCTTGGGCAGCCCACCGGTGCCCGACGTGACCAGTCCGAGGTACGGTGCCTGGCCGGTTTCCCCGGGCGCAGTGCCCCCTGTGCCCGGCGGGTCATCACAGTGGTCGGCGGCCGACGGGTGGTGCCAGCCGGGCACCCCGGCGAGAGCGGCCACCTGGTCGCGTTCGGGGGCGGTGGCCCGCTCGTCGTACAGCAGGACTTCCGCGCCCTCGGCGACCGAGGCGAGCAGGGCCACCAGCGTGTCGGGGTGGTTACGCGCCAGCACGCCGACGCGGGCCCCTGGGCCGTGCCCGGCACCGCGCAGCCGGGGCCGGGCACGATCGACCCGGGTGGCCAGCTCGGCCCAGGTGACGGCGGCACCCTGGTGCTCCAGCGCTGTGCGGTCCGGAGCCGCGGCGGCGAGGGCCGCGAGCAGGCCCGCGAGGGTGGCGGTCATGCGGAGCCCCCCGGGTGGAGCAAGAGGCGTGAGCCGCCGCCGTGGAGTTCGACGGGGGCGTCAGGGCGCAGCGCGTGCCAGTCGGCCAGTGCGGCGAACGCCTCGCTGGTGTCGGCGCGTTCCGCGTCCGGGGCGTCCCGGGCCTCGTGCACTGCGGGGTGGCCGCCGCCGGGGTGCCAGTCGCTGACGCTGCCCCAGCCATCGGCACCGTCCAGCACCACGGCGGCGGTGCGCAGCGGTAACGGCCCGGTGGACTCGGGGCCGGCGGGCGGTGTCCAGTGCGCGGTGGCCACCAGGACCCGCCGTAGCTGTCCCGATGAGACCATCGCGGCGGCATAGCCCAGCGCGTCGACGCCGCCGGAAGGACCCGTCAGCGTGACGGCGGTCCCGTCGAGCTCGAGCTCGATGCAGAGGAGGCCGGTCAGCGAATGGGGCGAGTAGTGCAGGAAGCACTCCGGCGCCAGCCAGCGCGGGCCCGGTCCGTCCAGGACTTCGGCGATGTACGCGGCGGTGGCGGCGGTGGCCCGGTGTGATGCGGTGACGCAGCCGAGCGTCCGCGCGTCGTCGGCGCCGATGCCCGCGGTGGCCAGCGCCTGGCGCGCGGTGGCGAGGAGCTCGGGGCCCAGGACGTCGCGCACGGCGAGCGGCATCCGGGGCAGTTCCGCGGTGTCCTGCGGGAGGCGGGGCATCGTGTGCTCGCTGTGACGCACGGCTGTCGCGGTGATCCGGGCAGCGCCCGGGGTGTCAGTCGCCACGGCTGAACACCACCGCCACATTGGAGCCGCCCAGGCCGCACGAGATGGTCAGCGCCGTACGCGGTGGCCGGTCGGGCCGATTGTCGCCCAGGTTGAGGTGGTCCCAGCGCGGGTCGCGGTCGGCGAGACCGAGCGTCGGCAGCACCTCCCCGCGCATCAGGGTCAGTACGGTCACGATCGCCTCCACGGTGCCCGCGGCGCCCTGGCAGTGGCCGAACGCCGCCTTGCTGCTGACGACGGGGATACGGGGCAGGTGGTCGCCCACCACCTCTTCCAGAGCGCGGAGTTCGGCCACGTCGCCGTGGCGGGTGCCTGCGGCGTGCGCGTTCACATAGCCGAGCTCCGTCGGCTCGGCCCCGGCGTCCGCCAGGGCCCGGCGCACCGCCTTGGCGACGCCCTCGAAGTCGGGGCGGGCCGCCTGACTCGCTTCGTTGCTGCTGCCCCAGCCGCGCAGCAGGGCCAAGGGGGCGTCGGCGGTGCGCTCCAGCACCACGGTGGCGGCGCACTCCGAGATCCGGATGCCGGAGCGGCGGGTGGTGAACGGACGGCAGCCGCCAGGACTGAGTGTGCGCAACGACGCCAGCCCCTGGAACGCGGTCTCGGTCACGGTGTCCACCCCGCACACCAGAACGCGGTCGGCGATGCCGCCGCGCAGCAGGTCGGCGCCGACCCCGAGCGCGGTGGCCCCGGCGGCGCTGGCGTTGCCCACCTGGATCACCGGACCGTCCCAGGCGGGCGGGGCGTACGGCGTCCACCCGCTAGCGGCGTCCGACGAGTGCCCGTCGCGCCAGGCACGCCACGCGGCGGCGGACGGGCACCCGCCGCTGTCGGTGCTGCCCAGCACCAGCGCGGTGCGCACCTGCCGTCCCGGGCCGCCGGTGCGGGACTCGGCGTCGGCGAGCGCCTCACTGGTCGCCCGGTGCACCAGGTACGGAAGGCGGGCCGGATCGCCGGGCGGCGGCGCGTCCGGTCCTGTCGCCTCGTCGGGGACGAACCCGGCGATGCGCGCGCCGGTGCGGGACACGTCGAAGTGCTCGACGGTGCGGAAGTCGACGTCGCCGTTCTCGCACGCCCGCCACAGGGCGTCGACGCCCGCGCCGCCGGGCGAGAGGACACCGAGACCCGTCACGGCGACGGCGGCCCGCCCGCTCATTAGAGGGCCTCCCCGGGAAGCCGGCCGTGTGCGGACAGATGGCGTACGAGAGCGCCGACCGAGTCCGCGATGTCCCACAGCTCGCCGTCGGTGATCCGCTCGACGTCGCACTCCCGCTCCAGGTCGGCGAGGACGGTCACGATGTCCAGGGAGTCGATGCCGAGGTCGTGGAACGCTTCCTCGCGGCCGATGTCCCGGGACAGCGCCGTGCCGACCCGCTCGGCGAGCCGCGCCCGTACCAGGATCTCCAGCGCGTCGTCCGGCGCCGCCGGGGCGCCGTCGGCCGGGGTAGCCGGGTTGTCGTCGGTGTGCCGCATCCGTCTCCCTCTCCGTGTGCCTCTTCGTACGCTTGCCGTCGGCCGGTCCATCGGGTTCATCGGCTGTCCTTCGCCGGGGCCGTCAACCGACAGGAGAGCCGGTGCGCGGTCGGCCGCGCGGGTGCTTGAGTACGCGGGTGCCGTGCCGGGTCGTGACGGCCGCCGCGTAGCCGGGGCGTGGGCCTGGACGGCCCGCACCGACCAGTCCGCCGGTTCGTCAGGGGCGTCGACGCACACCTGCCCCTCGGCGCCGACCGTCGTACGGACGCGCGCCAGCGCGTGGCCGAGGCCGGTGCCGGTGGCCTTGGCGTAGGACTCCGCGCCCGTCCAGATCCGCAGGAGGGCCGCCCGCTTGGCCGGGGCGGGCAGCAGGGCGAGCCGCTCGCGGTGGCCGGGTCCGAGCAGCCGGGGTGCCAACGCCTCGATGTCCTTGGCCCGTTCGGCGGTCTCCACATCGACTCCGGGCGCTCCGGTCCGGTGGCCCACGGCGACGGCGACGAGGATCCCGGAGTGGGCGATGGAGAGCGTCCACCCCGCGGCGCCGTCCACGGCATCGGCGAGCCGCACCGGTCCGTGTCCCGCCGCCCCGCACCCCGGGCAGCGTGCGACGAGCGGTACCCGCGCGGGCGGCAGCGCCAGCCGCCGTGCCAGCACCGTGCGCAGCAG
>NZ_JAHLEM010000033.1 GCF_018883605.1 Streptomyces niphimycinicus | reverse complement strand
TCAGACTTCGGTAAGACTCCGGGAGCCGAGCCCGTCGGCCGCGCCCCGGGGCTACCCCACCGCCTTGGCCGCCGCCCGCCCCGCCGTACGGCCCGAGAAGAGGCAGCCGCCCAGGAAGGTGCCCTCCAGGGAGCGGTAGCCGTGCACTCCCCCGCCGCCGAAGCCCGCCGCCTCCCCGGCCGCGTAGACGCCGGGCAGCGGTTCGCCGCCCTCGGTCAGGACGCGGGAGGAGAGGTCCGTCTCCAGGCCGCCGAGCGTCTTACGGGTGAGGATGTTCAGGCGCACGGCGATCAGCGGACCCGCCTCGGGATCGAGGATGCGATGCGGGGCGGCGGTGCGGATCAGCCGGTCGGCCACATATTTGCGGGTGCCGCGCAGGGCGGTGACCTGGAGGTCCTTGGTGTAGGGGTTGGCGATCTCGCGGTCGCGGGCGACGATCTCCCGCCGCAGCCCCTCCTCGTCGATGAGCGGCTCCTTGGTGAGCTCGTTCATCCGCCGGACCAGCGCCGTCAGCGACCGCTCCACGATGAAGTCCGCGCCGTGGTCCATGAACGCCTGGACCGGGCCCGGGGTCCCGGCCCGGGCGCGGCCGATCACATCGCGGACGCTCTTGCCGGTGAGGTCCGGGTTCTGCTCGGAGCCGGAGAGCGCGAACTCCTTCTCGATGATCTTCCGGGTGAGCACGAACCAGGTGTAGTCGTAGCCGGTCCGCATGATGTGCTCGAGCGTGCCGAGGGTGTCGAAGCCGGGGAACAGCGGCACCGGCAACCGCTTGCCGCGCGCGTCGAACCACAGGGAGGACGGGCCGGGCAGGATGCGGATGCCGTGCCGGGGCCAGATCGGGTTCCAGTTCTCGATGCCCTCGGTGTAGTGCCACATCCGGTCGCGGTTGATGATGCGGCCGCCGGTCGCTTCGGTGATGCCGAGCATTGCGCCGTCCACATGGGCCGGAACCCCGGAGATCATCCGCTCGGGCGGGGAGCCCAGCCGCTCGGGCCAGTTGGCGCGGACCAGCTCGTGGTTGCCGCCGATCCCGCCGGAGGTGATGATCACGGCTTGGGCGCGCAGTTCGAAGGCCCCGGCGGCCTCGCGGCCGCTGGGGGCGCCGCGCTCGGCGTCGCTGGGCTCCAGGATGTCGCCGGTGACGGTGTCGACCGTGCCGGCGCTGCGGGACAGCCCCGTCACCCGGTGCCGGAAGCGCAGCTCGACCAGACCGCGGGCGGCCGCCGCCCGCACCCGCCGCTCGAAGGGGGCGACGACACCGGGGCCGGTGCCCCAGGTGATGTGGAAGCGGGGCACGGAGTTGCCGTGCCCGGTGGCGTCGTAGCCGCCGCGCTCGGCCCAGCCGACGAGCGGGAACAGCCGCAGCCCCTGGGCGTGCAGCCAGGACCGCTTCTCGCCCGCCGCGAAGTCCACGTACGCCTCGGCCCAGCGGCGCGGCCAGTGGTCCTCCTCGCGGTCGAACCCGGCCGTGCCCAGCCAGTCCTGCCAGGCGAGTTCATGGCTGTCGCGGATGCGCAGGCGGCGCTGCTCGGGCGAGTCGACGAGGAAGAGACCGCCGAAGGACCAGTGGGCCTGGCCGCCGAGCGACTGCTCGGGCTCCTGGTCGAGCAGGATCACCTTACGGCCGGCGTCGGCCAGTTCGGCGGTGGCGGCGAGGCCCGCGAGCCCCGCGCCGACCACGATCACGTCCGCGTCGTACGCCATGGTGTGGTGTCCGTTCTCGTGAGCCCGCCGACGCCCGCCGACGGCGTCATGACCGCGATCCTGCCTACCGCCCAGTACGTCGTCAACCCGGGGTGTGGGAGCGGTTTCCGGCCGCTTCCCGACCGCCAACTCCCCCCGCGAAACCTGGACGTAGAACAAAAGGTCACAATCGTTCACCGAGATTGGACACGGTTAGGCCAACCGTGCATCATCATCGACCATGGCTGACCGCTCCGTTGAGCATTCAGGGCCGACACCCGAGGTGGAACGTCGCGTGGTGAACCCGACGCTCGTCACCCCCGGCCCGCAGCCCCTCCAATCCGGACCGCCCGCGGACGAGGCACAGGTGCTCCGCGGTGAGGTGATCGGGCCCCGGCACGCCCGCCGCCGCCCCGCGGACAACCGCCGTAAGGCCGCCGCCGGGGCGATTCTGCTGTCCGCCACCGGCGCCGCCACCGCCCTCTTCATGCTCATGGGCAAGGACTCCCGTGAGGCGACGGCCGCCCCCGGCCACGACGCCTCGACGGCCGTCCCGGACGAGCCGGAGAGCCACGCCGTCCCGTACGCCGAGGCGGCGGTGGGCGACACCCCGCTGCGCGGTGCGCGCGCCGAGAAGCCCAAGCCGCAGCCGGCCGCCGCCCGGCCCGTGGCCCAGGCCCCGGCGGCCGACTCCATACCGGACAAGCCCCGGACCCCGTCGTCCGGCAAGGACCGCTCCACGCCGTCCTGGCCGGGCTGGTCCGACCGGGGGCCGGGAGAGTACGACGACTGGCAGGACGCGGTGGAGGCGTTCGACCGCTGGGCCGAGCAGCAGCAGGAGCGGCAGCGCGACGGGAACGGCGGCTCCGGGCCGTACACGCCGGGCCAGGGGCAGGGCGGCGGTTACGAGAACGGCTACGGGGGCGGGTACGGCGGCGGCTATGGCGGTGGAAACGGCTATGGCGGCGGCCATGGGGGGAACTACGGCGGCGGGTACGGCGGTGGCCACCGGCGCTGACCGCGCCCGCGATCTGCTTGTATGGCGGTATGCCTGATCATGAACCGCTTTCCGCCAACGAACTACTCGACATCGTGGACGAGCGGGACCGCGTGATGGGCCAGGCCCGACGCGGTGACGCCATGGCCCACCGGCTCCGGCACCGCTGCGTCTTCATCCTGGCCCGGGACGCCCAGGACCGCGTCTTCGTCCATCGCCGCACCGCCGAGAAGCTGGTCTTCCCCTCGCTCTACGACATGTTCGTCGGCGGGGTCGTCGGCGCCGGCGAGGGCTATGACGAGGCGGCGCTGCGCGAGGCGGAGGAGGAGCTGGGGGTGCGGGGGCTGCCCGCGCCCGTACCGCTGTTCTCGTTCCTCTACGAGACGCCCGAGCACACCTGGTGGAGCCGGGTCTACGAGGTGCGCTGCGAGCTGCCGGTCGATCCGCAGGCCGAGGAGATCGCCTGGCACGCCTTTCTCACCGAGGAGGAGCTGATGCGGCGGCTGCCCGAGTGGGAGTGGGTGCCGGACGGGCGGGAGGCGTACCGGCGGCTGATGGAGTGGCGCCGTGGGAGGGTCGAAGCGTGACCGAATCCTCCGGGCCCGGGCCTTCGGAGCCGACGCGGCCTTCGGAACCCGCGCGGCCCGCCGAGCCCCGTGGCGGCGGTCTCGCCTCGGCGGTGGCGGACGTACGGCTGTGGTTCGCGCCCGAGCGGCTGCGGGACGAGGGCGGCACCCCCGACTACCGCTTCTCACTCGCCAACGAACGGACCTTTCTCGCCTGGCTGCGCACCGCGATGGCGCTGGTGGGCGGCGGATTCGCGGTCGACCAGTTCCTCCCGGAGACGGCCCGGCCACTGCGGCTCGCGCTGGCGCTCATCCTGCTGGCGGGCGGCGCGCTCTGCGCCCTGCGGGCCATCAGCCACTGGGTGCGCTGCGAGCGGGCCATGCGGCGGGGCGAGGACCTGCCGATGTCCCGCTTCCCGGTGGTGCTGGGGCTCGCGGTCGGCGTGGTCGCACTGCTGATGGTGATCGTGGCCGCCTTCGGGTGGCGCGGTTGACCAGGGAGGTGTGAGGCGATGCCGGAGGGGAAAGGGACGCACGGACCACGGACGCTGGACCGGGACCCCGGGCTCCAGCCGGAGCGGACGCGGCTGGCCTGGCGGCGTACGACGCTGGCGTGCGCGGTGGCCGCCTCGCTCGCGGGCCGGCAGACCCTGCACAGCGGGATCGACCCGGCCTCGCTCGTGGTCCTGGCCCTGGTGGTGGTGGCCTGGCTGGCCTTCCTGGCGCTGGCCCACCGCCGCATCCGGGCCATGCGCATGCCACGTCCGCCCGCCCTGTCCCCGCGGGCGGCCGTGGCCGCGGTGGCCTGCACCCTCGCCCTGGCCGTCCTGGGAGCGGCCATGCTGGGCTGAGGCGCGCCTGAGTGCCGGCCCTCGCCCTCGCCCCTCGGCCGCGGGGATGGATCGCAGGTGGCCGGGGCAGGGGGCCGAGTGCGGGCTCGGGGCGCCTCCGGCGGCGAAGTTCCCCACCCCATCCCGCCCCGCCCCGCCCCTTCCCGAAACGAGGGGCTCCGCCCTTTGGCCCCCTCCGAGGCTCCGCCCCTTGGCCCCTTCCGAGGCTCCGCCCCGGACCCCGTAGAGCCGCGCCCCGCCCGCCACGCAGGCCCCAGGGCGCGCGCCCCTTGCCCCCGCCGGGCTCCGGCCTCGGGCCGGCGCAACCCCCGCAGGGTCCGAGAGGCCCAACCCCCGCGGGGTGCGAGAGGCGCAGCCTCTCTTGTTTCGGGAAGGGGCGGGGTGGGGGCTCCGCCCGCCGCAGGCGCCCGGCCCGCACCCGGCCGACGCGCCCCGTGTCCCCGGCCCGGTCAGTCCACCGCGATGGCGATCTTGCCCCTGGCGTGGCCCTCCATGCTGAGACGCTGCGCGTCCGCCGTCTTCTGGAGCGGGAAGACCGCGGCGACCTCGACGCCGAGGGCGCCGCGCTCGGCGAGGTCGGTGAGGTCCTGGAGGTCGTCGGGGTCGGGGCGGACGAAGACGTAGTGGCCGCCGAGGCCGAGGACGGCGGGGTCGGCGATGGAGGCCAGGCGGCCTTCGGGGACGAGGAGTTCGGCGGAGACGGCGAGCGCGTCACCGCCGACCGGGTCGAGCACGGCGTCCACCCCGTTCGGGGCGAGGGCGCGGACCCGCTCGGCGAGGCCCTCCCCGTAGGTGGTCGGCTCCGCGCCGAGCGCCCGCAGATACTCGTGGTTGCGCTCGCCCGCGGTGCCGATCACCCGGGCGCCCATATGCCGGGCCAACTGGACCGCCATCGAGCCGACCCCGCCCGCCGCCGCGTGGACCAGGACGGTGTCGCCCTCGCCGACCCTCAGCGCCCGCACCAGCGACTGGTAGGCCGTCAGGCCCGCCAGCGGGATGCCCGCGGCCTGGGTGAAGGAGAGGTTCCGCGGTTTGCGGGCGAGGGTGCGGATGGGCGCGGCCACGTACTCGGCACAGGTGCCCCGGGAGAGGAAGTCCTCCCGTACGTATCCGATCACCTCGTCGCCGGGCCGGAACTCCGTCACCGCGGGGCCGGGCCGCTCCACGACCCCGGAGACGTCCCAGCCGGGGATCACCGGGAAGACCGCGTCCAGGAACGGTTCGAGGTTTCCGGCCTGCGCCTTCCAGTCGACGGGGTTCACGCTGGCGGCCCTGACCCTGACCAGGACGGAGTCGGGGCCGACCTTCGGCTCCGGCCGCTCCCCGTACTCCAGGATCTCGGGGCCGCCGTAGCGGCGGTAGGTGATGGCCTTCATGGTGGCGCTCCTCGCGGCTCTCGCGTTCTGGCGGTTCCCGCAGCTCCTTGCGGCTCCTCGCGACTCTCACTTTCCCCTTTTCCCGCTCCTCCCCTTCGACGCTCCTGCTCCCCCACCGCCGGCGCAAATCCGCACCACCGCGGCCCCCGGCCCCCGGCGTCCAGCGGTACGCAGCCCATATCGCGGACCAGCGTGCGTACGGCCGCCAGGGCCTCCTCGTCGTCCCCGCACAGCGGGACCGCCAGTGGCCCGTCGGCGAAGACCGGCGGAGTCATCCGCCACACCGCGTCCGAGCAGTGGCAGAACGCCTTCACCACCCGTGCCCCCACGGCCAGCGCGGCGATCCGCTCGGCCATGCCCGGCCCGCCGTCGGTGGCGAGGGTGAAGCGCCCGGGGACGATCGCGTTGGTGCAGTCGATCAGCGCCCGGCCGCTCAGGTGCCCTCGGCCGCGCCCGCCGCCTCCAGGGCCGCCTCGACGCCCTCGTACGCCACCGCCAGCAGCGTCACATCGCCGAATCCGGCGGCCTCGCGCGGACTCCCCGCCCGCGCGCCGTAGCCGATCCGCGCGGCCAGCGCCGCCGCCTTCGGCCGCGAGCGGCCGCCGATCAACAGCTCGTGCCCCGCCCGCGCCCACTGGGTCCCCAGCGCGTCCGCCATCGTGCCCGTGCCCAGCACTCCGATCCGCATCGCGGCCCCCTCCTCGTTCTCGCCCGCCGATGGGATAAGGACACTAGGAAGTCCGTCGCACACCGCACGGTGTGCGACGAATGCGCCAGGACAGCGGACGGCAGGTCAGGAGGGCAGCAGTGAGTGAACCGGCGACGCCATCGCGGCCCCTCGCACCGGAGGGGTTCATCGCCGACTGCCGGGCGCGGCTGGGCTCCGATCTGCTGGCCCGCACCTGGACCGCCGTGGTGATCTTCGGGCTGCGGGAGGGGCCGCGCCGTCCCGGCGAGCTGCGCGAGGCGATCGGCGGCATCAGCCCGAAGGTGCTCAACGACACCCTGCGCCGCCTGGAGGACGACGGGCTGGTGGAGCGGCGCCGGTACGCGGAGGCGCCGCCCCGGGTCGAGTACGCGCTGACCCCGCTCGGCGAGACCCTGCTGGGGCCGGAACCCGTGCACCCGGCAACGGACACCCACTGGACTACATACCGACTGGTCGGCATCATAATGCGGAACGGTTCGCCCGCTCCCCCGACCGAGCGCGCTGTGAGCAGTACCGAGAAGGACCGAGGAAACCGAGGAAGAGGTTCGATGAACGCAGGCAATCCCCCAGGGCTCGACCTCGAGCGGCTCCGCGCCCACCTCGACCGCGAACGCGCGGGACTGGTGCGCGGGCCGCTGAGCGCCGAGCTGATCGAAGGCGGCCGTTCGAATCTCACCTACACCGTCACCGACGGCACCTCCCGCTTTGTCGTCCGCCGGCCGCCGCTGGGCCATGTGCTCGCCACCGCCCATGACATGGCGCGGGAACACCGGGTGATCAGCGCCCTGCACCCGACGGCCGTGCCGGTGCCGGAGCCGGTGCTGCTGTGCGAGGACGAGTCGGTGGTCGGATCGCCCTTCTACGTCATGGAGTTCGTCCAGGGCACCCCGTACCGCACCGCCGAGCAGCTCGCCGGTATCGGCCCGGAGCGCACCCGGGAGGTCGTCCTCTCCCTCGTCGACACGCTCGTGGCGCTGCACTCCGTGGACCCGGCCGAGGTCGGGCTCGGCGACTTCGGGCGCCCGGAGGGGTTCCTGGAGCGGCAGTTGCGCCGCTGGGGCAAGCAGCTCGCGGCCTCGCGCAGCCGTGAGCTGTCCGGGATCGACGAGTTGCACACCCGGCTCGCCAAGGCGCTGCCAACCTCTCCCACGCCCACCGTCGTCCACGGCGACTACCGCCTGGACAACGTCCTGGTGGACGCCGACGACCGGATCACGGCGATCCTCGACTGGGAGATGTCCACGCTCGGCGATCCGCTGACCGACCTCGGCCTGATCGTGATGTACAGCGGTCATCCGAATCTCGCCGACTCCCCCATCTCCTCCACCCAGGGCGCCCCCGGCCACCCCGCCACGGACGAGCTGATCCAGCGCTATGCCGAGGGTTCGGGGCGCGATGTGAGCAGCGTGTCCTGGTACACCGCCTTCGCCTACTTCAAGCTCGCGGTGATCCTCGAGGGCATCCACTACCGGTACACCCTCGGCCAGACCGTCGGCGCGGGCTTCGACCGCATCGGCGACATCGTCCCCGCCTTCATCGACCACGGTCTCACCACCCTCCAGGAGAGCTGATCCCATCATGGACTTCGCATTCGACGCCCGGACCGAAGAGCTGCGCGCCAAGCTGCTCGCCTTCATGGACGAGCATGTCCATCCGGCGGAGGCGGTCGCGGAGGAGCAGCGCGCGGCGCTGGACTCGCCGTGGCTGACCCCGGCGGTCGTCGGGGAGCTCAAGGCCGAGGCCCGCCGGCAGGGGCTGTGGAACCTCTTCCTGCCCGACGAGGAGTACGGCGCGGGGCTGACCAATCTCCAGTACGCCCCGCTCGCGGAGATCACCGGCCACAGCCCCCAGTTGGCCCCCACGGCCCTGAACTGCGCCGCCCCCGACACCGGCAACATGGAGGTGCTCGCCCAGTTCGGCGACGAGCGGCAGCGCAAGCGGTGGCTGGAGCCGCTGCTCGCGGGGGAGATCCGGTCGGCCTTCGCGATGACCGAGCCGGAGGTCGCCTCGTCCGACGCGACCAATATCGAGACCCGGATCGAGCGCGATGGCGACGACTACGTCATCACCGGGCGCAAGTGGTACATCTCCGGGGCGATGAACCCCGACTGCAAGATCTTCATCGTGATGGGCAAGACCGACCCGGAGGGCGCCGATGTGCGCCGTCAGCAGTCGATGGTGCTGGTGCCGCGCGACACCCCGGGCGTCGAGGTGCGGCGGGCGATGCGGGTGTACGGCTACGAGGACCACTACCACGGCGGCCACGCCGAGGTGGTCTTCGACCGGGCGCGGGTGCCGGTGAGCAATCTCATCGGCGAGGAGGGCGGCGGTTTCGCCATCGCCCAGGCCCGTCTCGGCCCCGGCCGGATCCACCACTGCATGCGGCTGATCGGCATGGCCGAGCGCGGTATCGAGCTGATGTGCCGGCGGGCGGTGGACCGTACGGCCTTCGGCAAGGCGCTCGCCCAGCAGGGCCAGGTCCATGAGTGGATCGCGGACGCGCGGGTGGCGGTCGAGCAGTTGCGGCTGCTGGTGCTGAAGACGGCCTGGCTGATGGACACGGTGGGCAACCGCGAGGCGCACACCGAGATCCAGGCCATCAAGATCGCGACACCGCGCACGGTGGTGGAGATCTTGGACCGGGCGGTGCAGTTGCATGGCGCGGGCGGGGTGAGCCAGGACTTCCCGCTGGCCGAGCTGTGGGCGGCGGCCCGCACGCTGCGGTTGGCCGACGGGCCGGATGAGGTGCATCAACGGTCTTTGGCGCGGCGTGAGTTGAAGCGGTACGTGTAGCTGAGGCGGTGCGGGTGGGGGCGGGGCGGGG
>NZ_JAHLEM010000329.1 GCF_018883605.1 Streptomyces niphimycinicus | reverse complement strand
GGGGCCGCCGTCCGGCCGCGGCGGCCGAGGCGGCGGCCGGGCCCGCCCGGCACCGGCGCGACAAGCGGGAGAAGCGGGAGGCCCGGGAGACTCGGCCGCCCCGGGAGACCCGGGCAACTCGGGCGCCCCGGGAGAAGGCAGAGACCCGGGAGACGGGGGAGACCCGGCAGGCGTCGGCGCCCGCCCAGCGCAAGCCGCGCAGGCTGGGGCGGACGCTGTTGCTGCTGATCTTCCTGGCGCTGGCGGCGGCGGTGGTCTACGCGATGATGTTCATGCCGCGCTCCAAGGACGACGACGGCCAGGGCCGTACGGGTTCGGCCGGTACGCCGAGCGCGGCGCCGCACGACCCCGCGGACGGCGACGAGGGGAAGGCCGGAAAACCGGCCGCCTCCGGCGACCCCGGCGACCAGGAACCGCAGTCCACCGACCCGGCCGGGCTGGCCAAGGGCTTCGCGGTCCGCAAGGACCCCAAGGGCTTCAAGGTCGCCGTCCACGAGGACTGGACCCGCCGGGGCGAGAACGGCCGCGGCCAGATCCGCTACATCGGCGGCGACTTCGAGCTGGTGGTCGTGGCCGGACGGGACAAGATGTCCGAGTTCGGCGGCGACCCTATGGCGTACCAGCAGGACCGCGAGGCCGAACTGTCCGCCTTCCGCGGCTCCTCCTGGGCCTCGTCCTCGGGGCTGCGGCGGATCGACGTCGGCCGGACGGCGATGGCGGAGGGCTCGTTCCGTTGGCGCGACAGCAGCGGGCGGAACGTGTACGCGCGCAACCTCGCGATGCTGATCGACGGCCGTTACCACGTGGTCCTGGTCATCGGCCCGTCCGACGAGCGCACCGCGGTCAACCGCTACTTCCAGCAGGCCACGGCCACGTACAGCACGACCAACGGCTAGCGCTCAGACGCCATCCGGGGCTTGGGCCGCTTCGCGTGCTGCCTCGGCGCCGTGCGCCGCGAACCGCTCCCGCAGCCGGTACTTGAGCACCTTACGGAGCGTCTCATTGCGGGGCAGGGCGTCCACCACTTCGAGCCGCTCCGGCAGTTTGTGCACCGACAGCCCCGCCTCCCGCAGATATGACACCGCCCGGCCGAGCGTCAGCGCCTCCGCCCCCGCCGGCTGCTCCACGACGGCGCAGACCAGCTCGCCCCGGTCGCGGTCGGGCAGGCCGATCACCGCCACATCACCGACGTCCGGGTGCTGGTACAGCAACTGCTCGATCTCCTTGGCCGAGATGTTCTCGCCCTTGCGGATGATGATGTCCTTGGCGCGGCCGGTCAGCACCAGATGGCCGCTCTCCGTGAGACGGCCGAGGTCGCCGGTAAGGAAGAAGCCGTCCGCGTCGAACGCCTTACGGGTCTCATCGTCGTCCAGATATCCGGCGCAGACCGCCTCGCCGCGCAGCCCCACCTGGCCGTCCACCACCCGGATCTCCATCTCCCGGGGCGGTCGGCCCTCGGTGGTGGCGAGGTTCTCGGCCGTGTCGTCCGGCGCACCCATGGTGATCATGGGGACTTCGGTCATCCCGTAGCCATGGGTGAGCGTGCAGCCCAGCTCCCGTACGACCTCGTAGTAGAGCTCGGGCGGTTTGGGCGCGCCGCCGCCCGCGAGGAGCCGCAGGGTGGGGATGAGCCTGCGCGAGGGGTCCTTGCGCTGTTCGGCCAGGAACATCGAGTAGAAGGCGGTGCTGCCGCCCGCGACCGTCACCCCGTGCCGCCGGTAGGCGGGCAGCGACTCCGGCAGGGAGAAGTGCTCGAGCAGCACGGCCGGGAAGCCGTACAGCAGCAGCATCACGGTGTAGTCGGGCCCGGCGACATGGGCGTACGGGAAGGCCATGGACCCCACGTCGTCCGGGCCGAGCCGCAGTGCGTGGGCGAGACAGGCACCGGCGGCGATGAGGCTGCGGTCGGTGTGCAGCACGCCCTTGGGGTCGGAGGTGGTGCCCGAGGTCCAGTAGATCCAGCGGACGGCCCGCCCGTCGGTGGGCGGCGGGGGCAGCCGCAGGGCCTTGGGGTCGGCCACCGGCAGGGTGTCGTACGCCTCGAAGACCAGCGGGGGTTCGGGCAGTTCGGCGGCGAGGCGGCGGGCCATCGCGGTGTGGTCGAAGCCGCGCCAGGTGCCGGGCACGGCGAAGAACCGCGCCCCGGACTCGCGGAGCGCGAACCGCACCTCGCGGTCGCGGTAGTAGGGGATCAGCGGGGTCTGCACGGCACCGAGGCGGGCCAGCGCCATGGTCAGCACGACCGTCTCGATCCGGGTGGGCAGTTGCCAGGCGACCCGGCTGCCGGGGCCTATCCCCATCCGGTGCAGCCCGGCGGCGGTCCGCTCGGCGCGGGTGCGCAGGGCGCCGAAGGTCAGCCGCCGGTCATGGCGGGCGGAGGCGCCGGCCTGGAGCAGGACGGGGGCGCCTGGGGTGAGCGCGGCGCGCCGTTCGAGCAGTTCCCACAGCGTCGCCGAGCTGCCGAGCTCATGCTCGTCTTGCACGTCTTGCACGTCTTGCACGTCTTGCGCGTCTTGCACGTCCTGCGCGTCTTGCGCGACGTCGGTCATCCCGGCCTCCCATGGAACTCTTCCGGAACCGTTCGAGGCGATCGTGTGCTCATTAGCTGACGGGCCATCAGATAATGCTGGAAGCGTAAGGCCGCGCGCCTTGTCGGTCCAGGGGGTGCGGGCTAGCCTGCGGATGCCCGCCTTGTCTGACGGGGCATCAGAAATGGAGGTCGGCCGCTGATGGATCTCGCCTTCACCGAGGACGAGGAGGACTTCCGGCACCGGCTGCGCGCCTGGCTCGCCGACGCTCTGCCCATGCTGCCGGACCGCCCGCATCCGGCCGACTGGCCCGGCCGCCGCGCCTATGACTGCGGCTGGCAGCGCATGCTCCACGACGCGGGGTACGCCGGGCTGCACTGGCCGAAGGACGCGGGCGGCCAGGGCGCGACGCCCACTCAGCATCTGATCTTCCTGGAGGAGACCGAGCGGGCCGGTGCGCCCTATGTGGGCGCGGGCTTCGTCGGACTGCTGCACGCGGGCCCCACCATCGCCGCCGAGGGCGCCGCCGAGCAGCGGGCCCGCTGGCTGCCGCCGATCCTGCGCGGGGACGAGGTGTGGTGCCAGGGGTTCTCCGAACCGGACGCCGGCTCCGACCTGGCGTCGCTGCGCACCCGGGCGGTACGGGACGGCGATACGTATGTCGTCAGCGGAAGCAAGATCTGGACCTCGCATGCCGAGATCGCCGACTGGTGCGAACTATTGGTGCGCACCGCGCCGGTAAACGCCGACACGCCGAAGCACCGGGGCATCACCTGGCTTGCGATGCCGATGGACGCGCCCGGGGTCACGGTGCGACCGCTGCGGACCCTCGCCGGGACGGCGGAGTTCGCCGAGATGTTCCTGGACGAGGTGCGGGTGCCGGTCACCCACCGGGTCGGGGAGGAGAACGACGGCTGGCGGGTGACCATGGTGACCCTCTCCTTCGAGCGCGGTACGGCCTTCGTGGGCGAAGTGGTCGCCTGTAGGCGGGTGCTGGAGGCGCTGGCCCGCACGGCGAAGGCCAACGGACGCTGGGACGACACGGTGCTGCGGCGCCGGTTGGGGCGGCTCGCGGCGGAGTGCGCGGCGCTGTGGCGGCTCACCCAGTGGAATGTGAGCGAGGCGCAGCGCACCGGCGGGGTGCCGGGCGTCGGCGGCTCGGTCTTCAAACTGCGCTTCTCACAGGTGCGGCAGGAGCTGTACGAGGCGGCCGCCGAGGTGCTGGGGCCGGACGCGCTGGACGCCGGTCAGGAGTGGGTCGCGGACCGGCTCTCGTCGCTCTCGTACACGATCGCGGCGGGGACCTCGCAGATCCAGCGGAACATCGTGGCCGAGCGGATCCTCGGCCTGCCGAAGGGACGGTGAGCGGGGCCATGGACTTCCAGCTCACGGACGACCAGCGGGCACTGCGGGCGGGCATGCGCGAGCTGCTCGAACGGCGCTTTCCGCGCGCCCGGCTGCGGGCGGTGGTGGACGGGGACGCGGAGCGGGGTGCGGAGTTGGACCGGGCGCTGTGGCGGAAGCTGGGCGCTGCGGGTCTTTTCGCGCTGCGGGTGCCGGAGTCGGCGGGCGGGGTGGGGCTGGGGCTGCCGGAGGCGGTGCTGGCCTTCGAGGAGGCGGGCCGGGCCCTGCTGCCGGGCCCGCTGGTCGCGACGGAACTGGCGGCGGGGCTTTCGGGGGCGTTGGCGGCGGGGGGTGCGGTGCCGGGGTCGTCGGAGGCGGGGCTTTCGGGGTTGGCGGCGGGTGCTGTTCAGGGCGAGACGGTGGTGACGGCGCTGGACGAGGGGGGTGCGCGGGCGCCGGTGGAGCATCTGGCCTGCGCCGACGCGGTGCTGGCGCTGGGGCCGACGACGGTCGGGCTGATCCCGGCGGCGGAGGTGGCGCGTGCGGCGGAGCCGATACGGTCCGTTGACCCGGCCACCCCGCTGCACCGCACGGCCCCGAACCGGGCCCGGCAGGACCCGGCGGGGCCGAGCCGTTCGGGGATCGCCGCCCGGCTGCGCCGCGAGGCGGCGCTGCTGACCGCGGCACAACAGCTCGGCAGCGCCTCCCGTACGGTCGAACTCGCGGTGGACCACGCCAAGCGCCGTACCCAGTTCGGTCGGCCGATCGGTGCCTTCCAGGCCGTACAGCATCTGTGCGCCCAGATGCTGGTACGCGCGGAATCATCCAGAAGTGTGGTGTATGCGGCGGCGGTCACGGAAGACCCGGGTGACATCGCGGCCGCCAAGCTGCTCGCCGATGAGGCCGCTGTCCACAATGCCCGCGATTGTCTGCAAGTCCATGGCGGGATGGGCTTCACCTGGGAGGCGGATGTCCATCTGCATCTCAAGCGGGCCTGGGTGCGGGCAGGTCAGTGGCAGTGCGCGGCGGCGGCGGAGGAGGAACTCGCGGCCGGGCTCGTGTCGACCGTTGAAACATGTTTGTAGCCGAGCTCGATGGATACGCCTGAATTGTTGGGATGTCGCATTCTCTGGGGAGATCCCCAGAGCGTCTGAGGTGACCGAGCGTTGATACCAGGTTGTTTCCTAGGCGTGACTCGTCACAGGGGGGAGTCGGGCCCGGGCTCGGGTACTCTCCGTGGGGTGCGAACGCTTATGGGGTGCAAGAAGCCCGGCGTTGCCCATGGGGCGATTCCGGGCACGCCGACGTGCCCCGCTCGTACGGGGTATGCGACGCCTGAGCTTCGGTGTTCGAGTCCTCAGGACGTGTGTCGCACAGTATGCCCCACGCATACTCCTTGGCGCTGGAATATGACCGAAGCGCTTGTTGGGGTGACTGTACGTCAACCATGCTGTCGCGCAAGTCTCCCAGCGCAAGCTGGGGGAGCGTCACGGTCCGTGACCTCTTGGAGGTACAAGGCGATGTGTGTGCCGGTTCGGATGGTGTGAGCAGTGCAGGTGCTTCAGGCGCAGATGGAGGTCCGGCCCGATCCGGCGGAGGTGAGCCGTGCCCGTAGGTGGGCCCGTTCGCGGCTCGTCGGATCGGGGATCGGAGCCGACGAGCCGCTCGCTGAGACGTTGATTCTGCTCATTTCCGAACTCGTCACCAACGCCGTGGTGCACACCGGCTGTCCGGCCGTGCTGCGGATGCTCTTCCCCGCCCAGTCGATGGGCGGCGGGGGCACCGGTGGGAGCGGTGGCGGTCTCGGCGGGGGCGGAGCCTCAGGGCCGTTCGGCAGCCGGGGTGCGGGCCTGGGAACGGTCCGGGTCGAGGTCGCCGACGTCAGCGACCGCGCGCCGCGCCAGCGCTGTGCCGATGAGGACGACACTCATGGGCGCGGTCTGGAGCTGGTCGACGGTCTCGCCGACCGATGGGGCTGGCAGCCGGAGGGCTCCGGCAAGCGGATCTGGTGTGAAATCGACCGCGCGAAGGGCGAGGAGCCGCTCTCCAAGCGGCGAGCGGCCTCTCATGCGCCGTCGCACATGGGACGAACCAGGCAAAGTCCAGACCAGGTGTTGACGTGACGTGTTCGGTTGATCACTCTAGGATCAGCGATTCGTCGCGAGGGGACGCCGAGGGCTGTGGTGTCTCTGTGGGCCCTGTGTTCACAGTGACGTTCCTTGGCGAGTGCGGGTCGCGCCCCCGCCGCTGAACCAGGGCTCAGCGTCGGGAGCCGGGTGGCGGTGCGCGGTGCCGTGCTCGGGGCGCGCATGAGCGCACCGCCGCCCGAGAAGAACGACCCGCCATCCCCTTCCGGGCGCCAGGGGTCACGACATCAGAGGATCGCCACGGGGGCGACGGGCGCGCCCGTGCCGCCGGCGAACGGCTCGGGCGGGGCCGACAGCAGAAAGGCGTAGCGCCCCTCCTCGGCGCAGGCGTCGGAGAGTTCCTCCAGATTCCAGTTCTGGCCCTGGAGCATGCCCATCTCGACCAGATCGAGGGCGTGGACCGGCATCCAGAGGTCCTCGATCTCCGGGGGGAAGATCTCGAAGGTCAAGGTGTCATTGGCGACCGCCGCCACATCGCGGGCGTGGAACCACTCCGGTGTGCGCAGGGAGAGGCCCGGCGAGGGGTAGGCGTATGCCTCCTTCTCGCCCGCCAGATACCGCTGGATCTGCCCGGTGCGGACGAGGACGATATCGCCGGGGCGCACCGTCGTCCCGGCCAGCTCTTCGGCGGCGTCGAGGTCTTCGGGGGTGACCGTATGCCCCTCGGGCAGCCGCTCGGCGCCCCGGGCCCGCGCCACATCGAGGAGCACCCCGCGCGAGACAAGGGGTCCCGCCTTCTCGATACCGCTGAAGGCGGCGCGGTCATGGGTGGTGATGGAGTCGGCGGGGCGGCCGTTGTAGATCCTGCCGGAGTGCGAGACATGGGCCAGCCCGTCCCAGTGGGTGCCGGCCTGAAGCCCCATCGTCACCGCGTCGTCGCTGGTCGCCACGGTGCCGGGGCCGAACATCTCGAAGTTGACGGCGATCATCGTATGCAGCGGGTTGATCCGTCCGGGGATCATTCCGGTCTGGATGCCGTCCTGCCGCAGCGGCACCGCGAGCGGGATGCGACGGCCGGTCCGTATTGTCGCGGCGGCCTCCCGGACCACGGCGTCGGTGATCAGGTTGAGCGTGCCGATCTCGTCGGCCGTCCCCCAGCGGCCCCAGTTGTTGACGCGCTTGGCGATCTCGTGGAACTCGGCTGGCAGCGGCATGGCATCTCCTTCGTCGTTCCCGGTCGACGTTTGTGCGCGAGGGCTTGTACTCGGGCCGCGTCTGCTCAAAAATCTAACGGACCGTCAGAAACTCCGGGAGGGGATGCGTCGTGGGCAACTTCTTGGACGGCAAGGTGGTCGCCGTCACCGGGGCCGGACGCGGTATCGGACGAGCGGTGGCTCTGGCCTGCGCGGCCGAAGGGGCACAGGTGGTCGTCAACGACTACGGGGTCTCGATCGAGGGCGGCGAACCGAGCAGCGAGGTCGCCGAGGCCGTGGTCAAGGAGATCACGGCCTCGGGCGGTGAGGCGGTCGCGGTCGCCGACGACGTTTCGACCATGGCCGGTGGCCAGCGGATCGTGGACACCGCGCTCGACCGGTACGGACGGCTGGACGGGGTCGTCTGCGTCGCCGGAATCCTGCGCGAGCGGATGCTCTTCAACATGTCCGAGGAGGAGTGGGACCCGGTCGTCGCCACCCACCTCAAGGGCACCTTCACGGTCTTCCGGGCGGCATCGGCGGTGATGCGCCGCCAGCGCTCGGGCACCCTGATCGGCTTCACCAGCGGCAACCACCAGGGCAGCGTCGCCCAGGCCAACTACGCCTCCGCCAAGGGCGGGATCATCTCCCTGGTGCGCAGCGCCGCGCTGGGGCTGCACAAGTACGGCGTCACCGCGAACTGTGTCGCACCGGTCGCCCGCACCCGGATGTCCGCCAACGTGCCGATGGAGCTCAAGGAGATCGGCGAGCCGGAGGACGTGGCGGCCCTGGTCGTCTATCTGCTGAGCGAACGCGCCCGCGCGGAGCGGATCACCGGGCAGGTCTATACGATCGCGGGCCCCAAGATCGCGGTCTGGGCACAGCCCCGTGAACTGCGCGCCGGATACACCGAGGGCGCCTGGACCCCGGACAAGATCGCCGACTTCCTCCCGGGCACGGTCGGCACCGACCCCATGCCGATGCTGGCCCAACTGGAGGCCATGGCCCAGGCAGCCGCCACCGGCCAACGCCCCAACGCCTGACCGCGACAACAGCGACAACAGCGATAGCAGCGATAGCAGCGATAGCAGCGACAAGGGCGACAAGAACAACAAGGGCGACAAGCCCAACAAGGGCGACAACGGCAGGGCTTGCACGGAACACCGCAGCGCCGACGAGGGGAGAGGCCGTGGACTTCGCTTTCGGACCGGAGGACGAGCGGTTCCGCGCCGAGGCGCGCGACTGGCTGGCCGAGCACTTCACCGGACCGTTCACCGCCCTCGAGCAGGAGCCCGGCGGCCACCCCGGCGAGGCGCGCGGCGATATGACCGCCCGCCGCGCCTGGGAGCGCGAACTCGGCACGGGCGGCTGGATCGGCCTGGGCTGGGACCGTACGGACGGGGCGTACGGCAACCGCGCGGCGACGCTGACCCAACAGGTCGTCTGGGCCGAGGAGTACGCCCGCGCCGGGGCACCCGGCCGCCTGGGCCATATCGGCGAGAACCTCCTCGCGCCCACCCTCCTCGCCCACGGCGACCTCGCACAGCGCGCCCGCTTTCTGCCGCCCATCGCCCGTGCGGAGGAGCTGTGGTGCCAGGGCTACAGCGAACCCGACGCGGGCTCGGACCTCGCCGGGCTGCGGACCCGCGCCGTCCGCGACCCGGGCGAGGGCACCTATCGCATCACCGGGCAGAAGATCTGGACCTCCCTCGCCCACGAAGCCGACTGGTGCTTTGTGCTGGCGCGCACCGAGGAGGGCTCACAGTGCCATCATGGACTCTCCTTTCTGCTGGTGCCGATGGACCAGCCGGGACGGATCGAGGTGCGGCCGATCCGGCAGTTGACCGGGACCGCGGAGTTCAACGAGGTGTTCTTCGACGGGGCCGTGGCCCGCGCCGAACACCTCGTCGGCGGCGCGGGCCACGGCTGGCGCGTGGCCATGAGCCTGCTCGCGGTGGAGCGCGGGGTCTCCACCCTGGTCCAGCAGATCGGCTTCGCCCAGGAGCTGAGCCGGGTGGTGCGGCTGGCGCTGGAGACCGGCGCCGCAGAGGAGCCCGTCCTACGCGATCGGCTCATCCGGCAGTGGGCCGAGCTCAAGGCCATGCGCTGGAACGCCCTGCGCACCCTGGGCGCCGCACAGAAGCCCGCCCCGAACCCCAACCCCGCCCGGGACCCTGCCCCCAACCCCGCCCGGAACTCAGCGCCGAACCCCGCCCGGGACCCCGCCCCGCGGAAGGGTGCCGCCCATGACCTCCCCCCGGGGAGCGCGAACTCCCAGGCCCCCGGCCCCCAGGCCCCCGGCCCACGCGATCCCGGTCCGCAGGATCCCGGCGCGCCCAGCGTCGCCAAGCTGCTGTGGGGCGGCTGGCATCAGCGGCTCGGCGAGCTGGCCGTGCAGGTGAGAGGCGCCGCGGCCGCACTCGGCCCGGCGCGCTGGACCGCCGGCCGGCCGTACGAACTCGACGCCTTCCAGCGTCTCTTCCTCTTCTCCCGCGCCGACACCATCTACGGCGGCTCGGACGAGATCCAGCGCACCATCATCGCCGAGCGCGTACTTAACCTCCCCAAGGAATCACGCCGATGACGAAGACCTATGCGCACTGGATCGGCGGCTCGTGGCGGGATCCCGGGAACGGGCACTACCCCGTCATCAACCCCGCCACCGAGGAGACCGTCGGCCATGCCCCCGAGGCCGACCCGGCCGACGTGGACGCCGCCGTCCGGGCCGCCCGCGCCGCGTACGACGGCTGGTCGCGCACCGCCCCCCGGGAGCGCGCCGCCGTACTCGACAGGGCCGCCGATCTGCTCGCCGAGCACACCTCGGACCTGGTGCCCGTCGTCCAGGCGGAGACCGGGGCGACGCTGCGCGTCACCTCCGCCCTCCAAGTGCCCCCGGCGATCGATCGCTTCCGCCGCTATGCGCGCGGCGCCCTCGAACCGGACACCGTGCCGCTCGCCCCGCTGCCCATGGCCGCCACCCCGCTGGCGCCCGGCGGGCTGATCGGGGCGGCAGCGGTCCGCCGTCCTCTTGGTGTCGTCGGCTGCATCACCTCCTATAACTTCCCTCTCACGAATCTCGCGGGCAAGGTCGCCCCGGCCCTGGCCATGGGCAATACGGTCGTGGCCAAACCCGCGCCGCAGGACCCGCTGTGCTGTTTGGAACTCGGCCCCCTGCTCAAGGAGGCCGGGCTCCCGGACGGTGCCTTCAATGTCGTCACCGGCTCGCGCGCGGCCGCCGGCGAGGCGCTGGTCGCGCACCCCGGTGTCGACATGGTCAGCTTCACCGGATCCACCGCCGTGGGTAAGAAGATCGCCGAATCCGCGGGGAGGTCGATGAAGCGCACCCTGATGGAACTGGGGGGCAAGGGCGCGGCCATCGTCCTGGGGGACGCCGACGAGCGAGCGATCGCGTCGGCGGTCGGGGCGGTCGGTTCGACCTTCTCCTTTCACAGCGGGCAGATCTGCACGGCGCCGACCCGTGTGCTCGTCCATCGATCGCTGTACGAGAAGGTCATCGCCGCACTCACACACTACGCAGAGTCACTGAAGATCGGGGACCCTGTGGATAACTCCACGATCGTCGGTCCGTTGATCTCCGCCGCGCAGCGCGATCGCGTCGAGGCGTATGTCTCCGGCGCCCGTGACCAGGGCGCCCGGATCGTCGTGGGCGGCGAACGCCCAGCCCGCAAGCCCGGCTTCTACGTCGCCCCCACCCTCATCGCCGACGCCGACCCCACGATGACCGTCGCGCGGGAGGAGCTGTTCGGACCGGTCGTCGTGGCCCTGCCCTTCGACGACGAGGACGAGGCGGTGCGGATCGCCGACGCCACCCCCTACGGCCTCTACGACTACGTCTTCAGCGCCGACGCGGGCCGCGCCTGGACCCTCGCCGCCCGTCTGCGCAGCGGAAACGTCGGCATCAACACCGCCCAGCGCCACCCCGAGACGCCGTTCGGCGGGTTCAAGGAAAGCGGAGTCGGCCGCGACGGCGGCTCGTTCGGCCTGCACGCGTACAGCGAACTCCAGTCGCTGGTCTGGGTCTCCTGAGGCACGGGGAAGGGTGATGAGGATGAGAGGCGTCATCTTCGACGGCACGGCGCCGCGCGTGGTCGAGGACCTGGAAGTGCGCGACCCCGGCCCCGGCGAGGTGCTGGTGCGCATCGCCGCCGCGGGGCTCTGTCACAGCGATCTGTCGGTCGTCGACGGCACCATCCCCTTCCCCCTCCCGGTCGTCCTCGGCCACGAGGGCGCGGGCGTGGTCGAGGAGATCGGGCCGGGCGTCACCCATGTCGCTCCCGGCGATCATGTGGCGCTGTCCACCCTCGCCAACTGCGGGACCTGCGCCGACTGCGCCCGGGGCCGCCCCACCATGTGCCGCGCGGCGATCGGCCGGCCGACCCGGCCCTTCCGCCGCGGCGACGAGCGGCTGTACAACTTCGCCTCTAACTCCGCCTTCGCCGAGCGCACCCTCGTCACCGCCGTCCAGGTGGTGCGGATCCCCGAGCAGATCCCGCTCGTCTCCGCCGCCCTCATCGGCTGTGCCGTCCTGACCGGCGTCGGCGCCGTGCTCAACCGCGCCAAGGTGGACCGCGGTGAGTCGGTCGTCGTCATCGGCAGCGGCGGCATCGGGCTCAATGTGCTGCAAGGGGCCCGGATCGCCGGGGCGTTCCCCGTCGTCGCCGTCGACTCCAACCCCGCCAAGGAGCCGCTGGCCCGGCGCTTCGGCGCGACCCACTTCGTCCCCTCCACCGACGCCGTACGGGAACTCCTGCCGACCGGCGCGGACCACGCCTTCGAATGCGTCGGCTCGACCCGGCTCATCCGTCAGGCCGTCGATCTGCTCGACCGGCACGGCCAGGCGGTGCTGCTCGGCGTGCCGCCCGCCGACGCCGAGGCGGCCTTCCGCGTCTCCTCCATGTATCTGGACAAATCCATCCTGGGCTGCCGCTACGGCTCCTCACGGCCGCAAGCCGATATCGCCCGGTACGCCGACCTCTACCGGCAGGGCTTGCTGCTGCTGGACGAACTGGTCAGCAGGACCTACCCCTTGGAGGACTTCGCCAAGGCCGCCGACGACGCCCACCACGGCAGGGTGGCGCGCGCCGTGCTCACCTTCTGACGGGCTCCGACCACTGCTAACGGACTTCCGACCGGCTGCATCTGCTCATGAAGCAGCAGTACGGCCTTGTCTCCTGCGCCGCGTTCCCGCTCCACGCGACCCTCGCGGGCAATGTGCACGCCACGGTCACCGAGGAGGAGCTGATCGCGGTGCTGGATCCGCTGCTGTCCGAGGCCACGGCGTTCACCACGTACAACGCCGGTATCGAACGGCACGGCAAGGGGTTCGCGTACAACGTGCACCATCTGCCGGACGGGACGCCCAATCCCGAGATGGTCGACCTGGTGCTCTCGGTGAACACCGCGCTGGCGCCGGTGTCGACCGTTCAGCCGGACTTTCTCTTCAAACCTTTCGACCCGGCGGAATTCCGGGCGCATCTGTCCGTGGCCTCCCATGAGCTGACCCTGCGGCCCGACCTCTATGAGGAGACCGGGGAGTTCCTGGACACGCTCGACGCGGATCCGCCCAAGCGGTTCACCACCGACACCATCTCGCTGTTCCGCTTCCACAGCGGCGACTGGAACGCGCAGTGGTGGCGGGACATGACCTGGGTGCATGTCCGCAGTTGGCGGCTCGGGGGCGCGGAAGCGGCCGTGACGGGCTGAGCGGACCAGGCCCTGTCCCGCTCCCGCGAAGCCCCGCCGGACAGGGCCTACGCACGGGCGTCCGCGCCCGAAGCCGTATCGGCCTCGGCGCCGGAAGCCGTATCGGCCTCGGCGCCCGCGCGGAAGGTGCGGCGGTAGGCGGTCGGGCTGACGCCCACGGCCGCCTGGAAGTGCTGGCGCAGGGACGCGGGGGAGCCGAAACCCGCCTCGCGCGCCACCTGGTCCACCGAGAGATCGGTGTCCTCCAGGAGGTGACGGGACCGCTCCACCCGCTGCCGGGTCAGCCACTGGCCCGGGCTGACGCCGACCTCCTCGCGGAAGCGGCGGGTGAACGTCCGTACGCTCATCGACTCCTGGGCGGCCAGCTCCCGCAGCGAGATGGGCCGGTCCAGCCGGCCGAGCGCCCAGGCGCGCGCCGTCGTCGTGGTGGCCTGCTGGGGCTCGGGCAGCGGGCGCGGGATGTACTGGGCCTGGCCGCCGTCGCGATGGGGCGGCACCAGGCTGTGCCGGGCGACGTCGTTGGCGACGGCCGTGCCGTGGTCGCGCCGCACCAGATGCAGACACAGGTCGATTCCGGAGGCGACACCGGCCGAGGTGAGCACATCGCCGTCGTCCACGAACAGCACATTCGGATCGACCTTGATCGTCGGGAAGAGCCGCTGGAACTGGCCGACGCTGGCCCAGTGGGTGGTGGCCGGGCGGCCGTCGAGGAGACCGGCGGCGGCGAGCACGAACGAACCGGTGCAGATGGAGACCCAGCGCGCGCCCGGCCGGGCCTGGGCGAGCGCGGCGGCCAGCGGCTCGGTCATCCGGCCCTCCTCGCGGACCGGGCCGAGCGCGTACGAGGCGGGCACCAGGATGGTGTCGGCCTCGGCGAGGGCCTCCGGGCCGAGCTCCACGGCGATCGGGAAGTCGGCGTCCGTGGGCACCAGGCCGGGCTCGACGGTGCAGGTGACCACCTCGTACAGCCGCCGGCCGTCGGCGGAGCGGGCCTTGCCGAAGATCCGGTACGGAATGCCCAGCTCGAAGGGGATCACACCGGGGAGGGCGAGGACGACGACGCGATGGCGCCCGCCGGCGTCACCGGGCGGGGATTGGGGCACGTGCGGCCTCCCGTCGTTCGGGCATGGCCCCTCAAGGGGCATGGCCCGATCCTAGCGAATACTGTCTCACGGGCCACTCGTCGTGATGGAACCGCTGCTCAATGCTGGTCCGGTGACGCAGACAACCGAACTCTCCGGAGCTCCCGAACAGGGCGAGCAGCCCGACCGGCCCCCACGGCGGGCCCTCCCGCGCCTTCCGCACCGCGCCTGGTCGGTCGCCGCCATCGCCTTCGTGACGATCATCGGCGCGGCCGGATTCGCCTCCCTGCCCGGTCTGCTCATCGATCCGCTCCATGACGAGTTCGGCTGGTCGCGCGGCACGATCGGGTTCGCGGTCTCCGTCAACCTCGCCCTCTATGGGCTCACCGCACCCTTCGCCGCCGCTCTGATGGATCGCTTCGGCATCCGTAAGGTCATCGCGGCCGCGCTCGCCGTCATCGCGACCGGTGGCGGCCTTACGGTCTTCATGACCGAGCCCTGGCAGCTCATCCTCTGCTGGGGCGTGCTGGTCGGCCTCGGCAGCGGCTCCATGGCGCTGGCCTTCGCCGCCACCGTGACCAACCGGTGGTTCGTCGCCCAGCGCGGTCTGGTCACCGGCATCCTCACGGCGGGCGGGGCCTCCGGGCAGTTGATCTTTCTGCCGCTGCTCTCCTGGATCGTCGAACGGCACGACTGGCGGCCCGCCGCGATGACGGTCGCGATCGCCGCGCTGGCGATCGTTCCCCTCGTCTGGCTGCTGCTGCGCGACTACCCCTCGGACGTGGGGCTGGCCCCGTACGGCGCCGACGGGCCGCCCACCCCGCGGCCCGCACCCCGGCACGGCGCGGCCCGGCGGGCCGTCAAGGCCCTCGCCTCGGCCTCGCGCACCGGCACCTTCTGGCTGCTCGCCGGCACCTTCGCGATCTGCGGCGCCTCGACGAACGGCCTCGTCAAGACCCACTTCGTGCCCGCCGCGCACGACCACGGCATGCCGGTGACGGCCGCCGCGAGCCTGCTCGCCGTCATCGGCGTCTTCGACATCATCGGGACGGTGGCCTCCGGCTGGTTCACCGACCGCTTCGACGCGCGCCGGCTGCTGGCCATGTACTACGCGCTGCGCGGCCTCTCCCTGATGTTCCTGCCGGTCCTGCTGGCCGACGCGGTGCATCCGCCGATGATCTTCTTCATCGTCTTCTACGGTCTCGACTGGGTCGCCACCGTGCCGCCGACCATGGCGCTGTGCCGTGAGCAGTACGGGGAGGACAGCGCGATCGTCTTCGGCTGGGTGCTCGCCTCCCACCAGGTGGGAGCCGGGGTCGTGGCCTTCGTGGGCGGTGTGGCGCGGGACGCCTTCGGCTCGTACGACCTGGTCTGGTACGGCGCGGGGGCGCTGTGCGCGATCGCCGCGCTGATGTCGCTGGTGATCCGGCGCGGCCCGAACGCACAGACCGCGGCGGCCACGGCCTAGGGGCCGCGCGGCCTTACGGGGCTTACGGAAGGCCGCGCGGCGCCTTACGGAAGGCCGCGCGGGCTCATGGAAGCGCCGTGAACTCCCCGAAGGAGCCGCGGTGGAAGAGCAGCGGCCCCGATCGCGCCGCGGACTCGTCCGTTCCCAGGGCCCGGACGCGGCCCACCACGACCAGATGGTCGCCGCCCGTGTGCACGGCGTGGACCGCGCAGTCGATCCACGCCGGGACGCCCGCGAGACGCGGCGAGCCGGTGACAGGGGACGGTTCGTGGCGCACGCCCGCGAACTTGTCGGGGCGCCGCGAGCCGCTGACCGCGAAGGCGCGGCACAGCTCGCCCTGGTGGGCGCCCAGGACGTTGACGCAGAAGACGCCCGCGCGGGCGATGCGCGGCCAGGTCGTGGAGGTGCGGGCGACCATGAAGGCGACCAGCGGCGGGTCCAGGGACAGCGAGGCGAAGGACTGGCAGGCGAACCCGGTCGGGCCGGTTCCGTCGACGGTGGCGATCACGGTGATCCCGCTCGCGAAATGGCCCAGTACGCGGCGGAATTCGGCGGCGTCGACCGGGGGCCGCTCATCGTCGCGCACACAGCGCAGCTCCGGTGGGGGCAGCGGGTCGACCGGTCGTACGGAGGCGGTCGGCGAGCCGACCGCCCGGAGGTAGCGGACGGCGGTGGCGGCCATACCGGCGTGTCCCATCATGGCCCGTCCCCCTTTCTTGGCTTGCCCGACGGTTTTCCTGGCTTGTGTGATGGCCTTCTTGTTCTTTGGGACCGCGTGGGTCTGTGGTCTCTCAGCGGCCTCGGTACACGGGGGGCCGGCGCTCGATAAACGCGCTCACGCCCTCCTGGGCGTCGGCCGTGGTCATGTTGGTCTCCTGCGCCGCCGCCTCGGCGGCGAACGCGGCCGGGCGCCCGGACTCCAGGGAGGCGTTGACCAGCGCCTTGGTGAGGGCGAGGGCGCGGGTGGGTCCGGCCGCGAGGCGCTCGGCCCAGGCGCGGGCGGACTTGGCCAGGTCGTCGTCCGGGACGACCCGGTTGACCAGGCCCAGCCGCTCGGCCTCGGCGGCGGGCAGCGCGTCGCCGAAGAACATCAGCTCCTTCGCGCGCTGCGGGCCGGTCAGCCGGGGCAGGAGATACGCACCGCCCCCGTCGGGGACCAGAGCGCGGCGGATGAACACCTCGATGAAGACGGCCGATTCGGCGGCCAGCACCAGATCGCAGGCGAGGGCGAGATGGGCGCCGAGCCCGGCCGCCGTGCCGTTGACGGCGGCGATCACAGGCTTCTCGCAGTCGAGAACGGCGGCGATGAGCCGCTGCGCTCCGCCGCGGATCAGCCGGGCGACATCGCCCGCGACGCGTTCCGCCGCGGCCGGTGCGCCGCGCAGATCCGCTCCGGCGCAGAAGCCCTTGCCGGTGGCGGTCAGCACGACGGCCCGGACGGCCGGGTCCGCGGAGGCGTGGTCCAACAGCGAAATCAGGTGTTCTCGCTGGTCGGGGGTGATGGCGTTCATCGCGGCGGGGCGGTTGAGCGTGATCCACGAGACGCCGTTGTCAGTGGTGTGCCGTACAACGGAGTCAAGCGCTTCTTCGGGGGAGGGAGAGGTCATGGAAACGCTCCATCGGTCAGCGGCAGATCGCCAGCGCGTCCAGTGCCACGGCGCCCTGGCCGCGTTCCAGGACCAGCAGCGGATTGACGTCGAGTTCGGCGAGGTGGTCCCCGAGTTCCAGGGCCATGCGCTGGACCCGCAGCACGACTTCCACGAGCGCGTCCACATCGGCCGGGGGAGCGCCGCGCACACCGTCGAGGAGGGCGCGGCCGCGCAGTTCGGCGAGCATCGTGCGCGCCTGGTCCTCGCCGAACGGGGGGACGCGTACGGCGGCGTCGCGGAACACCTCGACGAGCACCCCCCCTATACCCACGGTCACGGTCGGGCCGAAGAGGGTGTCATGGCTCATGCCGACGACCATCTCCACCCCGCGCTGGACCATCTGGCAGACCAGCACCCCGTCCAGCTCGACGCCCTCGCAGCGGGCGATGTCGGTGAGCTCCCGATAGGTGTCGCGGACCTGGCTGGCCGAGGTCAGCCCCAGCCGGACCAGCCCCAGCTCGGTCTTGTGGGCGAGCTGCGGCGCGGATGCCTTCATGACGACGGGATAGCCCACGAGCCCGGCGGCGCGGACGGCCGCCGCGGCGCTGGTCACCAACTGCTCGCGCGGCACCCGGATGCCGTACGCCCGCAGCAGTTGTTTCGCCGCGTGCTCGCTCAGGCGGCCTCCTGGGCGCAGCAGATCGCGCACCTTGCGCAGGGACGGGGACGGGGTGCGCGGGGCGTCGTCGAAGGGGGAGCGGTAGGAGGCGGTGAAGCGGTGGTGCCCCAGATAGGCGCGCACGGCGGTGATGCAGTTGGCGAACGTACGGAAGGTGGCCACGCGCGAGGAGCCCAGCAGGGTGGTGCGGTAGGCGTCCTCGGTGCCGACCGGCGAGCCCCACACCACGCACACCAGCTTGTCCGTCTGCTCCGCCGCCTCCACCAGATCCTGCGCAAGCTTGTCGCTCATGGGCGGAAAGGGGCCGGTGATCGGGCAGATCAGCACGCCCACGGCGGGATCGGCCAGGATCGCGTCGATGATCTTGCGGCCGCGCCAGTCGCCGACCGGATGACCGCCGTTGTCGACCGGGTTGGCGACGCTGAGATCGCCGGGTATCCACTGGTGGAGTTCGGTCTGCTTCTCGGTGGAGAGGGTGGGCAGGGTGAGTCCCGCAGCGGTGGCGAGGTCGGAGAAGTGGGCCCCGGTGCCCCCGGAGATCGAATACACCACGACGCCCTCGGCGAGCGGCGGGCGGGCGCGGGCGAGCAGCGCCGCCGTGTCCTGTAGCTCGTCCAGGCCGTCCACGCGGATCACGCCGAACTGCCGCATGGCCGCGTCCACCACCGCGTCCGAGCCGGTCAGCTTGCCGGTGTGGGAGGCGGCGGTGCGGGCGCCGGTCTCGGTGCGGCCGACCTTCACGGCGACGACGGGCACCTTCGCGCGGGCGGCCCGGTCGGCGGCGAGGAGGAAGCTGCGCCCGTCCTTCAGCCCCTCCGCGTACAGGGCGATGGCGCCGACCTCGGGCCGGTCGGCGAAGTAGGAGATGAAGTCGGCGGTCTCCAGATCGGCCTCATTGCCGGTCGGGGCCCAGTGGCTGAGCCGGATGCCGAGTTCCTGGAGGGTGAAGACCGGGCGGCCCTGGTGGCCTGACTGGGTGATGAGGGCGATGGCGGGCCCGTCGAGGTCGTCGCGGAACTTCTCGAAGGCGTTGAGGTTGGTGTTGGGGCCGAGCAGCCGCAGCCCGGCGCCGCGGGCGGCGGCGGCCAGTCGGGCCTGTGCGGCGGCGCCCTCGGGGCCGGTCTCGGCGAAGCCGGAGGCGAAGGCGACGGCGAACTTCACCTTGCTCCCGTCGAGTTCCTCGATGACCGGGAGCGGATCACGGACGAGGAGGACGGCGAGGTCGACGGGCTCGGGCAGCGCGGCCACGGACGGTACGCACGGAATGCCGAAGACGGCGCTACGGGAGGGATGCACCGGGTGCAGCCGGGCGCCGACGCGTTCGGCCCAGGCCAGAAGCTGGCGGGTGATACCGGTGTTGGGACGGCCGTCCGCGTCGGAGGCCCCGATGAGGGCCACCGACTCGGGATGGAAGAAGCGGTCCAGATCGGGGACGGCGGAGTGCAGCGGGCGCCCGCTGACGTCCACGTCGTCCGCGCCTTCGACGGTCCCGCCCGCCGCCTCCGTGCTGGAGACGTGCACGGCGGGGCCGGGCGCCCGCCCGCAGGCGACGGCGCGGGCATGACGGGAGTTGGTGGTCAGGGTGCCGTAGGTCGATCCAAGCATCGGTATCCGCCACTCCTGCTCGTTGGCCAATAACCGGGCAGGTGACCGGGTGGTTCGGCGGCAAAACTGACGCCAAGTCACATTACCCAGTAGTCAGGTTACTGAACTGACGGCCTGTCAGGAATGCTCGGGGCGCGGGGAACACGCAGGGTGACGGCGAGGGCGGTGGAATGCGTGCTCGGTCGGGCGCCTCCGGTGCGGTGCGTGGTGACATGCCTGTGCCTATGTCCGCGTGCGCGTTGGTGGTCTCGCCCGCTTCGTGGTCATGCCGTTGTGCGGGCCACCGTCTTGGCGATCTTCCGGGCGTCGATGGCCAGCTCGCGCAGCATCCCGCTGATCGGGTTCGTATAGCCCGTGAAGTGCAGTCCCGGGGCGGACTTCAGGGTCCGGCGACCGTGCGGGAGGGGGCGGCCGCGGTCGTCGAGTACGCCCAGATGGCCGACCAGTTCCTCGAGGCCGCGCCGGTAGCCGGTCGCGGCGATCACCACCTCGGGGCCGATCCGCGAGCCGTCGGCGAGGACCACCTTGTCCAGATCGAAGGAGTCGACCGCCGAGACCACCTCCACCCGCCCTGTCCGTACCGCGTCGACCAGCCCCACGTCCTGGATCGGGATGGCGCCCTCCCGCACGCGGGTGTAGAGCCCGGTGTCGGGCCAGGGCAGACCGTACTCGGTCAGATCCGGCATGCTCAGCCGGCACATCGCTCGCGCCGCCCGGTCCACCGCGCGCCGCGGCAGCCTGCGCACCAGGATGGCGCTCGCCTGCGCGGGCCAGCCCGCCGTGGAGCGGCGCACGATGTGCGGCACGGTGCGGATCGCCAGCCGCACCCGGGCCGCGCCGCCCTCGACCAGGTCGACCGCGATCTCCGCGCCCGTGTTGCCGACGCCGACCACGAGCACGTCACGGCCCTCGAAGGGGCGGGCGTTGCGGTAGTGGGCGGCGTGCAGCAGCTCACCGGTGTAGGCGGTGCGGCCCGGCCAGTCCGGCACCCGTGGGGTGTGGTTGAAGCCCGTCGCGACAACGGCCACGGGCGAGGACAGCGCCCGGCCGCCCGTGGCGCGCAGCACCCACTCCGTGTTGTCGGACGACCGGTCGATGCGGGAGACCTCGACCCCCGTGACGATCTCCAGCCGGTGGTGCTCGGCGTAGCGCTCCAGATAGCGCACCACGTCGTCGCGCCCCACCCAGCGCCCGTAGGACCGGGGGATCGGCAGGCCGGGGAGCGCGGACAGCCGGCGCGTGGTGTGCAGATGCAGCCGGTCGTAGTGGTTGCGCCAGGACGCCGCGACCGCCTCGGACTTCTCCAGGACGACGGCACGGATCCCGCGGTGGCTGAGCGCGGCAGCGGCGGCGAGTCCGCCCGGTCCACCGCCGATCACATAAACGGGTGAGGACTTCTCGGGGGAGCTGTCGGCCATGCGGGCGAGCGTAGCCGGGTATTTGACGGGTTTCGGTCAAAGCGATCCGGTCAAAGTGATTCCGAATGGATTGCGGACAGGTCACGGCCGGTCTGTCGGCCTGTCGGTCGCCGCTCCCGTGTCCCGTCGGTCCCTGTTCCGCTGGTGCGACCCCTTGCGCGGGCCGCGCCCGTCCCCCGAAACTGACGTACCGTCAGATTCGCTGGGATCGGAGAGGTGGGGCACGATGCGGACGATCGGGCTCAGCGGGGCCGAATGGCTCGCCGTACTGCGCATCGGACTCGGCCTGTGGTGGCTCGAGAGCTGGCGGCACAAGGACAAGAAGGACTGGTTCGAGCGCGGCACCGGTATCGGCTGGGCGGTGGGCGTGGCCGACAAGCACCGCTGGGCGTTTGTCCGCAGCGGCTTCGGTGCGGTGGTCACTCCTCGGCCCAAGGTCATGGCGTATGTCGTCGTCTACGCCGAACTCGCCCTCGGCCTCGGTCTGACGCTCGGCTTTCTGACCCCCATCGCCCTGGTCGGCGCGATCGTGCTGAATCTGCTCTATTTCCTGCTGATGATCCACGACTGGGCGGAGCAGGGGCAGAACTCGATGATGGTGCTGATCTCCGTGGTCGGGCTCTTCGGCATGAGCTGGCAGACCTGGTCACTGGACGAGGCATGGGGGCTGTTCCTGTGAGCCCGGCGCCGCCCGCGGGCGCCCCGCGCTTCGACCTGCCCGAGATCGACGCCTTCACCCGCCCCTACTGGGACGCCGCGGCCGAGGGCCGGCTGCTGATCCGGCGGTGCGCCGACTGCGGCCGGGCCCATCACTACCCGCGCGAATTCTGCCCGTACTGCTGGAGCGAGGACGTCATCTGGGAGGAGGCGAGCGGCGCCGCGACGCTCTACACATGGTCCGTGGTGCACCGCAATGATCTGCCGCCGTTCGGCGCCCGCGTCCCGTACACCGCCGCCGTCGTCGACCTCGCCGAGGGGCCGCGGATGATGACCGAACTCATCGAGGCCCCGGCGAGCGGTCCGCGCGTCGGGATGCGGCTCCGGGTGGCGTTCCGGACGGCCGATGCCGCCGAGGGGGACGCTCCCGCCGTTCCCGTCTTCCGGCCGCTGCTCGC
>NZ_JAHLEM010000328.1 GCF_018883605.1 Streptomyces niphimycinicus | reverse complement strand
CCGCCGTTCGGCGCCCGCGTCCCGTACACCGCCGCCGTCGTCGACCTCGCCGAGGGGCCGCGGATGATGACCGAACTCATCGAGGCCCCGGCGAGCGGTCCGCGCGTCGGGATGCGGCTCCGGGTGGCGTTCCGGACGGCCGATGCCGCCGAGGGGGACGCTCCCGCCGTTCCCGTCTTCCGGCCGCTGCTCGCCTAAGCGCTCCGCGGGAAGTGCCGCGAGGTGCGGTCGTTCATCCGCGGCTGTGTCGTGGCTGGCCGCCCACCCGGCGGAGCCGCATATCGACACAGCCGCGGCGGAGCCGCATATCGACACAGCCGCGGCGGAGCCGCATATCGACACAGCCCCGCGCCCCTTCGGGGCGCACCCGAAACCGCACCGGACTTCATCGAGGCCGCTTAGTCGGCCCCTGTCCGCGTCTGCCTGGCGTTACGGCGTAACCGCCTTACGGTCGCACCGTTCAATGGTGCGCGCCTTACGGTCGCGTTCGCCGGCTCGTCGCACCCTTACGTTCGTCGCCAAACGGCCGCACCGCCGCTACGGCCCCACCGCTCCCACGGCCCCACCGCCCCTACGGCCACAGCAGTTCCCGCCGCCAGCCGCCGCGCTCGTCCGGGTCGCGGCGGTAGCGGAGCCGTACGTGCCGCCGCCGAGCCTCCTCCTGGTAGAACTCGACCTCGTCCGCCTCCAGGACGTACAGGGTCCAGGTGGGGGCGGTCGCGTCCGGTTCGCGTTCGGCCCGCTCGTACGCCGTCTCGAAGGCCCGTAGCAGCTCCTCGTGCGAGCCGAGTACCTTGCTCTGGCGTCCGCTCCCGGCCAGCGCCGCCGCGAGTGCCGCCGGGGACCGGCCGCGCAGATCGGCAGCGCTCTCCTCCGGCCCGGCCTCGCCGACCCGCCCGCTGACACGCACCTGACGGCCCGCCCGCATCCAGTGGAACGCGAGCGAGGCGTACGGGTTCTCGGCCAGTTCCCGGCCCTTACGGCTGGTGCGATGGGTGCCGAAGTGCCAGCCGTGCTCATCGGCGTCGTGCAGCATCACCGTGCGCTGGGACGGGCGGCGGTCGGCGTCCGCGGTGGCCAAGGTCATGGTGTGCGGGCCGGGTTCCCCCGCCTCGGCGGCCTCCCGCAGCCACCGCCGGAAGAGCGGAAGCGGTGCGTCCGGGGCCGTGTCCGGGTCGAAGACCGGCAGCTCGCCCGCATGGGGTACGCGCAGGCCGCGCAGCAGTGCGCGGAATGCCTCAGCCTCGTTCTGGTCATCGCTCATCGGCTCCCCATCCGATCACCCGCGATGGGCCGGGGCAAGCGGAGGCGTACGTACGGCAGGGGCGGGCCGAGCCGGGACCGGCGCTGACCCGGGCCGCTGACCGTCCCCCGGCCGCCGCGCGGGGCCGGTCAGCCGCGGCCCAGGACGACTGTGCCCGCTGAGCAGAACCAGCCCCCCGTCCCCGACGCCACGGCCAGCTCCGGCAGCCGTCCGCCCGCCTTGTGCACCTGCCGCTCCCCGGCCTCGCCGCGAAGCTGGCGTACCGCCTCGACCAGCAGGAACAGTCCGCGCATCCCAGGGTGGCAGGCGGAGAGGCCGCCGCCGTCGGTGTTGGTCGGCAGCTCGCCGTCCCGCGTCAGCCGCCCCTTCGCCGCGAACGCCCCGCCCTCGCCCTTGGCGCAGAAGCCCAGGTCCTCAAGGGTCACCAGGGTCATATAGGTGAAGGCGTCATAGAGCTGGGCCACATCGATATCCGACGGCCGGACACCCGCCCGCGCGAAGGCCGCCCGTCCCGAGGCCGCGGCCGGGGAGATCGTGAAGTCCTCCCATTCGGACATGGTGGTGTGCGAGACGGCCGTGCCCGAACCCAGCACCCACACCGGGGCTTTCGCCGTGTCCGGTACGTACTCCTCGGCCGCGAGCAGCACCGCGCAGCCGCCGTCCGAGCGGATGCAGCAGTGCAGTTTGGTGAAGGGGTCGGCGATCATCGGGCCGCTCAGGACGTCATCGACCGTGATCGGTTCGCGAAACATCGCGTCCGGATTGTGCCCGGCATTGATACGCGCCTGAACGGCGATGTCCGCGAGCTGTTCGAGCGTGGTGCCGTACTCATGCATATGGCGGCGCGCGGCCATCGCGTACTTGGCGACCAGCGTATGCCCGTACGGGACCTCGAACTGGAGCGGTCCCCGTGCCCCGAAGGAGAGGTTCGCGGTGCGGCGGCCCGCGCGGATGTCGGCGCGGGCGGTGGAGCCGTAGACGAGCAGGACGGCGCGGGCGTGCCCGGCGGCGATCGCGTCCGCCGCGTGCGCCGCCATGACCTCCCAGGTGGAGCCGCCGACGGCCGTCGAGTCGGTCCAGGTCGGCCGCAGCCCCAGATACTCGGCCACCTCGACCGGCGCGAGGGTGCCGAGCCCCGCCGAGGCGAAGCCGTCGACGACCGACCGGTCGAGCCCGGAGTCGGCGAGGGCGCGGCGGGCGGCCTGGGCGTGGAGGGCGTAGGGGGTGGCCGTGTCGACGCGGCCGCAGTCGGAGAGGGAGACCCCGACGACGGCGACCTTACGGGCGCGGTGCGCTGCGGGCGACATGAATCTGACGGTACATCAGATTTGGTGGAGCCGTGGAGGGGGCGGAGGGGTGGGAAAGTCCGGGGTCCGTCCCTAGTATGACGGTCCGTCAGATTGCGGGAGGTGCTCGCCGATGGACGCCGCGTTCACCGAGGAACAGGACGAGATCCGCCGTACGCTGCGCACACTCCTGCGGGAGCGATGCGGGCCGGACGAGGTCAAGGCGGCGGTCCATGCCGCGCCCGGCTACGACGAGGCCCTGTGGCGGCGGCTCGCCCGGACGCTCGGGCTGCCGGGCCTGGCCCTTCCGCCGGCGTACGGGGGCGTCGGCTGCGGGGTCACCGAGCTGGCGCTGGCTTGTGAGGAGACAGGGCGCGTGCTGCTGCCCTCGCCGCTACTGGCCACCGCCGTGTTCGCCGCGCCCCTGGTCGCCGCGGTGGGGACGGAGGCACAGCGCGCCGAGCTGCTGCCGCGTATCGCGGAGGGCGCCCTTACGGCGGCGCTCGCGGTGCCGGGGCGCGCGCTGCCGGAAGCGCTCGGGCTCGTAGGAGCACGGGACAGCGCGTGGGCCGGTGGGGGGCGCGCGGGGGGTGTCCAGGCGCGCCCGGACGGCGACGGCGGTGCCGGGTGGCGGCTGTATGGGCAGGTGGAGCAGGTGCTGGGCGGGCACAGCGCCGAACTGCTGCTGGTCGCCGCCCGTGCCGGGGGCTATACACGCGGCCGGACACTGCTGTTCCTCGTCCCGGCGGGGGCGGACGGGGTTACGGCGGGGGCTGACGGGCTGGTCCGCACCCGGCTGACCGCGCTCGACGCGACGCGCCCGCAGGCCCGCATCGAGCTGCGGAACGTATCCGCCGAGTTGCTGGGGGTGGATGACGGCGGGAGCGGGGACGGGGTCGCGGAGGCGCTGGCGGCGGTGGGTGCGGCGGCCGCGGCCGTGCTTGCCGCCGAGGCCGTGGGGGCGGCGGACGCGGCTCTCGCACGGACGGTCGACTATGTGCGGGCGCGTGAGCAGTTCGGCCGCCCGATCGGCTCGTTCCAGGCGGTCAAGCACCGGCTGGCGGATGTGTACGTCGCGGTCCAGGCGGCCCGTTCGGCGGCCTACTACGCCGCTTGGGCCGCCGCCCAGGGCGGCGCGGAGGGCGCGGGCGCGGCCCTGGGCGGTGCGGAG
>NZ_JAHLEM010000327.1 GCF_018883605.1 Streptomyces niphimycinicus | reverse complement strand
GGCCGACCGCCCGGCCTCCGAGCTGCCCCGGCGGCCCGTACCCGCCGCGCCCGCGTCCCCCGGTGAGAGCCGGCCGGGTGCCGCCGACGACCCCGGCCAGATCGTCCACGAGCGGCCGGGCGCCGCCGACGCGGGCGGAGTCACCCAGGCCGGACTGCCCCGGCGGGTGCCGCGCCAGGACCCGGGTACCGACCGGGCCAAGCCGCGCGCCACCGAGGAGCGCCCCAAGCCGCGTGCGGCCGGTGACGAGGAATCCGCGCGGCGGAACGCCGGCCGCACCCATTCGTTCCTCAGCAATTACCAGTCGGGCATCCGCCGGGGTCAGCCCGACGGACGCGACGAGACATAAGGTCTCAGCGAAGATGGACAGGAAGAACCAATGACCTCACCCCAGTTGCGGGAGGTGAGCCAGTTCGGATGGCTGGTCACCAACTTCACCGAGCGTGTGCCCAATGTGGCGCACGCCGTGGTGGTCTCGGCCGACGGACTGTTGCTCACCGCGTCGGACGGGCTGGTGGCCGAGCGGGCCGAGCAGGTCGCCACCATTGCCGCCGGGGCCATCAGCCTGATCCAGGGCGCCGCCCAGTGCCTGATGACCGGTGATGTGCGGTCCTCGGTCATCCAGATGGAGCTCGGGAACATGCTCCTGATGTCGATCGAGGACGGCTCGTGTCTCGTGGTGCTGGCGGCGCCGGACTGCGAGATCGGTCAGGTGGCCTACGAGATGACCGTACTGGTCGACCAGGTCGGCGAGCTGCTGACCCCGGAGCTCCGCGCTGAGTTGCAGGAGCTGAACCTGCGCGGCGTGAAGCGGACATCAGCCCAATAGGCCGGACGGGGAGATGATGAGCACCGGTGAAGGCCCTTCCGGGCAGGGACCTGGGAGAGAACAGGGGGCGGAGGACGAGCAGACCTTCGCCGACGTGCTCAACGCCTTCAGCTTCGGCAAGGGGCGACGCGGGCGGAAGGCGGCTCGTTCCGAGGGGACGCCGGAGGCCCCGTCCCGCCGTGAGGGCGGGGACGGCCGGCCCGAGGAGCCCGGGGAACTCTTCCCGAGGGCGTCGCCGGAGCCCGAGGCGCCGGCCGCCTGGGAGTCCGAGCACGACGAGAGCCAGGGCCCGGCCGCGCTCGTGCGCGCCTACTCATGGACCGGCGGCCGGACCAGGTCCCACCATCACTTCGAGGTCGAGACCCTGGTGACCACCACCGAGCTGGGTCACCGCTCGACCGACGTCCTGCAAGCGGACCACCGCCCGGTGATCGCGCTGTGTCAGGAGCCGAGGTCGGTGGCCGAGGTGGCGGCCATGCTCATGGTGCCCCTGGGGGTGGCCAAGGTGCTGCTCGGCGACATGGCCGAGCACGGGCTGATCGTCGTCCACCGGACGGCCTCCGAGGAGGGCGCCGCGCCGGACCGCGCCCTGATGGAGAGAGTCCTGGTGGGACTCCGGCGCATCTAGTGTGTTCGGCGCGCGGGGACCGATCGGTTCCCGCGCATCGACATGCCCGCATCTGTGCGTAATGTCCGCCGCGTACCCCCTCCATCCTGATCGCTTCTGCGTGTTCCGAGCCGACACTGAGCAGTTTCACGCTCTTGACGTGGCTCGGTTTGATCGGTTTACTCCCTGGCACGCCGATGTCGAATTACTCGGCGACAGAGGTACGCCCAGCCGGTATGCGGCCCCGCCGTGAGTCCGGCCCGAGTCGCCAGGTCGCTGTCTGCGACCGAGGCGGGGCCGTGCCCACGGATCATGGAGCTCTCAGCGATGAGCCTGAACCGTTCGCGCATCCGTACCATTGTGGGCGCCGCCGTGGCATGCGCCGCGGCCGCCGCGGCCGGCGTTCTCGCCCCCGCCCCCGCCTCGGCCGCCACGGTCGCCCTTCCGCCGGTCCACGCGGGCTTCGACTACCAGATCGGCGGCGCGTACACCCCGCCGTCCGGGGTGGGGGTCGTCAGCCGTGACCACAGCGCCTCCCCGGCACCCGGCCTGTACAACATCTGTTACGTCAACGCCTTCCAGACGCAGAAGACCGGCCAGCCCGGCGGCCCCGCGGACTGGCCCTCCGACCTGCTGCTCAAGAACGACGACGGTGCAGTCATCATCGACCCGGACTGGGACGAGGCGATCCTCGACATCACCACCGAGAAGAAGCGGGAGGGCATCGCGGAGAAGATCGACGCCCAGATCGACGAATGCGCCGCCAAGGGCTTCGACGCGCTGGAACTGGACAACTTCGACACCTTCACCCGTGATGTCGTCAAGGGCCGGATCACCGAGAAGCACGCCCAGACCTACATCCGGATGCTGTCCGCCTACGGCCACGGCAAGGGCCTCGCGGTCGGTCAGAAGAACACCGTGGAGCTGGCCAAGAACCACGCGGCCAACGGCCTCGACTTCGCCATCGCCGAGGAATGCGGCAACCCCGAGTACCAGGAGTGCGCCGACTACCTCGCGGCGTTCGGGAACAACGCCATCTTCATCGAGTACACGAACGCCGGGATGAAGAACGCCTGCAAGTACGGCGACCGGGTCAGCGTCGTCCAGCGCGACCTCTATGTGCTGCCCAAGGGCGAGGACGGCTACGTCCGCAAGACCTGCCCGTAGTCCCGGCCGGGGACGGTGGGTGGCCGCCGCGGACCGTGGCGGCCACCCACTCACCGAACATCTGGAGGCAGTTATGGACGCGGACCGCAGTGGCCGCCGCGGGCCCTCGCGCCGTGGCATCCTGCGCGGCGGTGGCGCGCTGGCCCTCACCGCGGCAGCGGGTACGGCGGTGGCGGGATGCGGGACGGGCCTGGGCGTGGACTCCGACGGAACCGTGCACATCGAGGTGTGGCACGGGCAGAACGGCCCCTCGCTGAAAGCGTTCAAGCGGCTCGTGGCCAACTTCCACCGAAGCCACCCCGCCATCCGGGTCGACATCGGCGGCGGGGTGCTGGCGGACGACATGCTCCAGAAGGTGATGGCCGGTCTCGTCGCCCAGTCGCCACCCGACGTCGCCTATATCTTCGGCTCCGACCTGGCGAGTGTCGCCAGAAGTCCCCAGCTCGCGGACATGACGTCGGTCGTGGAATCCCAGCCGGTGCCCTGGAACCAGTACTGGCCGGCCGCCCGGGAGGGCGTCATGGTCGACGGTGTGGTCCGTGCGGTGCCCGCGGTGCTGGACTCGCTCGCCGTGGTGTGCAACAAGAAGCTCTTCCGCGAGGCCCGGCTGGAGCTGCCCGCACCGGGCTGGACCTGGCAGGACTTCACCGAGACGGCCCGGAAGCTGACCGACCGCGGCAAGGGCACGTTCGGCACCGGCTGGCCCGGCGCGGGCGACGAGGACACGGTGTGGCGGCTGTGGCCCATGATCTGGGACCTGGGCGGAGAGGTCATCGCCAAGGGCAAGCGGGAGATCGGATTCACCGGTGAACCCGGTGTCCGCTCCCTCGATGTGCTCGCCGAACTGGCCCGGGACAAAAGCGTCTACGTCGACCCCAAGCCCGGTGGCGAGCAGATGTACCAGGCGTTCTCCACCGGCCGGCTCGGCATGGTCGCGACCGGCCCCTGGCAACTGCCCGACATCCGCCAGGCGAAGCTCGACTATCACGTCGTCCCGCTGCCCGGCTTCCACGGCCGGTCGGTGACGATCTCCGGCCCCGACACCTGGAGCGTGTTCGACAACGGCTCCGCGCGGCTGACGGCCGCCCGTACGTTCATCGGCTGGCTCATGGAGCCCGACCAGGCATATCTGTGGGACTCCGAGGCGGGCAGCCTGCCGCAGAGCCGGCCGGCCGAGCGCCGTCCGAAGTGGCGCAGGCACGCGGCCGAGGTGCCCGGTCTCCAGGTGTTCACCGAGGCGCTGGAGACCGCGCGGGTACGGCCCGTCGACCGGGCCTACCCCAAGATCTCCATGCCGTTCGGCGAGGCCATCACCGCCGTCCTGCTCGGGAAGAGCACACCGGCCAAGGCGCTGCGGCGGTGCGCGGACGAGGCCAACGCCGCCATGGCCAAGGTGCGTTGAGGAGCAACACATGTCCCGTCTGCCCACCCCCATCACCCGTCCGGCATCGCGGACACCGGCCGGGTCGCCGCGCCGCAGAGGCCGCCGGGAGGCCGCGACCGCCTGGGCGTTCGTCCTCCCCTCCGTCCTGGTCATCCTCGGCCTGAGCGTCGTCCCCGTCCTGTGGTCGCTGCTGCTGTCGTTCCAGTACAGCGACCTCCTCACGCCGAGCGTCTGGGTGGGCTGGGACAACTACCGCCAGCTCGCCGACGATCCGCAGTTCGCCCAGGCCGTGCGCAACACGCTGGTGTACACCGCGCTGTACGTGCCGCTGAGCATCGGCCTGGGGCTGGCGCTCGCGCTGGTCCTCAACCGCCGCATCCGGTTCTCCGGCCTGTACCGCACCCTGCTCTTCGTGCCGTTCGTGGTCTCCGCCGCCGCCCAGGGCGTCCTGTTCTCCTTCATCCTCGACCCGGAGTTCGGCGCGGCCAACGCGCTGCTGCACCGCCTCGGGCTCTCCCCGCAGGGGTTTCTGTCCGATCCGGCCCAGGCCCTGCTGGTCCTGGTGGCCATCTCGTTGTGGAGCGGCACCGGCTTCTGCGTCGTGATCTACCTCGCCGCCCTCCAGGACGTACCCCGGGAACTCATCGAGGCCGCCACCCTGGACGGCGCGGAACGCCGCCATGTGCTGCGCCATGTCACCCTGCCCACCATCGCGCCGGTCAGTGTGTTCCTGCTGCTCTGGCAGACGATCAGCGCCCTCCAGGTCTTCGACCTGGTGTATGTGACGACGAAGGGCGGTCCGCTCGGATCGACCACCGTGATCGTCTACTTCGTCTGGGAGCAGGCGTTCCGGAACTTCACCGCCGGATACGGGGCCGCGGCGGCCTACGTCCTCGGCGTCGCCCTGCTCGTGGTCGCCACCGGGCTGCGGCTAATCCGGCGCCGCGACGACCGCCGCCTCAAGGGAGCCACGTCATGACGGACCTGTCCCACCTGCCCGGGAGCGCCACCGACCGGCTCCGGCCGGTCGGCCGGAGCGCCGGGGAGCCCGTGGCCCGGCCACGGCGCCGGTTCCGGCTGCCGTTCAGCCCATGGCATCTGCTGCTCGCGCCACTGGCGCTGCTCTTTGCCGTACCGCTGATCTGGCTGGGGCTCAGCTCCGTGATGAGCGACGCGGAGATCAACCGGTTCCCACCGGCGCTCTGGCCCTCCGGGATCCACCTGGGCGGCTACCGCTTCGTGCTCGGCAACGCGATGTTCCCCCGCTGGTTCGCCAACTCCCTCATCGTCTCGGCCGTCGCGGTCTTCTCGAACCTGCTGCTCGGGACGCTGGGCGGATACGCCTTCGCCCGGATGCGGTTCGGCGGCTCCCGGGTGCTGCTGGTCCTGATGCTGGCGACCATGGCCATCCCGTTCCAGCTCACGATGATCCCGACCTTCCTGGTCATGCGGAAGCTGGGGCTCGTCGACACCCTCGGGGCGCTGATCGTGCCGTCACTGGTGACGCCGTTCGCGGTGTTCCTGCTGCGGCAGTTCTTCCTCTCGCTGCCCAGGGAGCTGGAGGAGGCCGCCTGGATCGACGGGTGCTCGCGGCTGCGGGTGCTGTTCCAGATCGTGGTCCCGCTGTCCCGCCCCGCGCTGAGCACCGTGGCCGTCCTCACCTTCCTCACCACCTGGAACGATCTGTCGTGGCCGCTCATCGCCCTGAACCACGACGCCAACTACACCCTCCAACTGGGCCTGACCACCTTCCGGGGACAGCACCACACCCAGTGGTCGGCCGTGATGGCGGGAAACGTCATCACCGTGCTGCCGGTGCTGCTCGCCTTCCTCGCGGCCCAGAAGACCTTCGTCCGGTCCATCACCTCCACCGGCCTCAAGGGCTGACCACGGTCCAGCGCCGCCCCTCCCTCACCACTCGTCAGGAAGCCGCATGCCGCCCACCTTCGACCTGCTCGTCATCGGGGACGCCAACCCGGACGTCATCGTCGGACCGCTCACCACCCCACTCGCCTTCGGCCAGCGCGAACAGCTCATCGACAGCGGTGCCCTCACCCTCGGCGGATCCGCCGCGATCACCGCGTGCGGCGCCGCCCGGCTGGGGCTGCGCGTGGCCTTCGCCGGACGTATCGGGGACGACGGCGCCGGACACCACATGCGCGACCAACTCGCGGCACAAGGCGTCGACATCAGCGGGCTGCACCTGGACCCGAGCCTGCCGACACCGCTCACCGTCATCGTGACCCGCGACGACGACCGGGCCATCCTCACCGCGCCGGGCACCCTCGCCGCGACCTCGGGCCGCGATGTGCCCGAGCATCTGCTGACCTCGGCCCGGCACGTCCACGCCGCGTCCTACTTCCTGATGCCGGGGCTCGCCGCCGATCTGCCGGGCCTCTTCGACACCGCCCGCGCGGCGGGCGCCACCACCTCGCTCGACACCAACGACGACCCCTCGGGCCGCTGGGACCGCGCGGCGCTGGCGCCCGTCCTCGCCCGGACCGACATCCTGCTGCCCAACGCCGCCGAGGCGCACCGGCTGGCCGGCACCGACGGCACATCCGTCGCGGCCGCCGCCGAACTCCTCGCACACCAGATCTCGCTGGTGGCCGTCAAGAACGGGGCGGACGGCGCCCTGTGCCACGACGGCCGGACCCTGCTCACCACCGCCGGTATCCGCGTGACACCCCAGGACGCCGTCGGCGCGGGCGACAGTTTCAACGCGGGCTTCCTCGCCGGACGGCTCGCGGGCCGGCCCATCGCCGAGGCGCTCGACCTCGCCGCCGCCTGCGGTGCGCTGTCGACTCGCGCGGCAGGCGGCACCACCGCCCAGCCCACCTGGGAAGAAGCCCTCACCCACCTCACCGTCAACGGAGACAGCCCGTCATGACCAACCCCAAAATCGTGCTGATCGGCGCCGGAAGCGTCGTCTTCACCCAGGGCCTGCTGGCGGACCTCTTCGCCTTCCCGGAGCTGAAGGCCGCGCGGATCGCCCTGCACGACATCGATACGGAACGCCTGGCCACCGCCGAGGCCGCCGCCCGGTACATCGCCGAGCGGCGGGGCGCCGACGCGCACATCACCGCACACGCCGACCGGCGCGAAGCACTCGACGGCGCCGACTTCGTCATCAACCTCGTCCAGATCGGCATGGGGGAGGCCACCCGCACCGACTTCGAGATCCCCGCCCGCCACGGAGTGCGGCAGACCATCGGCGACACCCTCGGCGTCGGCGGCATCTTCCGCGCCCTGCGCACCTTCCCGTTCCTGAGGGCGCTCGGCGAGGACATCGCCGCCGTATGCCCCGAGGCGTGGCTGCTCAACTACACCAACCCGATGGCCATGAACGTGCAGTACCTCACCGCGGCGACCGGCCTGGCCCGGGTGGTCGGCCTGTGCCACTCGGTGTACTGGACCATGCACGACCTGTGCATCCTGCTGAGGGTCCCCTTCGACGAGATCACCTACCGCGCCGCCGGGGTCAACCACCAGGCGTGGGTGCTCCGTTTCGAGCACGACGGCACCGACCTGTACCCCCGGCTGGACGAGCTGATCGCCGAGAACGAGCAACTGCGGCGCCGGGTCCGCGTCGACATGTACCGGCGGCTGGGCCACTACCCGACCGAGACCAGCGAGCACTCCTCCGAGTACGTGCCCTGGTATCTGCACCACGACAGCGAGATCGAGCGGCTGCGGCTGCCCATCGGCGCCTATCTCGGCATCGTGGACGAGAACGTCGCCGCCTACGAGCGGACCCGCGACGACCTGGCGGCCGGTGCCTGCATCGACGTCGAGGGGACTATGGAGTACGCCCCGCAGATCATCCACTCGATGGTGACCGGCACCCCCAGGACCGTCTACGGCAATGTGCCCAACCACGGCCTCATCGAGAACCTTCCGGCCCACGGCGTGGTCGAAGTGCCGTGCCTGGTCGACCGGTCCGGTGTCCAGCCGACCCGCGCCGGTGCGCTGCCCCCGCAGCTCGCCGCGCTCAACCGCACCTACCTCAGCATGAACGACCTCGTGGTGCGGGCCGCCCTGGACGACGAGCCGCGCCACATCCGGCACGCGGCCATGACCGACCCGGCGACCGCCGCGGCCCTGCGGGTCGAGCAGATCTGGGAGCTGTGCGACGACATGGTGCGCGCACACGCCGAACGGCTCCAGCCCGGGCTGCGCGCCACCCTCGGGAGCTGACGGCGCTGACCGCGCTGAAGGCCCTGAAGGCCCTGAAGGCCCGCCGCAGAATAGTGTGCCAAGCGGCCGGCCGGGCAGTGCCGGGCTCCGGGGGCCGGGTGACGGCCCCCGGGGTCAGGCCAGTGGGGAGATGGGGGTGGGCAGGGCGATCGTGGAGGTGGCGTGGGCGATGTTCTCCGGGCCGTTCTCGGGGGGCCAGATGCCGCGTTCGTAGGACTCGCGGCGGATCTCCAGCCGGGCGTTGAGGTCGGGGAAGGGCCAGATGTGGGTGATACGGGGGACACCGTCCAGGCCGTACATGGCCGTCGTCAGCGGGTGGAGCCGGGTGCGCTCCGGCACCGCGGCCTCCCAGCCCGCCATCGTGGGCACCAGGCCGCCGACCTTGAGGTGGTAGGTGCGGAACTCGTACACCGAGCCGTAGTGGCCCGGCTCGACCGGTGGCAGGAAGGGGAACGGGGCGTAGCTCTCCACCTGGAAGCCGGTCAGGTGCTCACCGATGCCGAAGGGGTCGGCGCTGGTGAGCACGCGGGTACGCTCCTCGGCGAGTTCCTCGGCGTTCTCGAAGCCGCGCAGCAGCAGCAACTGCCCGACGATGACGCCGTGTTCGGGCTCCCAGCAGCCGAGCAGCCGGCCGCCGGTGGCATCGCTCGTGGTGTAGGTCTCCAGCGCGGACAGTGCCTTCGGGACCGTGCGCAGCTTGAGCGAGAGAGTGGCGAGTTCATAGAGCATGGCCGATGTCCTGACCGTTCCTTCGTCGCGGTTCGCGGAGGTTGACGGCGGCTGGGATTGCGCCGCCGGGCATCACAAACTAAAGTGAAACATCACTTCACTTCAGGGGCAAGCGACCAAGCACAGAGGAAGGCCGGCCGTGGACACCACCGCCGATGTACCCGGTGCGCGCCGCACTCAGGACCGTCCACGGCGCCCGCGCAGCATCCGGGCGCATGATGCGGTGCTGACCGCCACCAGCGCGCTCATGCGCGAGGTGGGCACGGCCGGGGTCACCATCGACCGCATCGCCGGACGGTCGGGGGTGAGCACGGCCACCATCTACAAGCACTGGCCCTGCAAGGCGGCGATCATGGCGGAGGCGTTCGGCCGTGACGCGGCCGAGGCGGTGGTGGTCCCGGACACCGGCCGCCCCGTCGAGGATCTGGTCACCTTCGCGACCGACCTGCTGACCTACTACACCAGTCCGGAAGGTGGCGTCTTCGGGCAGTTGCTGGCCGCCTGCGCGACCGAGCCGCAGGCGGCGCCGTACTTCCACGAGTTCTTCCTGGCGCCCCGCAGGGCGGCCCTGGAGCCGTACTGGGGCCGGGCCGCCGAGGCGGGGCTGACCAGGCGGGGCGTGGACGCCGCGACGGCCACGGACGTGCTGCTGGGCGCGCCCGCGTTCCGCCTGATGGCCGGGCATGGATCGCTGGCCCCCGAGGAGGTGCGCAAGCTGGTGGAGTACGCCCTGCACGGTCTGCTCGTCCCGGCGGCCGACGCGGCGGACATGCCGTAGCCCCGGAGTGGCCGGTGCTAGCGGGTGTACACCTCCGCGCGGTCCACGCTCACGAATGAGGCGCCCGACTGGGCGCTGTGCTCGCCGGTCACGCGGATGCGCAGGGTGTGGCGGCCGTAGGGGAGCCGGGGGCTGAGGTATTGGAGGGTCTCGCCGGTGCGGATCGCGCCGTAGAAGTCCCGGCGCTGCTCGGCGCCGCCGTCGACGCTGATGGCGGCGATGCCGTTGCCGGTGTCGCGGACCGAGAGCAGGGCGATCCGGGTGCCGGTGAAGGAGAAGGTGACGGTGTTGCCGGCCTGGTCGCTCCAGTGGTCGTCGCCCCAGAAGCACTGGGTGGCGCAGCCGGTCCCCGAGTTCCAGGTGCCGGTGAACGTGGCGCTTCCGTCGCCGCTGGACCGGCCGTCGTCATTGATCCAGTAGGTGCCCGCTCCGGGGTCGCCGGACGGCAGGTCCTGGGTGGCGCCGGTGGCGAGCGGGCGGCCCAGGTTGGGGCTGCCGTCGGCGTTCCAGGTGATCTTCTGGGCGCGGGTGGTGCGGTCGGTGTAGGTGTTCACCGACGTGGTCTTGGCGTGGTACACGATCCAGTCCTCCTTGCCGTCGGGGGAGCGGAAGAAGGCGTGGTGGCCGGGGCCGTAGACACCGTGGTCGTCGGCGCGGGAGAACCGGGCACCGGTGTGCTGGGTCCAGTTGCCGGGCACGAGCGGGTCGGCCGTGGACGGCAGGGACATCATCCAGACCTGGTAGTCCGGCTTGCCCGTGTCGCAGGTGGAGTACGTCATCCAGGTGCGGCCGTTGCGGTAGAGGAACTCGGCGCCTTCGCGCACCTCGGGGCAGCCACCGGCCGCGTTCAGGGCGACGGCGTTGCCGGAGACGGTGTAGGGGTTGGACATGGGGGCGATGTTGATGCCGTTGTGCTGGTACTGGTTGATGCCGGAGTAGGCGAGGTAGAGGCGTCCGTTGTGCTGGAGGATGCCGGGGTCGATGGCGAAGTCGGAGGCGTGGTTGGGCGGTGTCAGCCGGGACTTGAAGTGGTAGGGGCCGGCCGGGTCGTCGCGGTCCGACTCCAGCACATAGAGCCGGTGGTGGTCGTCGACGCCGTCGTCGGCGGTGTAGTAGAGGTACCAGCGGTCGCCGAAGCGGTAGAACTCCGGTGCCCAGATGTGCTGGTTGCGGGAGGGATCGGTGTCCGTCCACACGGTGATGGGGTCGGCCTCGAGCAGGGTGCCCAGCGAGGAGGAGCGCCACATCCGGATGCTGTCGCCCTGCGTCGTGGTGAGGTAGTAGTTGCCCTTCCAGACGGTCATATACGGGTCGGGGCCGGTGTTGAGGGGGTTGCGGAAGGTGCCCGCGGCGGCGGTGCGCGGTGTCGAGGTGGCGGCGTGTGGCGTCCCCTTGGTGGCGGACGGGGCCGCGGTGGCGGACGGGGCCGCGGTGGCGGCGGGTGGGGCGGCGAGCAGACCCCACAGGATGGCCAGGAGCGCGGTGAGCAGTGCCGCGTGGCGGCGGGTGGTGCGGGGGTGCATGGGTGCCTCCTTGGGGCGATGTGCGTACGACGGGTGGGGTCCGGACCGGGTGGCCGTCCCCGTGTCGGGGTGGCGGGTCACCGGCCGTCCGCGGCCGTCAGCGCGCCGAGTGCGCTTGCCTGGGTGCGCCAGTCCGCCTGGTTCGGGGTGGTGCCCGCCCAGCGCTGGCCGAGCCGGTTGAGGGGGTCGCGGTCGGTGGTCCAGATGGAGTCGGCCTGCTTGGTGATGTACGCCCGGTAGGTGGCGGATCCGGTGGCGTCCGCGAGGTCGGCGAGGTGGCGCATGAAGATGCCCTTGAACTGCTTCTGGTTGTCGTCGCAGGCGCCGGTGCCGGTGTCGCAGGACTCGGTGAGCACGCCGTCGCGGGTCAGCGCCGTCGAGGTGATCGCGGCATCGGCCAGGCGGCGGGCGGTGTCCAGATACTGGCCGTTGCCGGTGGACCGCCACAGCTCGGTGAAGGCGCCGATGGCCAGGCCCTGGTTGTAACTCCACACGGTCTGGCCGTTGTTGCGGCAGTCGCCGGTCAGCCCGTCGTTGACCAGGCCCGCGCCGTTGATCAGCCCGCTGCCCCGGTACCAGGTGGCGGCCGTGGCCGCCCGGTCGCCCCATACGGTGTCGCCGGAGATCCGCTGGTGCAGTGATGTGGTGAGCCACAGATACAGCCCGTTGGTCACCGCGTTCTTGTAGGTGCGCTCCCGGTCCCACCACACACCGCCGCCGCAGCTTCCGGTGTCCCAGTACTGGTGGACGTACGTGGCGATGGTGACCGCCTCGTCCAGATAGCGCCGCTCATGGGTGTGGTCGTAGGCGGCCAGCCAGGCCACCCCCCACCACGCGGCGTCGTCGATGGCGCGGCTGATGAAATGGCCCTCCACCGCGTCGGAGCTGCGCACTCCGGCCGGGAAGGTGCCGCGGTTCTGCTCGAAGGTGCGGGCGATGACCCAGTCGTAGTCGTGCCGCCCGGTGCGCTGGGCGAAGTCGATGAGCGAGGTGACCGCGACGGCCGAGTTCCACCAACTGCTGCGCCACCAGCCCTCGTACGTCTGGTACGACGCCATCAGCGCGTCCGCCGCGGCGCGTGCCCGGCTCGGCGCGGGCCGTACCCAGGCCGTGCAGCTTCCTTCCTGGTGGGCGGACTCCCGGCCGCAGGCCCGGACCGCGCCGCCGAACATCAGCCCGCGCGGATCCCGGGTGGCGAACATGGCCGTCCGTGCCGTGGTCTTGCCCGAGGACACGCTCGTACGGCCGAGGGAGGAGCCCTCGGGCCAGGTGGCGCCGCTGTCCCAGGAGCGGTCGAGCCAGATCTCGTCGCCCGCGCCGCCGCTTTCGATGACGCCCCATGCCATTCCGTTGCGCTGGTCGACATGGAGGCTGATGGTGCGCCCGAAGAGGGTGGTGGATGGCACCGGGCGGTCGTCGCCCGCCGCGGTGGCGGGGTCGGCGCCGTCGCAGGAGGTGCCGTCGCACACCGTGGGGTAGGCCCAGTTGGTGCAGGTGACACCGGCGGCGTCACCGCAGGCGCGGATCCAGCCGCGGCGGTGTGCCACCGGGTCGGTGAGGTTGTACATCAGGGTGCGGGTGCCGGTCCAGGTGCCGGGGATGCTCGCCTTGCCGAGCAGGCCCTCCCAGGTGGCGCCCCGGTCCCAGGAGCGGTCGAGCCAGACCGAGTCGCCGCTGACGCCGTTGTCGATGCTGGCCCAGGCCATGCTGTCGGGATCGGATACATGCAGCTTCAGGATCCGGCCGCCCAGGTTCACCTGCGGTACGGGGAAGGTGTCGCGCTGTGCCTTCGAGGGGTCGAGGGTGTCGCATGCCAGTGCGCAGACCGGGGTCGCGGCACGGGACGGCGTGGGGAGGAGGACCAGGCCGGCCAGGGCGATGGCCAGGGGCAGGAGTCCGCGAAGGACACGGTGGAGCCGCGCTGACATGACGTACCCGCCTTTCCGTAGGGGGCCGTGCGCATGAGCGTGGGGGAGGGGAGAAGTGGCGGCCGCCCGTGCGGTGGGGCGGCCGCCGGAGGTGCGCGGTCCGTCGATGCGGGCCCGCGGCGGTCGGTCAGGGAGCCCAGGGTGGCTCGATGGCCCAGGTGGTGTCCTCGGTGAAGCTCGCCGGGTTGTCCCAGGCGTGAGTGCCGCCCGGCTGGGCCAGCCACAGCTCGGCGTTGATATGCCGCAGATACTGTCCGGGGAAGCCGGCGGCCGACATCCGGACGCCTCCGCTGCCCTGGACCGGGCACCAGGTCGCGTCCTCCTTGGACACGGTGGAGCCGTCGGGCCCCTCGCGCCGGACGCGGAATTCGCGGTGGCGCAGGTATTCGCCCGGGTAGTTGCGGGACTCGAAGGAGTAGCAGAGCTTGTTCGCGAGACCCGACCTGACCGTCCAGGTGGCGTCCCGTTTCAGCAGGTCGCCACTGGCCGAGTTGACCACTTCGGTGAAGCCGAGCCCGTCGTAGTGGCGGATGTAGCGGTCGGTGTAGCCGGGTGTGGTGACCCGGATCGACACGTTCTGTCCGACCGGCAGTTTCACCGTCGCGCCCAGTGACCGGGAGGCCGCGATGAGGGCCTGGTTGGCGGCTCGGACTCGGGCCTGGTCGACCTTGACCACCTGGCGGTCGTAGGACATGAGCCCGTTGGCTTCGTTCTCGACGTCGGTGATCTGGGTGTAGACGGAGGCGGAGAGGCCGCCCGCGGGCATGGTGTTCTCCCGCATCCCGTCGAGCAGCCCGATGAGCCGGTTGTCGAGCGCGGCCGTGGTGGGCTGGTCCTCGTAGCTGAACCCGCCGCCCGGGTACCACTCATGGCCGGGCACCCGGTAGCCGAGGCCGCCGTACTCGCCGAGCACCGAGGCGCGTACCGGCTCGGTCGGGGTGTTGCCGGGCCCGACGTAGTTGTGGTTGTCGATGACGTCGCCGTTGCCGCCGTCCTTGGCGGCGCAGCAGTTGACGCCGCTCATGTTGTCGACCAGGCGGGCGGGGTCGTACGCCTTGACCATGTCGGCGATGCGGGCCTGGTCGTACTGGCCCCAGCCCTCGTTCTGGTCCACCCACTGGATGAGCGAGGGCGAGCTGCGGTGCTGGTCGATGATGGCGCGGTATTCGCTCTCCCACTGGGTGCGGGCGGCGGTGTCCGGGGTCTTGCCGCTGTCCATCGAGGGCATGTCCTGCCACACCAGCAGCCCGAGTCGGTCGGCCCAGTAGAACCAGCGCTGCGGCTCGACCTTGATGTGCTTGCGGACCATGTTGAAGCCCAGGTCCTTGTGTTTTTGCAGGTCGTATTTGAGGGCTTCGTCGGTGGGCGCGGTGTAGATGCCGTCCGGCCAGTAGCCCTGGTCCAGGGTGCCGGTCTGGAAGACGAACTTGCCGTTGAGCACCGGCCGCCGGACCCCGCCCACGTCCTTCACCGCGATGGACCGCATGCCGGTGTAGGAGCCGACCTTGTCGGCCGCGGTGCCGGTCAGCTCGGCCGTGACGTCGTAGAGGAACGGATCCTCCGGCGTCCACAGGTGGGCGCCCGGCACCGGTACGGAGAGTTCGGTGCCCACCGTGCCGGTGGCGCTGCCGACGGTGGTGCCGCCGCTGGAGACGGTGACCTTGACGCTCGTACCGTCGGCTCCGCCGGCGCCGCGCACCGTGACCCGCAGGGTGTTGTCCTCCAGGCGCGGGACCATGTCCAGGCGGGTGATGTGGGCGGTGGCGGTGGGCTCCAGCCAGACGGTCTGCCAGATCCCGGACGAGGCGGTGTAGACGATGCTCTTGCCGGGGTGCGGGGTGACGTCCTGGACGCGCTGTTTGCCGATGGCCTGGCCGCCGGTCTCCGTCGGGTCGTAGACGGAGATGACGATGGTGTTGGTGCCGCCGTTCAGCAGGGGCGTGATGTCGTACGAGAAGGCGTCGTATCCGCCGCGGTGGGCGGCGCCGGCCTGCCGGCCGTTGACCCAGACCGTGGTTTCCCAGTCGGAGGCGCCGAAGTTGAGCTGGATGTGGCGGCCGCTCCAGCCGGATGGCACGGTGAAGGTGCGCTTGTACCAGAGCTTGTCATTCTGGGTGATCTTGCGCTGGACGCCGGAGAGCGCGGACTCGGGCACGAACGGCACCCGGATCTGCTCGCCGAATGTGGTCGGCTGCCCGGCGTCGCGGGAGGTGACCGCGAAGTCCCAGATGCCGTTGAGATCGGCCCAGTCGGGCCGGGTGAGCTGCGGGCGCGGATATTCCGGCAGGGGATGGTCGACCGGGACCTGGTTGGTCTGGTTCGTCAACGGGCTGGTCATCGGGGCGGGTTTGGGGTCCCGGGCCGCGGCGGCGTAGGAGGGGCCGGCACCGGAGACGAGCAGGGCGGTGGCGGCCAGCGCGGGGACCACGGCGGCGGCAACGCGCCGCCGCCAGGTCCGTCTTGGACGGAGAAGGGCGGGGAAGCGGAGGAACAAGTGTTTCAGCACGCTGCTGCTCCATGGTCCGGTTGGCGCCGCCGCCCGGTGGGCGGCGGAACTGTTCCACAGGGAACACTTGCTGTCCGAATACCAGAGCATTCTCGGCCGGGGTTTGTCCATAGCTGGGACAACGTTGTCGGCCTTGCTGGGCCCCGTGCGGAGCGTCAGCGTGCGGGAGGCGGTACGGTCCGGCTCACACCGCCTGGGACGGTCCGGCGGCGTCCCCCGGTGACCAGTGGGGCCGGATACCTGCGATATGGCAGGTCATGAAGTACAGCGGAATCGGCGGTGTGTACGGCGAGTCGCCCTGGGGGTGATGGACCAGGCGGGGGAGGCGGGAGCGGGGGCTCAGATCGGTCAACTGGGCACCCACCGCATAGCTGGTGAACGTCGGCCAGGCGACGTCGATATGCGATCCGGACGGCACGATCCACCACCACCGCTGATCGTCGGCGAAGACACAGCCGATGCGGGGCAGGCACTTCATCACGCTCCGGCCGATGTCCGCGGGCATCCCCACCGCGTCATATCCCAGCCTGGCGGGCAGTCCGTCCGGCAGGCGCAGCCGTCCGCCGTGGCCTCGCCGGCGGTTCGGCGGGCCGGGTGAGGGGGCCTCAGGGGCAACAAACTGTCGGTCCATCGGTCAGTGACACTCTTCCGTGCGCGCCGGCAGCTCGGCCCAGATGATCCGCCCCGGCCCGTGCGGAGTGTCCCTGACGCCCCAGGCGCTGCTCACCGCGCCGACCAGCAGCAGCCCGCGTCCCCCGTGCTCATCGGGGTCGGGGGTGCGCGGCGCGGGGAGGGTGTGGGCCCGGATCTCTTCCTCGACCTCGAGGCGCAGATGGTCCGCGCCGATGCTCAGCCTGCACTCCACATGATCGCTGAGCGTATGTGTGATCGCGTTGGTGACCAGTTCGGAGACCACGAGGAGCGCGTCCTCGCGCACCTGGGCGCTCATGCCCCAGGCGCGCAGCCGTTCGCGTACGGCCGTGCGCACCGTGCTCACCGAGGAGGCGATGGCCGGCAGCCGTAAGGCGACCGCGGGGTGCGTGTCCCGCTCCCGGGACGTCCGAAGGGGAGTCAGGGGAAGGGCGAGGGGAGCCACGAGCGGCCGCCTTTCGTCTGCCTGCGCGTCATGGACCGTGCCGTTCCCGCACTGCGCAGTGCCTACGGACGTACCCACGCAAGCGTTCCCACCGTGATCGGACGGTGTGACCACTGTGACAGGTGCAACGAACGAGTTGCAAGCGGTAACTTGAAAATTGCAAGTTGCCATCGGGGGTTCCGCTTGCCCGGTCCGGCGACCGTGACAGACTGCATCCGTAATGCCCGGTGTGGGGAGGTAGAGCGTTGGCCGCGGAATCCGCATGGGGCAGTGCACCCTCTGTCCTCCGCATGATCCTCGGCAGGCAGTTGGAGGAGCTGCGGACCCGGGCCGGCCTGACATACGACGCGGCGGGTGCGGCGATCGGGGTCAGCCACTCGACGATCCGCAGGATGGAAGCCGCCAAGGTGGCCCGGCTCCGGCTCGCGGACGTGGAGAAGCTGCTCCAGACGTACGGCGTCACCGACCGGCATGAGATCGACACCTTCTTGAAGTCGGTCCGCGAGGCCAACAAGCGCGGCTGGTGGCACACTTACCGCGATGTGATGCCGGACTGGTTCGCCGCGTATCTGAACCTGGAGCAGGCGGCGCTTCAGATCCGCGCCTACGAGGCGCAGTTCGTCCACGGGCTGCTACAGACCGAGGACTACGCGCGTGCGCTGCTCAGCGCCGGTAATCCGCACGCTTCGTCGGAGGCCACCGAGCGCAGGGTCGCCCTGCGGATGCAGCGCCAGGAACTGCTGTCCCGGGAATCCCCTCCCCGGCTGTGGGTGGTGATGGACGAGACCGTGCTGAGGTGGCCGGTCGGCGGCCCGGCCGTGATGCGCGCCCAGATCGACCACCTGATCGAGATCAGCGCGCTCCCGCAGGTGACCGTGCAGATCATGCCGTTCGGAAGCGGTCCGCATCCGGCCATGCGGGCCGGTGCGTTCCATGTTTTCCGGTTCAGGGCCGCGGAGTTGCCCGACATCGTCTACCTCAGCGGCCTGGTCGGCGCGGTGTATCTGGACAAAGAGGAAGACGTGGTGGTGTATCGCGAGGTCCTGGACCGGATGGGCGCCCAGTCGGTGCCCGCCAGGAAAACCGAGGCCGTCCTCGGCGCCATTCGCAAGGAGCTCTGAAGTGCACCACCACATACGCAGCGGCATGCCCTCCCATGATCTCGGCACCAGGGGCTGGTCCAAGCCGTGGAGCGACGACGCCGGGGGCGCCTGCGTCGAAGCCAAGAAGCTGCACGACGGGCGGGTGGCGCTGCGTCAGTCGACCGACCCCGACGGCCCCGCGCTGGTTTTCACCACCTACGAGATGACCCGGTTTCTGGCAGGTGTGAAGGCGGGCGACGCCGACTTCCTCTGCTAGCGCCACGGCACCGCAACCTTCCCTGTCCGTGCGGGGCCGGCCCGGCCCCGCACGGACAGGGGGCCACATCGACAGCGAACTTGACGATCCACTGGGAGGGGACGCCTTGAGCGACAACGGATGGTCGGCCGACCGCATCGACACCGAGAGCGCGCATTCGGCACGTATCTACGACTACATCCTCGGCGGTAAGGACTACTACCCGGCCGACAAGGAAGCGGGCATCGCCATGTCCCGGGAGTGGCCCGCCCTCCCGATCCATATGCGGGCCAACCGCGACTTCATGAACCGGGCCGTGCGCTATCTGGCCGAAGAGGCGGGGATCCGGCAGTTCCTCGACATCGGGACGGGCATCCCGACCTCGCCCAACCTCCATGAGATCGCCCAGGCGGTGGCCCCGGACTCCCGGGTGGTCTACGTGGACAACGACCCCATCGTCCTCACCCTCTCCCAGGGGCTGCTGGCCAGCACACCCGAGGGCAGGACCGCCTATGTCGAGGCGGACATGTGCGAGCCCGCCTCCATCCTCGATGCCTCCGAGCTTCGCGAAACCCTCGACCTCGGCCGCCCGGTGGCCCTGACCGTCATCGCCATCGTGCACTTCGTCCTGGACAAGGATGACGCGTACGGCATCGTCAACCGCCTCCTTGAGCCGCTGCCCTCCGGAAGCCATCTGGCGATGTCCATCGGCACCGCCGACTTCGCGCCGGACGAGGTGGCGCGGGTCGCCCGCGAGTACGCGGCCCGCGACATGCCCATGCGGCTGCGCACCGAGGCCGAGGCCCAGCGGTTCTTCGACGGCCTCGACCTGGTGGAGCCCGGCCTCACCCAGGTCCACAAGTGGCGCCCGGACGGCACCTCCACCGAAACCATCAAGGACGAGGACATCGCCATGTACGGGGCGGTGGCCCGCAAGCCCTGA
>NZ_JAHLEM010000326.1 GCF_018883605.1 Streptomyces niphimycinicus | reverse complement strand
ATGCCCATGCGGCTGCGCACCGAGGCCGAGGCCCAGCGGTTCTTCGACGGCCTCGACCTGGTGGAGCCCGGCCTCACCCAGGTCCACAAGTGGCGCCCGGACGGCACCTCCACCGAAACCATCAAGGACGAGGACATCGCCATGTACGGGGCGGTGGCCCGCAAGCCCTGAGGCGCTTTTCCTCCGGCGTCCGTCCTCCATGGGCCCGCCGGTACGGGCCGCCGCGTCATCGCGGCCCGCACCGGCGGGCCCTTGGCCGTGTCCGGGCCCGGGCGGAGGTATCCCGACGCCGACTTGGCCTGAACCGCACCCCTGCCACATTGCCATCCCTTTGCAGTGCCTTTACTCGACTGTTAGTCTCGGCGACCGGACAAGATCGGAGAACCGCCGACCGACATCCGTTCCCGAACCATCCGACGACCGACGCGATCGCCCTGTGAAGCCACTGCTACGTTGAGGTCGTCGCACGGCGACCGGGCGGGAAACACGATGGCCCTGGACGAACCGGGCACCGAACTCCCCGTTTCCGAGGCCCAGTCGGGCGTATGGCTGGCCGAGCGGTCCCGGCCCGACCTGTCCTCGCCCTATCTGTGGGGTGAATACACCGACATCACCGGAGCGCTCGACACCGACGTCCTCGTGGCCGCCGTACGGCAGGCCGTGCGCGAGACCGAAGCGCTGCACGTCCGCTTCATCGAGGCGCCGGACGGCCGGCCGGTCCAGCGCGTGACGAGCCCGCGCTCCACCTCCTTACCCGTGCGCGATCTGCGGCAGGAGACCGACCCGCACGCGACGGCCCTGACCTGGATGCGCGAGGAGCTGTCCCGGCCCGTCGACCTGGCCGAGGGCGAGCTGTTCGACGGCGCCGTCCTGCGGATCGCCGACCAGCGGCATCTGCTGTTCCACCGGGTGCACCACATCGCCCTCGACGGCTTCGGCATGACCCTCCTCTCGCGGCGCGTCGCCGAGCTCTACGACAGCCTCCTGTGCGGCGGCCCGATACCCGGGAACGGGTGGAGCCCGCTGCGCGCCGCCCTCGAGGAGGACCGCGCCTACCACGCCTCGCCACGGCGGGAAGCCGACCGGCGGTGGTGGCTCGGCCGGATGGAAGGGCGCCCGGAGTTCCTGAGCCTGGCCGCCCGCCCGGCCCCGGTGCCCGCGGGCTCGCTGCGGCGGACCAGCGTCCTGCCCGAGGCGGAGTTCGCACAACTGCGGTCGGCAGCGGGGGAGATGGGGCAGCGCTGGTCGCGGCTCGTGGTCGCCGCGGCCGCCGTCTTCGCCCACGCGATGACCGGCAGCCGTGACGTCGTGCTCAGCCTGCCGGTCACCGGACGGGTCGACGAGCAGAGCCGTCGCGTGCCCGGCATGGCGGCGAACGTGCTGCCCCTGCGCCTGCGGGTCGACCCCGCGGCCACCTTCGCGGACCTGGCGGCCCGCGCCGACGAGGAGATCGCCCTCGTCCAGCGGCACCAGCGCTACCGGGGTGAGCGGCTGCGCCGCGATCTGGGCTACCCCGAGGACGGCCGCCGCTTCTTCGGGCCCGTGCTGAACATCCAGCGCTTCGCCTACGGCCTGCGATTCGGATCCGCCACCGCCACCGTGCACAACGTCCAGGCGCCGCCCTCGGAGGACCTGTCCCTGGTGGCGTACGACCGTGGCGACGGACCGCTCACCATCGACGCCGACGCCAACCCGGCCAACCACTCCCCGGAGCTGCTGCGCGAGGCAAGTGAAAGGTTCCTGCGGGTGCTGCGCCAGGCCGCCGCCCGCCCGGGCCGGACCCGCGTGGCGCGCTATGCCATCACCTCGGCCGCCGAACGCGACCGGCTCCGGACGGCGGGCACCGGGCCGCGGCAGCGGACCACCGGCCCGGCGCGGACGGCCCTCGCGTGGTTCCAGGCCCATGTGGCCCGCGCCCCCGGGGCGTTCGCCGTGCGGTCCGCCGCGACCGGCGAGCGGCTCACCTACCGGGAACTCGACGCCCGGGCGGACACCCTCGCCGCCCTGCTGACCGCGGCGGGCGTCACCGCCGAGACACCGGTGGGCCTGCTCGTCGGGCGTTCGCCCGATCTCGTGGTCGCGGTGCTGGGCGTCGTCAAGGCGGGGGCCGCGTATCTGCCGCTGCACCGCGAGGACGGACGGGCCCGCCTGACCGCGATCGCCGCCGACGCGGGGGCGCGGTTCCTGATCACCGACGCCACCACCCGGGACGACGACATCGCCCTGTGGTTCCGCGCCCGGGGGCACCGCACCTTCGTCCTCGGCGATGAGCGACCCGCCCCGGAGCCTGGCGCGGAGGGCGTGGCCTCGTATCACCGCCCGGAGGTTGTGCCCCCGGAGCACGGTGCGGGGGCCGTGCCCCGGGATCACCGCCCGGCGGCCGTGCACCCGGAGCACGGTGCGGCGGCTGTGCCCCCGGAGCACGGTGCGGGGGCCGTGCCCCGGGATCACCGCCCGGCGGCCGTGCACCCGGAGCACCTCGTATGCGTGATGTTCACCTCGGGCTCGACCGGCGCCCCGAAGGGCGTGGCGATCACCCATGACAACCTCGTACGGCTCGCCGCCGACCGCTGGTGGACCGAGGGCGGCGCGGAGCGGGTGCTGCTGCACTCCCCGCATGCCTTCGACGCGCTCACCCTGGAACTGTGGGTGCCGCTGCTCACCGGTGGCGAGATCGTCATCGCGCCACCGGGCCGGATGGACATCGGTGTCCTGCGTGAGGTCATCGCCGCGCACCGCGTCACCGGCCTGTGGCTGACGGCGGGCCTGTTCGCGGCGGTCGCCGAGGAGGACCCCGGCTGCCTCGCCGGCGTCCGCCAGGTGTGGACCGGCGGCGATGTGGTCGCCCCCGAGGCCGTACGGCGCGTCCGCGCCACGCGCCCCGCCCCCGCCGTCATCAACGGCTACGGACCCACCGAGACCACCGTCTTCGCCACCCGGCACCCGGTGGACCACCTCCCGGCCGAGGCCACGTCGGTGCCGGTGGGCACCGCGCTCGACGGCACCGCGGTGCACCTCCTCGACGACGCGCTGCGCCCCGTCCCGCCCGGCGTCACCGGCGAGGTCCACCTCTCCGGGGCCAGGCTGGCGCGTGGTTACCTCGGTGCGCCGGCCCGCACCGCGGAGCGCTTCGTGGCCTGCCCGTTCGGCCCGCCCGGCGCCCGTATGTACCGCACCGGAGACCTTGCCCGCTGGAACCCGGACGGCACCCTGGAATTCGTCGGCCGTGCCGACAGCCAGGTCAAACTGCGCGGCTATCGCGTCGAACCCGGCGAGATCGACGACGCGTTGTGCCGCCACCCCGCCGTGACGCGCGCCGCCACCGTGCTCCGCGAGGACTGGCCGGGCGAGCGCAGGCTGGTGTCGTACGTCGTCACCGGGCAGGGGGAAGCCGTGCGGTCGGGAACCGTGCGGTCGGGAACCACGCGGTCGGGAACCGTGCGGTCGGGAACCGTGCGGTCGGGAACCGCACAACCCCACACCGTGTCCCCGGGCGTGGATGTGGACGTCGACGCGCTGAAGCGCCACGCCGCCGACCACCTGCCCGCGTTCATGGTGCCCTCGGCGATCGTCCCGGTCGCACGGCTGCCGCTCACCCGCAACGGCAAGCTCGACCGCGCCGCCCTGCCCGCCCCGCCCACCCCACGGCCCGACCGCGCGGCCCCGGACGGGCCCCGCACACCCGCCGAGGAGACGCTCGCCGCGCTGTTCCGCGAGGTGCTGGGCGAGCCGGACATTCCGCCGGACAAGGGCTTCTTCGCACTGGGCGGCGACAGCATCCTGGCGATCCACCTGGTCAGCCGGGCCAGGCGGGCCGGGCTCCCGCTCACCTCCCAGGACGTCTTCCGCCACCCCACGGTCGCCGAACTGGCCGCGGCGATGACCGACCGGCCGCTGCCGCCCACTGCCCCGAGCGAGGGCGGCGCGGACCCGGCGGTCGAGCCGACACCGGTGATGCACTGGCTGCGTGAACGTGGCGGCCCCATCACCGGGTTCGCGCAGTCGATGGCGCTGCGCACCCCCGCCGGGCTCGATGTGCCCAGGCTGCTCACCCTCCTCGAAGCGCTGCTCGACCGGCACGACATGCTGCGCCTCCGGCTGGTGGCGCGGGACGCCTCCTGGGAGCTGCGGACCGAGCCCCGTGGCCGGATCGCACTGGTCCGGCACGATGCGGCCGGTTGGGACCGGCAGGCGCTGGAGGCCGCCGTACGGGAGCACGCCGCGCGGGCCGGAGAGCGGCTGGACCCCGTGGCGGGGCGGGTCGTGCACGCGGAGTGGTTCGACGCCGGAGCCGATCGGCCCGGCACTCTCGTTCTCACCGTGCATCACCTCGCCGTCGACGGGGTGTCGTGGCGGATCATGCTCGACGACCTGCGCCACGGCTGGCGTGCGCTGGCCACCGGCCGGACCCCGGCACTACAGGCGGTCGGCACGGCGTTCGGGAGGTGGAGCCGGGCGCTGGCGGCGCATGCCCGGGGCGCGTCGGTCCTGGCCGAACTCCCGTACTGGACCCAGGTCGCCAACGCGGTGAGCCACCTCCGGGCCGAGCCGCGGCCGGACCCGGCGCGGGACACCGAGGCCACACGACGCCACCACACCCGCACCCTTCCGGCCGCGCTGACCGCGGCCCTGGCGGAGCGCGCCACTGCCGCGTTCGGCGCCTCGCTGAACGAACTGCTGCTGACCGCGTTCGTCCGGGCCGTCGCCGACTGGCGGGGCGCGGGTGAGACGGCCGTCGGCCTGGACCTGGAAGGCCACGGCCGGGAGGAGTTCGCCGCCGGTCTCGAACTGTCGCGTACGGTCGGCTGGTTCACCACCATCCACCCGTTGCTGCTCGACGCGGGGGACCGGGACACGCCCTGGGACGCTGCCGTGGCCCGGGTCCGCGCGGCACTGCGCGACGTACCGGCCCATGGCCTCGGCTACGGCCTGCTGCGCCATCTCAACCCGGAAACCGCCACCCGGCTGGCCGCACCGGCACCACCCCCGATCGCCTACAACTACCTCGGCCGGTTCGAGGCGGACGGCGAGCGGGACTGGAGCCCGGACGGGAGCGTCCTCGCGTCCAGCGCGTCGCCGGAGCTGCCGCTGGCGCACGCCGTCGAACTCGACTCCGTCATCGTCGACCACCCCGAAGGCCCCCGGCTCACCGCCATGTGGTCCTGGGCCGGTCGCCTGCTGGACGACGCGCGCATGGCGGACCTGGCGGGGCGCTGGTTCGATCACCTCGCGGCGCTGGCCGGCGCTGCGGACGAGCGACCCGCCGCACCCGCTCCGGCCGGGCGAACGGCGGTGGGGGAGCCAATCGCGGTGGGCGAGCGACCCGTGGCATCCGCGGCAGACCGTGCGGGCGAGGCGTTGCCGCTGGCGCCGCTCGCCCAAGGGCTGCTGTTCCACTCCCTCTACGATCGCGAAGAGAGGGACGAATACGATCGCGACGAGGGGGACGAATACGATCGCGACGAGGGGGAGGAAAGCGGCGCCGACGGCGGCGCGGACCCCTATCTCGTCCAGTTCGTCTTCGAGCTGACCGGCGAACTCGACGCCACAGCCCTGCGTGAGGCCCTGCGTGCGCTGCTGCGTCGGCATCCGAACCTGGCCGCCGGGTTCCGGTCGGACGCCGTCGGCAGGCCCGTGCAGGTGGTGCCGGACCGGATCGACGTTCCGTGGCGGGAGGAGCGGGTGGCGTCTCCCGCGGAGGAGGCCGCCTACCTCGACCGGGACCGGCGTCTGCGGTTCGATCTCGCCGACCCGCCCGCGCTGCGCGCCACTCTCCTACGGGCCGCCGAGCGGCGGCACGTCTTCGTGCTGACGGCCCATCACATCCTGCTGGACGGCTGGTCCTGGCCGATAGCGGTCCGGGAGCTCTTCACCCTCTACGCGGGCGGAACACTCCCGGCCGCCACGCCGTACCGCGCCTATCTGGACTGGCTCGCCACGCGCGACACCGAGGCCGAAGAGGCCGCCTGGCGCGGCGTTCTCTCCGGGCTGGACGGCCCCACCCTGGTCGGCGGGGAGCGGGGCCGGGGTAGCGCCGCCCACGGCCGGGCCGAGGCCGAGCTGGATGCCGCGGTGACGGACGAGCTGCGGCGGGCGGCCCGGGCGCACGGGCTGACCGTCAACACGCTCGTACGGCTCGGCTGGGCGATGCTGCTGGGTGCTCACGCCGGCCGTGACGACGTCGTCTTCGGTGCCACGGTCTCCGGCCGCCCGCCCGAGCTGCCCGGTGTGGAGAACATCGTCGGCCTGCTGATCAACACCATCCCGGTCCGGGTCCGCCTCGATCCTTCCCGAACCGTCGAGGAGACGCTGCGCGCGCTGCGGGATCAGCAGCTCGCCGTCGTCGAGCACCAGCACGCCGATCTCACCCGGCTCCAGCGGCTGGCCGGACCCGGCGCACTCTTCGACAGCCTGGTCGTGTTCGAGAACTACCCCCTGGACGCCGATGTCCTGCGGGACGTCGCGCCCGGCATCGAGATCACCGGGCTGCGGGTGCTGGACGGTACGCACTACCCGCTGTCGCTCATCGTCCTGCCCGGCGACGGAACGCGGCTGGGCCTGCGGCTCGACCACCACATCGGAGTCCTCGACGCGGACGCCGCCCGGCGCCTGCTCGACCGGCTGGGTGCGCTGCTCCGCCGTATCGCCGCCGCGCCCGGCGCCCGGCTCGCCGACATCGGCCTGCTGCTGCCGGACGAGCGGCCATACCCGGCCCCGGCCACCGGGCGGGC
>NZ_JAHLEM010000325.1 GCF_018883605.1 Streptomyces niphimycinicus | reverse complement strand
ATCAGCTCGCGTGTGAGTAGCGGATGTCGGCCGGAATTCGGTGAACGCCGGATCGCCCTGGCGGCGATCCGGCTTTCCCTGCCCTGCTCCGCAGGAGCTTCGTTTCCTCCCCCGGCTGAAGCCGGGGGTATCCACGAAAGAGAACCCCGATGACCGAGGAGCTCATGCTGGTGACGACGAGGTCGAAGCCCTGGACGAGGCCGTAGACGATCGCCATGGCGGCCATGGCGGCGGCCCCGACCACCCCCAGCGGAACCAGCCACAGCAGAGGGCTGCGATAGGTGATGATCAACAGCAGGGCGACCACTCCGGCGGTGGCGAACATCAGCGTGCCGTCGGTGGAGGCGAAGACCTCCTGGGAGTCGGCGCTGAGCGCCCCTGGACCGCCGACCTGGACGCTCAGGCCCTCGGGGTGGGAAGCCAGCTCGGCGCGGACGTCCTTGACGGCGTCCGCCCGCTCCTTCTCGTCCGTCACGCCGGTGAGCGCCATGGGGTACATCAGGGTCGTGCCGTCCTTGGACGGTATGGCGCGCGGCGCCTGCCCACCGACGATGTCGTGGCGCCCCGCCACCTCGGCGACCTTCCCGCCGGCCGCCTTACGGTCGGCGTCGGTCAGCCCGCCGTCGCGGTGGTAGACGAGGACGAGGTCGATGGTGTCGCCACCGGGCAACCGCTCCTGGAGCCGGGCCACCTGGGTCGAGTCGGCGCCCGCCGGGAGGTAGTCGATGGCCGTGTCCCGCTTGACGCCCTCGAGCTTGCCCGCGAAGGGGACGGCGACGAGGAGCAGCAGCACCCAGCCCGCGATGAGCGCCCAGGGCAGTGAGCGGCGCCGCTTGCCGCCGGGCGCGGGCCCGGAGGGCGGCCCGGCCGCGGAGGGCGGCGCCGCGTCCGGTTGTTGGGGATCGCTCGGGATCCCTGACGATGTCGTCTGCATGCCCCCAGGCTTCCGGCGCGGGGCGCCGATACGTCGCGCCGGCGGCGGAGACGGCGGCTACTGCGCCGGGGGCGGGAGGGGGCCGATTACTCCCTGGGGAGTAGGGAGGCGAACCGGAATCTCCGGTTCAGAACGCCGCCCTTGTCACTACTTCAGAACGCCTGACCACTTCAGAACGCCTGACCACTTCAGAACGCCGCCCGCGTCGCGGCCAGCAGCCGGGCCGTGTCGTCCGGGCAGATCATCAGGGCCCGGCCGACGGTCTCCAGCACCGCGCGCTCGGCCGGGCGGTACGGGCCGTCGGCCACGGCGATCCGGGCGCCCTGGAGGAGGATGGCCTCCCGGCCGGTGGGGGCCAGATGCGGGGCCAGCGGCTCCAGGGCCTCATGCAGCTCGATGGCCAGCGCCGTACCGCACGGGTCCAGCCCGTCGCGCTCGCCGCACGCGCCCGGGAGCCGCCCGGTGTCGGCGGCGAGGGCCTCGATGAGCGCGAGAAGCTGGTCCTCGCTGCAATCGGCGAACCCGGCGGCGCGCACCGCGCCGACCGCGACCTGCCGGACCGCCGTCGCCTCGGTGCCGCCCGCGGCCAGGACCGCGAGGGCCACGGTGTGCACCGCGTCGCGGAGCATCGCGGAGAAGCGGATGGTCGTGGGGTGGTCGAGGACCTCCGTGCCGTAGCGGCTGCCGCAGGCCGCGCATTCCACGATGGGCGCGACCGGTCCGCGTGGCAGCACGGGCAGGCCGAGCACCACGATGCGACGGCGGCCGGTACGGCGGCGGAAGTTGCGGTCACCTCCGCATTCCGGGCAGAAGAACTCACCATCGCCGACGGTCCGCCACAGAGTGCGCACGCCTACCACACACAGGTCCCGGTCACGGCGGGCTCGCCGGTGCACCACGTCACACCTCCATAACGCTTCGGCCACGTTGCCGCGTTGACGTGATGCTAGCCACATCCATGATGTGGCGTCAGTACCCCGAACGGAGACAACAGGCCAAACCCGAGGCCCCGCCCACCTCGATTGGTGAACGGGGCCCGTGTGGGTGACAAGGTCAACGGGGTGATGGACCCGCCGGATCCGCCGGATGAAAGATCATCCACGCATCTGAAAAATCATCGGCGCGCCCGGTTCACCGCGGAGACGACCGCCTTGAGCGAGGCCCGCACGATGTTGGCGTCGATCCCGACACCCCACAGCACCTGCCCGCCGATCGCGCATTCGATGTACGCGGCGGCCTGGGAGGCGGCGCCCTCGCTCAGCGTGTGCTCGGAGTAGTCCAGCAGCCGTACATCCACATCGATCGAGGCCAGGGCGTCGAAGAAGGCCGCCAGCGGGCCGTTGCCGGTGCCGGTCAGCACCGTCTCGGCGCCGTCCACGACCGCCTCGACGGTGAGCGCGTCGGTGCCCTCGCTGGTGGTGGACGTCTGCGCGCTGCTCAGCGCGATCCGGCCCCACCGGTTGTCGTCGGTCGGCAGATACTCGTCCTGGAAGGCCGCCCAGATCTGGCCCGGGGTGACCTCGCCGCCCTCGGCATCGGTCTTGGCCTGAATCGTCTTGGAGAACTCGATCTGCATCCTGCGCGGCAGGTCCAGGTTGTGGTCGTTCTTCAGGACATAGGCGATGCCGCCCTTGCCGGACTGGGAGTTCACCCGGATCACGGCCTCGTAGGAGCGGCCGACGTCCTTGGGGTCGATGGGCAGGTACGGAACCGCCCACTCGACCTCGTCCACCGTTTTGCCCTGCTCGGCGGCGCTCGCCTCCAGCGCCTCGAACCCCTTCTTGATGGCGTCCTGGTGGGAGCCGGAGAAGGCGGTGTAGACCAGATCGCCCGCGTAGGGGTGGCGCGGGTGGACCTCCATCTGGTTGCAGTACTCGGCGGTGCGGCGGATCTCGTCGATCTGCGAGAAGTCGATCTGCGGGTCGACCCCCTGGGAGAACAGGTTCATGCCCAGCGTCACCAGGTCGACATTGCCGGTGCGCTCGCCCTGCCCGAACAGACAGCCCTCGATCCGGTCCGCCCCGGCCATGATCGCCAGCTCGGCGGCGGCGACGGCGGTGCCGCGGTCGTTGTGCGGATGCACCGACAGGCAGATGTGCTCACGCCGGGACAGATGGCGCGACATCCACTCGAAGCGGTCGGCGTGGGTGGACGGGGTCGAGCGCTCGACGGTGGCCGGCAGATTGAGGATGATCTCGCGGCCCTCCTCGGGCTGCCAGACGTCCATGACGCCCTCGCAGACCTCCAGCGCGAAGTCCAGCTCGGTGTCGGTGAAGATCTCCGGGCTGTACTGGTAGCCGAAGACCGTCTCATCGCCGAGGATCTTGTCGGCGTACTCCACCACCAGCCGGGTGCCGTCCACCGCGATCTGCTTGACCTGCTCCCGGGTGCCGCGGAAGACGACGCGGCGGAAGGTGGGCGCGGTGGCGTTGTACAGGTGCACGGTGGCCTTGTGCGCCCCGCGCAGCGACTCCACGGTGCGCTCGATCAGCTCCTCGCGCGCCTGGGTGAGGACGGAGATCGTCACATCCTCCGGGATCGCGCCCTCCTCGATGATCGACCGTACGAAGTCGAAGTCGGTCTGACCGGAGGAGGGGAAGCCGACCTCGATCTCCTTGTAGCCCATGCGCACCAGCAGGTCGAACATCTCGCGCTTGCGGGCCGGGGACATCGGGTCGATCAGCGCCTGGTTGCCGTCCCGCAGATCGGTGGACAGCCAGCGCGGGGCGACAGTGATCCGGTTGTCCGGCCAGGTGCGGTCCGGGATGTCGACGGCCTCGTACTGGCCGTACTTATGGATCGGCATACCGGAGGGGCGCTGGGTGACGGTCGCGGCCGTGAGGGGCGTGGGACGCCCGACGGCGCTAGCGGGGGTCTGGGAATGGCCGGGCGTATCGGAGTGAGTCGTCATGGTGCGCGGGGCTCCTTGGGTAATCCGCTGTCCACAGGACGAATCCGCTGTCGCGGAGGTCCTGGGGCGGCCGACAGGGCGTGATCACTGCAACGCCGAACTCCGCGGGGAGGGGGTCGGCCTACGACTACAGGCCCTCGCCGCGGCAGCTAAGAAGAAGCAGCCCGAAACGCATGATGCCGAGCAGCCTAACCGAGACCCACCCGCGCGGCGGAACCCGTATCACCATGCGGACCGAAACATGGTCCGCGGAGGAATACACATCTTCCACTCGATTTCAGCAATCATGACCGCAAGGCGTGACACCCATCTCACACGGTGCGACATTGCCAGCCATGGACGCCAACGCCAATGCCTCCGCTGCCTCCGCGCAGGCCCGCACTCACCGCCGTGGCACCTTCTGCACGATCGTGCCGCCGCATGTCCTCGACAAGCTGTCCCATGCCGAGGACCCCTCGCTGGCCACTCCCGCCCGCCGCACCCTGGAGCACGACGCCCTCCAGCGCACCCGCCGCCGGATCACCACCGTGCGCGGGGTCCCCGCCGCGCGGGCCGCCGCCCCCTCCGACAAGCCCGAGCGCACCATCTACGACGCCGAGCGCAAGACCTCGCTGCCGGGGAAGAAGGTGCGCGGCGAGGGCGGCCAGGCGAGCGGCGACGACTCGGTGAACCGCGCCTACGACGGGCTCGGCGCGACCTTCGAGCTCTTCCTCAAGGCGTACGGCCGACGCTCGATCGACGACTCCGGCCTGCCGCTGAACGCGAGCGTCCACTACAGCGAGGACTACAACAACGCCTTCTGGGACGGCGAGCAGATGGTCTTCGGCGACGGGGACGGCGAGGTCTTCCTGGACTTCACCATCCCGGTCGACGTCATGGCCCACGAGCTGACCCACGGCGTCACGCAGTACACCGCCAACCTCGAGTACTTCGGCCAGTCCGGGGCGCTCAACGAGTCGCTGTCCGACGTCTTCGGCTCACTGGTCAAGCAGCATGTGCTCGGCCACACCACCGAGCAGGCCGACTGGCTGATCGGCGCGGGGCTGCTGACGGACCGGGTCACCGGAGTGGCCCTGCGCTCCATGAAGGCCCCGGGCACGGCGTACGACGACGATGTGCTGGGCAAGGACCCGCAGCCGGGCACGATGGACGACTACGTCCGCACCTCACGCGACAACGGCGGCGTCCACATCAACTCCGGCATCCCCAACCACGCCTTCTACCTCGCCGCCACCGCCCTGGGCGGCAACGCCTGGGAGCGCGCCGGGCAGATCTGGTTCGACGTGCTGACCGGCGGCGATCTGGCCTCCGACGCGGAGTTCGCCGACTTCGCGCACCTTACGGTGGCCGCGGCGCACGCCCGCTACGGCGAGGGCGAGGAGCAGACGGCGGTGCAGGAGGCGTGGGCCGGGGTGGGCATCACCGATCTGCGGGCCCGCGTGGGCGCGCGCTAGGGCACGCCATCGGGTAGTGATGGAGCCATGCGCATCTCCGTCACCCGCACCGGCGGTTTCGCCGGAATCGAGCGCCGGGCCGAGCTGGACACCACCGGCCGGCCCGACGCCACGCATCTGGACGCCCTGGCCCACCAGGCCGTCGAGACCGGCCACATCACGGCGGCCCGCGGCGTCCCCGACGGCTTCCACTACGAGATCACCGTCGACGCCCGCACCGTCCACGCCGCGGACCCCCATCTGAGCGACGCCCAGCGGGAACTGATCCGCACGGTGCTGAAGGAAGGGGCGTAGGGCCGCTCAACGGGGGCTCAGAAGCCCAACTTCCGCAATTGCTTCGGATCGCGCTGCCAATCCTTGGCGAC
>NZ_JAHLEM010000324.1 GCF_018883605.1 Streptomyces niphimycinicus | reverse complement strand
CACCGTCCACGCCGCGGACCCCCATCTGAGCGACGCCCAGCGGGAACTGATCCGCACGGTGCTGAAGGAAGGGGCGTAGGGCCGCTCAACGGGGGCTCAGAAGCCCAACTTCCGCAATTGCTTCGGATCGCGCTGCCAATCCTTGGCGACCTTCACATGAAGGTCGAGGAAGACCGGCGTACCGAGCAGGGCCTCGAGCCCCCTCCCTCTGCCGCCCTCGCACCGCTCGGCCCCAGAGGGCCTCCCAGGCTTCGCACGGCTGCGCCGGCCTCCGACCGGCAGTGAGAGCCAAGCCCAGCACGCCCAGCTTCCGCAGCGGCGTGGACCCGGCTCAGAAGCCCAACTTCCGCAATTGCTTCGGATCGCGCTGCCAGTCCTTGGCGACCTTGACGTGAAGGTCGAGGAAGACCGGCGTACCGAGCAGGGCCTCGATGTGCTTGCGGGACTTGGTGCCGACCTCCTTGAGGCGGCGTCCCTTGGGGCCGATGATGATGCCCTTCTGGCTGGGCCGCTCGATATAGAGGTTGGCGTGGATGTCCAGGAGCGGCCGGTCCGCGGGGCGGTCCTCGCGGGGCAGCATCTCCTCCACGACCACCGCGATGGAGTGCGGCAGTTCGTCCCGTACGCCCTCCAGCGCGGCCTCCCGGATCAGCTCGGCCACCATGATCTGCTCGGGCTCATCGGTAAGGTCGCCCTCGGGGTAGAGCGCCGGGCCCTCGGGCAGCAGCGGGACCAGCAGATCCGCCAGCAGGCCCACCTGCTTGTCGCCCACAGCCGACACCGGGATGATCTCGGCCCATTCGATCCCCAGCTCCGTGCCGAGCCGGTCGATGGCGATCAGTTGCTGGGCCAGTTGCTCGGACTCGACCAGATCGGTCTTGGTGACGATCGCGACCTTGGGGGTCTTCTTGATCCCCGCGAGCTCGGTGGCGATATAGCGGTCGCCGGGGCCCAGCTTCTGGTCGGCGGGCAGGCAGAAGCCGATGACGTCGACCTCGGCCCAGGTGGTGCGCACGACATCGTTGAGCCGCTCGCCGAGCAGGGTGCGCGGCTTGTGCAGACCGGGGGTGTCGACGAGCACGAGCTGGGCCTCGGGGCGGTGCACGATGCCGCGGACGGTGTGGCGGGTGGTCTGCGGGCGGTTCGAGGTGATCGCGACCTTCGTCCCCACCAGCGCATTGGTCAGGGTCGACTTGCCCGCGTTGGGGCGGCCGACGAAGCAGGCGAAGCCCGAGCGGTGCGGGGTCTCCCGCTGCTCGGTCGGGGACGGGAAGGTACCGGCAGTCATGGACCCCATTCTCCCCGATGCCCCGGCCCGCTCGGACCAGTCGTCCCGCGCCTTGTACGACCGGTCGTCCCGGGCCTCGTACGACCGCCGGTGGGTCAGGCCGGGAGCGTGGCCCGCAGGGTGCCGTCGAGGCCCGCCAGCAGCACCGGCGTCCCGGCCCCGCCGAGGTCCCGTACGGCCGCGCGGTCCTCGTCCGACGCGCTCTCCGCCTCGGTCACCACGGCCGCGGCCTCCAGGGACGTGGCACCGCTCGCCACGGCCATGGCGACGGCGGTCCGCAGGGCGCTCAGCTTCAGCGAGTCGAGGGCCACGGTCCCGGCGACATACGTACGCCCCGTCTCATCGCGGACGGCGGCGCCCTCCGCCACGGAGTTACGGGCCCGCGCGGAGCGGGCCAGCGTGATGATCTTGCGGTCTTCGGGGTCCAACTGCGCTGCTTCGCTCATGCGGACGAGCATATGCGGGGCGTTGACCGGCGGTGCCGCCGGTGGGGTGGCCGGGGAGCCGGTCCCGGGACCGTCCCCGGGCACACCGCGGCCCGCGCCGGGCCGCTGTGCGGCGGCCCGGCGCGGGCGACTTGCCCTGTGCGGGTGTGTTCAGACCCTTATGCTCAGGCCCTTACGGTCAGGGCCTTACGGTCGGCCCTTACGGGAGGATCGGCGTCGGCTGGAAGGTCAGCGAGGCCGAGCCCGACGACGGGCTCAGGCCCGGGGCGCCGGCGAAGGAGGCGGTGTAGGTCGAGGCGGTGAGGATGGTCGGCGGGACCGTCACACTGCTGAGCGTCGCCGTACCGCTGGCGTTGGTGACCGCGCTGCCCAGCGCGATCGGTCCCACCAGGGAGTTGGCGACGAAGGTGAGGGTCTGGCCGGGGACCGGGTTGTTCGACGCGTCCCTCAGCGTCGCGCTCAGGGTCGGGATGATCAGCGTGCCGTTGAACCGCAGCCGGATGGTGGCCGGGGTGGCGGTCACGGTGGTCCCGACCGACGCCACGACCACGTTCTGGGTGATCGTCGGTGAGATGGAACCGGCGAAGCAGGTGTCGCCGTTGTAGGTGGCGGTGACCGTGTGCGCTCCGGTGGTGAGGGTGTTGGTGCTGGCCGTCGCCACGCCGGAGGCGTTGAGCGTGCCGGTGAGGGTGGGCCCGCCGCTGATCACGAAGGTGACGGTCCCGGTCGGCGTGCCCGTCGCCGGGGGCACCGGGGTCACGGTGGCCGTGAAGGTCACGTTCTGGCCGGGGGTGGACGGGTTGGGCGAGGAGGTGAGCGTGGTCGTGGTGGTCGCCTGGCCGACGGTGACGGAGCCGGAGGCCGACGAGCCCGCCACACCCGCGTTGCCCCCGTACGAGGCCGTCACGCCGTGTGCGCCCACCGGGATGGCGCTGGTCGTCACACACGCCTGACCACTGGCGTTCAGCGTCCCGGTCAAGGTCGGACCACCCGCGATCGTGAACGTCACCGTTCCGGTCGGGGCGCACGTGCCGGGCGATGTCGTGGTCACCTGCGCGCACAGGGTCACCGACTGGCCGCACACCGGGGAGGCGGGCGTGATGGTCAGCGCGGTCGTGGACGCGGCTTGGCCGACGGTGATGGAGCCGGAAGCCGAAGAGCCCGCCACGCCCGTGTTGCCCGCGTACGTGGCCGTCACCGCGTGGGTGCCGACCGGGATGGCGATGGTCGTCACACACGCCTGGCCGGTCGCGTCGAGCGTCCCGGTCAGGGTCGGACCACCCGCGATCGTGAACGTCACCGTTCCGGTCGGGGCGCACGTGCCGGGCGGCGTCGTGGTCACCTGCGCGCACAGGGTCACCGGCTGGCCGCACACCGGGGAGGAGGGCAAGAAGCTCAGGGTCGTGGTCGAGACGCCCTGGTTGACCGTGACGGACCCGGAGGCGTTCGACCCGGCCACGCCGGTGTCACCGGAGTAGGTGGCCGTCACCGCGTGGGTGCCGACCGGAATGGCGCTGGTCGTCACACACGCCTGACCACTGGCGTTCAGCGTCCCGGTCAAGGTCGGACCACCCGCGATCGTGAACGTCACCGTTCCGGTCGGGGCGCACGTGCCGGGCGGCGTCGTGGTCACCTGCGCGCACAGGGTGACCGACTGGCCACACGACGATGAGGGGGGTGTGATGGTCAGCGTGGTCGTCGAGGCGGCCTGGTTCACCGTCAGGGGGAGGGTCGTCGTCGAGCCCATGACGTCCCCGTCGCCCGGGTAGGTGATGGTCACGCTGTGCGTGCCGACCGGGATAGCGCTGGTCGTCACACATGCCTGGCCGGTCGCGTCCAGCGGGCCCGTCAGGGTCGGACCACCGGAGACGGCGAACGTCACGGTCCCGGTGGGGATACATGTGCTGGGCGGCGCGACGCTCACGTCCGCGCAGATGGTCACCGGCTCACCGCAGACGGACGGGCTGGGCGAGATGCTGGCCGAGATGCCCGAGACACCCTGACCCACGGTGATCGGCGCCGTGCCGGCGGAGCCCGCGATGTTCGTGCTGCCCCCGTAGGTGGCGGTCACGGTGTACGACCCCGCGGTCAGCGCGCTGGTGGTCACGCAGGCCTGGCCGCTCCCGTTCAGCGTGCCGGTCAGGGTGGGGCCACCGCTGATCGCGAAGGTCACCGTGCCCGTGGGCGTACAGGTGCTCGGCGGCGACACGGTCACCTGGGCACAGATGGTGATCGCCTCACCGCAGACCGGCGAGGCCGGGGACACCGAGACCGTCGTCGTCGAGGCTCCCTGACCGACCGTGACCGAGCCGGTTCCGGTCGAGCCCGCGACGTTCCCGTTTCCGGCGTAGGCGGCCGTCACGGCATGGGTCCCCACCGGGACGGCACTGGTCGTCACACACGCCTGGCCGGTCGCGTCCAGCGTGCCTGTGAGCGTCGGGCCGCCGGCGACGGTGAACGTCACCGTGCCCGTCGGGGTGCAGGTGCCGGGCGCGACGACGGACACCTGGGCGCACAGGGTCACCGGCTCACCGCAGACCGGCGAGGCGGGGGACACGGTGAGCGCCGTGGTGGAGGACGCCGGGTTGACGGTGAGCTGCGTCAACGGCGAGTTGGACGCGGCGAAGTCGGTGTCGCCGTTGTAGAACGCGGCGACCTGGTGCGTGCCCACGCTCAGCCCGGGGACGGTGACGGAGGCGTTCCCGGACGCGTCGAGGGCCCCGGTCACCGTGGGCCCGTCCGCGCTGATGATGAAGGTGACCGTACCCGTGGGGGTGCCGCTGCCCGGGGGCACCGCCGCCACACTGGCGGTCAGCGTCACGGTCTCCCCGCAGACGGACGCGGGCGGGACGAAGGTGACGGTGGTGGTCGTCGCCGACTGGTTGACCTGCTGGATGGTCGTGCCGGATGAATTGTCCGTGGGATCGGAGGAGTTGACGAAGTTCGCCGTGACCAGATGGGAGCCGACGGCGAGGGAGGAGTCGGTCACGCTGGCCGTGCCGGAGTCGACCCCGGTTTGGGTGAGCGTCACGGGGCCGATGGTCGGACCGCCCGCGATGACGAAGGTCACGTCGCCCCATGGAGGGGTCCCGGCGGTGATGCCGGTGACGGTGGCGGTGTAGGTGACGGACTGACCGAAGACGGAGGGATTCGGCGTGGAGGTCACCGTGGTGGTGGACATGGAAGCGGCCGCCCTTTCCTGAGTTCAGGGGGATGAGCCGCCCGACCCCGCGCGGCGCATGCCACGCGGGGCCTTGGCCTCTGCACGGGGGTGCCCATACGGCCGACCCGTCTACGTCAAGCAGACAGGCCGGCAGTCCCCCGACAGAGGTATGGGCGACCCACCAGTCGGTAATTGCAAGTAAGCGGGGGCCTACGTCAGATGAGCCAGGGAGCGGACGGCTATTCCACTCATATGGCGCAGCGCGAGCGGCGCGTTGCCGATGCGCCGGCGCGACGGCCCGCTTTCGCGCAGCCGGATGCCACGCCCCCGCGCATACGGCGGGGGCGCGGGAAGCGGCCGGTCGGAGAAGGGCGGGGGAAGTCCGCTATGGTTCGGCAGCGCCCCGAAGGGCGCGGGGCTGTTTCGATATGCGGCTCCGCCGCGGCCGTGTCGATATGCGGCTCCGCCGCGTGGGACCAGCCACGACGGCGCCGCAGATGGCCACCGACGCATCGGGGCGCTTCCAGCGGAGCGCTTACTCGGCCGCGGCGGTCTCGCGGACCGGCTCGACCAGCACCGTGACAATGCGGTTGCGGCGGCCCGCCGGGGACTCGGCGGTCAGCCGCAGCGCCTTGAGCGCGGGGTCGGTGCCGCCCTCGGGGACGTCGACCTCGGCCGTGGCGCCCGCGATCGGCACCCGGCCCAGCGCCTTGGCGAGCAGCCCGCCCACCGTCTCGACGTCCTCGTCCTCCAGGTCCGTGCCGTACAGCTCGCCCAGGTCGCCCAGGGCGAGCCGGGCGGTCACCCGGTGGGTGCCGTCGCCCAGGTCCTCGATGGGCGGCAGCTCACGGTCGTACTCATCGGTGATCTCGCCGACGATCTCCTCGAGGATGTCCTCGATGGTGACGATGCCGGCCGTGCCGCCGTACTCGTCGATCACGACGGCGACGTGATTGCGCTCCTGCTGCATCTCGCGCAGCAGATCGCCCGCGTTCTTGGTGTCCGGGACGAAGGTTGCGGGCCGCATCGCGGTGGAGACCAGCTCGGCCTCGGCCTCGCGGTTGATATGCGTCTTACGGACAAGATCCTTGAGGTAGACCACCCCGACGATGTCGTCCTCGTTCTCCCCGGTGACCGGGATCCGGGAGAAGCCGGAGCGCAGCGCCAGGGTGAGGGCCTGCCGGATGGTCTTGAAGCGCTCGATGACCACGAGGTCGGTGCGCGGCACCATCACCTCGCGCACCAGGGTGTCGCCCAGCTCGAAGACGGAGTGGACCATGCGCCGCTCCTCGTCCTCGATCAGCGACTCCTGCTCGGCGAGGTCCACCAGTGCGCGCAGCTCGGCCTCGGAGGCGAACGGGCCCTTACGGAAGCCCTTGCCGGGCGTGAGCGCGTTACCGAGGAGGATCAGCAGCGGCGGGATGGGGCCCATGACCCGGGCCAGCGGAATCAGCACATAGGCGGCGACGGTCGCGGTGTTGAGCGGATGCTGGGCGCCGATGGTGCGCGGGGAGACGCCGACGGCCACATACGACACCAGGACCATCACGCCGATCGCGACGGTCAGCGCCTTCCAGGTCTCGTCGAACTCGCGCAGACTCGCGAACGTGACGACCGCGCCCGCCGCGACCTCGCAGGCGACCCTGACCAGCAGCGCCACATTGAGATAGCGGGTGGGGTCCTCGGCGACGAGCATCAGCTTGGCGCTGCCGCGCCGCCCGGAGCGCACGGCCTCCGCGGCCCGGAACCGGGTGGTGCGGGCGAGACCGGCCTCCGCGCAGGCCGCCAGCCAGGCCACCACGACCAGCAGGACGGTCGCGGTGACGAGCTGGGCGCTCATCGGACGGTGGGGGCCGGGGAGGGGCCGGTCAGGCCCTGCTCCGCGCGCCAGCCGTCGATGATGGCAGCCTGGAGGCCGAACATCTCGGCGCGCTCGTCCGCCTCCTCGTGGTCATAGCCGAGGAGGTGGAGAACGCCGTGGACGGTGAGGAGCTGGAGCTCCTCGTCCATGGAGTGCCCGGTCGGCGCCTCCTCCCCCTGCTTCTTGGCCACTTCGGGGCAGAGCACGATATCCCCGAGGAGGCCCTGCGGGGGCTCCTCGTCGTCCTTGGCCGGCGGGCGCAGCTCGTCCATCGGGAAGGACATGACATCGGTCGGCCCCGGCAGGTCCATCCACTGGATATGAAGCTGCTCCATGGCGTCGGCGTCGACGACGATCATCGAGAGCTCGGAGAGCGGGTGAATACGCATCCGGGCCAGCGCGTAGCGGGCGACGTCGAGCACAGCCCGCTCGTCGATATCGATACCGGACTCGTTGTTGACGTCGATCGCCATGGGGGTTCGTGATTACTTTCCGTTGCGGCTGTCGTACTGGTCGTATGCGTCGACGATGCGGCCGACCAGCTTGTGACGGACCACGTCGGTGCTGGTGAGCATGGAGAAGTGAACGTCCTCGACACCGTCCAGGATCTCCCGCACCTGGCGCAGACCGCTCTTGGTCCCGCCGGGGAGGTCGATCTGGGTGATGTCGCCGGTGATCACTATCTTGGAGTCGAAGCCGAGCCGGGTGAGGAACATCTTCATCTGCTCGGGGTTCGTGTTCTGGGCCTCGTCGAGGATGATGAACGCGTCATTGAGCGTCCGGCCGCGCATATACGCCAGCGGCGCGACCTCGATCGTGCCCGCGGCCATCAGGCGCGGGATGGAGTCGGGGTCGAGCATGTCGTGCAGCGCGTCGTAGAGCGGCCGCAGATACGGGTCGATCTTCTCGTAGAGGGTGCCGGGCAGGAAGCCGAGCCGCTCCCCCGCCTCGACCGCCGGCCGGGTGAGGATGATCCGGGTGACCTGCTTGGACTGTAGCGCCTGGACCGCCTTGGCCATGGCCAGATAGGTCTTGCCGGTGCCCGCGGGGCCGATGCCGAAGACGACCGTGTGCTTGTCGATGGCGTCGACATAGCGCTTCTGGTTGAGCGTCTTGGGACGGATGGTGCGGCCGCGGTTGGAGAGGATGTTCTGAGTGAGCACCTCGGCAGGCGTCTCCTGCCCTGTGCCCTCTCCATTTTCGGCCGCGCGCAACATGGAGATCGAGCGCTCCACCGCATCCTCCGTCATCGGTTGACCGGTGCGGAGCACCAGCATCATCTCATCGAACAGACGCTGGACCAGGGCGACTTCCTTCGGATCCCCGGTGGCGCTGACTTGGTTGCCCCGTACGTGGATATCGGTCGCCGGGAACGCGTTCTCGATCACACGCAGCAGCGCGTCACCGGATCCCAGGACCATGACCATGGGGTGCTTGTTCGGGACCGTGAACTGCGCATGCGCCTGCGGTGCTGTGGTTGGTTGCGTCATGGGCCGGCTCTCTGGCCTGCTTCTACCTCCTGGCAAGGGTTCTCGCCGCTCGACAACCTTGGCTACAAGGGTACGACGGAGCACCGACAAGACCCGAGCGCTTTTCCTCCTCATCCACTCATCACCTCACCCACCTGGGGCTCCCGCGCCCCGGCCGCCCCGGGGTCCGGGTCCTGGGGCCCGGGCCTCGGCGCTACGCCTGGCGGAAACCGATCGTCGGAACGGCCCGGCGCAGCGGCCAGGGGCGGGCGGCGGCCGGGAGCAGCCGGTCGAGGAAGGCGTAGCGGCGCAGCGCACGGCCGGGCTGGTCGTCGTAGGAGCGGGCGTGCTGCCACCAGGCGGCGATCTCGACCCAGCCGGGCGCGGACAGCGAGCCGCCGAACTCCTGCACCGACAGCGCGGCGGTCAGCCCGGCGAAGGCCAGCCGGTCGGCGAGCGGCCAGTCGGCGAGCGTGCCGGTGACGAAACCGGCGACGAACACATCCCCGGCGCCGGTCGGGTCCAGGGCCTCCACGGAGATCGCGGGCACCTCGGCGGTCTCGCCGGTGCGGCCGTCGACCGCGTACGCCCCCTCGGAGCCGAGCGTGACGACGGCGAGCGGGACCAGATCGGCGAGGGCCCGGGCGGCGGCGCGCGGGCAGTCGGTGCGGGTGTAGCGCATCGCCTCCTCGGCATTGGGCAGGAACGCCTCGCAGTGCTCCAGCTCGGCGAGATCGGCCGGATCCCAGCGGCCGGTGTCGTCCCAGCCGACGTCCGCGAAGACCCTGCTGCCGCGGCGGGCGGCCTCGGCGACCCACTCCTGGCCGCGGCCGGGCACCAGGGAGGCCACGGCGGCGCGGGCCGGGGGCGGGCAACTGGGCGCGGGCTCCTCGGGCGGCGGGGCCTCATGGCCATGGGAGACCATCGTCCGCTCGCCCTCGTAGGCCATGGAGACGGTCACCGGGGAGTGCCAGCCGGGGATCGTGCGGGAGAGCGAGAGATCGATGCCCTCGCCACGGTCCAAGGCGTCCTGGCAGTAGTCCCCGTAGTGGTCGTCACCGAAGGCGGCGGCGAGCGAGGTGCGCAGGCCGAGCCGGGCCAGGGCGGTGGCCATATTGGCGACGCCGCCGGGGCTCGACCCCATGCCGCGGGCCCAGGACTCGGTGCCGCGGACGGGGGCGGTGTCCAGACCGGTGAAGATGATGTCGAGGAAGACGGTGCCGGTGAGATAGACGTCGCACCCCGGGTCACCGGGCCGGCGGACGGCCTCGAGCGGGTCGAGCAGGGGGTAACCCGCTGTGAGCATGTCGCCGTTGTGTGTCGTCACCGCGCTCTCCCAGGTCTGACCGGTCCGCCTCCATCGTCGGATGCGGGTGCGGACAGTGTGCACGATGGCACGGACAACGGGCCGGGGACCGGCAAGCGTCACCCCCTCGGGGCCTTTGCCGGGCCGGCGCGCCCCGGCTCGGCGCGCCGCCCCTTCGGCCCGTACGCCCCCCTCAGCGCCGTTTGGGCAGCGCCACCGTCATCAGGTCCTCGGCGACCGTGAGCTCCCCCTCGAACCCGGCGGCCCGCGCCTGGCGCTCGAAGTCGGACGGATCGCCGTAGCGCTGCGAGAAGTGCGTCAGCACCAGATGCCGCACCCCCGCCCCGGCCGCCACCCGGGCCGCCTGCCCGGCGGTCAGATGCCCGTACTCGACGGCCAGCGCCTCCTCCTCGTCCAGGAAGGTCGACTCGATGACCAGCAGATCGCACCCCTGAGCCAGCGCGGAGACGCCGTCGCACAGCCGGGTGTCCATGATGAACGCGAAGCGCTGCCCCCGGCGCACCTCGCTGACCTCTTCGAGCGTGACCGTACGCCCCTCGATCTCCAGCGCCCGCTCCCGCTGCAACCGGCCGATGTCCGGCCCGCGGACGCCGGAGGCGGCGAGCCGCTCGGGCAGCATCCTGCGGCCGTCCGGCTCGGTCAGGCGATAGCCGTACGACTCGACGGGGTGCGAGAGCCGGGCCGCCTCCAGCGTGTACGCGGGCGTGCGGGCCAGGACCGCGCCGTCACCGGCGACCGGCTCCTCGGTCAGCGCCACCGTCTCGCGGTAGGCGGTCGCGTACCGCAGCCGCTCGAAGAACCGCTGTCCGCTCGCCGGGTAGTGGGCGGTCACCGGGTGCGGCACCCGGTCGAGGTTGATCCGCTGGATCACCCCGGCCAGGCCCAGCGAGTGGTCCCCGTGGAAGTGGGTGACGCAGATCCGGTCGATGTCATGGGCGGCGACCCCGGCCCGCAGCATCTGGCGCTGGGTGCCCTCACCGGGGTCGAACAGCAGCCCCTCGCCGTCCCAGCGCAGCAGATAGCCGTTGTGGTTGCGGTGCCGGGTCGGCACCTGGCTGGCGGTGCCGAGGACGATCAGTTCCCGTGCGGACAAGGGTTATCCGGGGGGCCAGTTGAGGCCGCGGCCGCCCAGGACGTGGGCATGGGCGTGGAAGACGGTCTGACCGGCGCCGGAGCCGGTGTTGAACACCACGCGGTAGCCCGTCTCGACGAGCTTCTCATCGACGGCGACCGCGCCCGCCTCGCGCAGCACATCCGCGGCGACCCGCGGTTCGGCCGTCGAGAGGGAGGCCGCGTCCGGGTAGTGCACCTTGGGGATCACCAGGATGTGGGTGGGTGCCTGGGGGTTTATGTCGCGGAATGCGACAGTGGTGTCCGTCTCGCGGACGACGGTGGCCGGCACCTCCCCCGAGACAATCTTGCAGAACAGGCAGTCGGCCTGCGGTTCTCCCGCCACCGGTGGCTCCTTACGGATCGTCGGCACATACGGTCCGGATGGTACCGGGAGCCTCTGCCGGCGGGAGAGATCGCGCCCTATTGGCCCTGACTGCCGCCCTCGGTACCGTCCTTACCGGCGCCGTCCTTACCAGCGCCGTCCCCGGCACCGGCCTGACCGGCGCCGCCCTCGGTGGTCGGGTGGTTCCAGGGGTGGCTGCGAGTCGGCTGGGGGCTCTCCGTGGTCGGGCCGTCCCACGGGTGGCTGCGGGTCGGCTGGGGGGCCTCGGTGGTCCGGTGGTCCCACGAGTGGCTACGGGTCGGCTGGGGGCTCTCCGTGGTCGGGCGGTTCCACGAGTGACTGAAGGTCGGCCGGGGGCTGTCGGTGTCCGGGCCGCCGCCCTGGCACTCCCCGATCACCTGCGCCTCGAAGACCTTATGGCCGTCCACCTGGCCGGTCACATCGCCCCGGACGCAGTGATCCGCCCGTACGTAGGTCACCCGGCCCTTGATCCTGATGTCCTTGTCGTTGTCGGTCCTGCCGTGGCAGTCCACCGTTGCGTCGGTCTTCCCGGACCGCTCGCTCCCCGAGGGCGAAGCACCGGCCGTATGGCCGTTCTTGAACTCGGCGTTGCAACTCATCCAGCGGACGCCGACCCCGCCCCGCTCCAGCGCCTCCGTGCCGACCTTGTCCGTGGTGATCGCGACCGTCACGGAGCTGATGCCGCCGCCCGTCGGCTCACACGCCGTCACCGCGACCGCCGCGCCGACCGCCGCGACGGACAGGAGCGCCCGTCTCCGCCTTGCCTGGTTCAATACCCCCATAGGGAAAGGTTCCCATCGGCCGACGCCTATCGGAAGGCCGTCCTCGGCCAGGTACGGGCGCACAGCAGCGCGAAGAGACCCCCGAAGGGCCTCTCTCGTCCCAGAGGGGCCCTCATCCCAATAGGGCCCCCAGAGGGGCCTCTCTCACCCCCAGCGGCCGGTGCGGCCGAGCAGCAGCGCGGCGGCCGCCGTTCCGGCCGTGGAGGTGCGCAGCACGCTCGGGCCCAACCGGAACGGCCGCGCGCCCGCCTCCGCGAAGGCCGCCAACTCCTCCGGGGATACGCCCCCTTCGGGCCCGACGACCAGCACGATCTCGCCGCTCGCGGGCAGTTGGGCGCTCGCGAGCGGTTCGCCGCCCTCCTCGTGGAGCACGGCCGCGAACGCGGCTTCGGCGAGAAGCAGGGCAACCTGCTTGGTCGTCATCGCGCCCGGGACCTCGGGGAAGGTCAGCCGACGGGACTGCTTGCCCGCCTCGCGCGCGGTCGACCGCCACTTGCCGAGCGCCTTGAGGCCGCGCTCGCCCTTCCACTGGGTGATGCAGCGGGACGCCGACCACGGAACGACGGCGTCCACACCGGTCTCCGTCATGGTCTCCACCGCCAGCTCGCCCCGGTCGCCCTTGGGCAGCGCCTGGACGACGGTGATCCTCGGGTCCGGGGCCGCCTCCTGGCGCACCTCGTCCACCGCGATCTGGAGCCGGTCCTTGCCCTCGACGGCCGCCACGGTGCCCTGGACGCCCGTACCGTGGCCGTCCGTCAGCACCACGGGCTCACCGACGCGCAGCCGCCTTACGGACACCGCATGGCGCCCCTCCGGGCCCTCCAGCCAGACCCGGGCCCCCGCGGCCGCACCCGCCAGGGAGTCGGCCACGAACACCGGGGCGGTCACGACACCGCACCCCGCTGGGTCTGAAGGCCCAACTCGGTCCGCGCGGCGTCGAGTTCCACCACGAGAGTCTCCACCAGCCGCGCGGCGGGCAGTTCGCGCGCCAGCCGGTGCCCCTGCCCGGCCCACAGCGCCATCCCCTGCGGATCGCCCGCCTTGGCGGCCGCCTTACGGAGGCCGGACGTCATATGGTGCAACTGGGGGTAGGCGGCGGGCGCGTGCGGGCCGTGCTCGCGCATAAAGCGGTTGACCAGGCCCCGGGCCGGGCGGCCGGAGAAGGCGCGGGTCAGCTCGGTCCGGCCGAACAGCGGATCCGTCATCGCCTGCTTGTGCAGGGCGTTCGCCCCGGACTCGGGGCACACCAGGAACGCGGTCCCCATCTGGGCCGCGACCGCACCCGCGGCCAGCGTCGCGGCGATCTGCGAACCGCGCATGATCCCGCCCGCCGCGATGATCGGGATCTGCACGTACTCACGCACCAGCGTGATCAGCGACAGCAGACCGAGCCCGGCGCCCATCCCGTGGACGGCCGGGTCATTGCTGTACGTGCCCTGGTGGCCACCGGCCTCCACGCCCTGCACACAGACGGCGTCGGCGCCCGCCCACTGGGCGGTCTGCGCCTCGACGGGCGAGGTCACGGTCACGATCGTGCGGGTGCCCGCCTTGGCGAAGGCGTCGAGGACCGCGCGGGTCGGGCAGCCGAAGGTGAACGAGACGACCGGAACCGGGTTGTCGAGGAGCACCGCGAGCTTGGCGTCGTACGCGTCGTCCGTGCCCGCGTCCGGGTCGCCCAGCGGAGTCTCGTACCAGGCCGCCTCGCCCGTGAGCCGCGCCCGGTAGGCCCCGACGGCGGCGGTGTCGGCGTCGGCCGGCTGCGGCATGAACAGATTGACACCGAAGTGCCGGCCGGTCAGCCCTCGGAGCTGTTTGATCTCCTCATACATCGCTTCCGGCGTCTTGTAGCCGGCAGCGAGGAAACCGAGGCCACCGGCCTCGGAGACAGTGGCGGCGAGCTGCGGGCAGGAGGCTCCACCCGCCATCGGCGCCTGCACGATCGGGTACCGGTAAAGATCGGTCAGCGCGGAGGACATGGCCACATCGTGCCATGCCCTCCGTACGGGCTCACCACCGGATCAGCGGCGCTGCGGGCGTCAGCGGCGCCCATTACGGGCCGTATCGCGGCCCGGAAGCGCCTACCGTCCGTTGAACGCGTCCTTCAGCCGCGAGAACAGCCCCTGCTGTCCCGGTTTGAATTCGCCGATCGGGCGCTCCTCGCCACGCAGCTTGGACAGCCGCCGCAGCAGCTCCTCCTGCTCCGGGTCGAGCTTGGTCGGGGTGGTCACCTCGACATGCACGATCAGATCGCCCCGGCCGCCGCCCCGCAGATGGGTGACGCCGCGCTGGTGCAGCGGGATCGACTGGCCGGACTGGGTGCCGGGCCGGATGTCGACCTCCTCCATGCCGTCCAGCGTCTCCAGCGGCACCTTGGTGCCCAGCGACGCCGCCGTCATCGGGATCGTCACCGTGCAGTGCATATCGTCGCCGCGCCGCTGGAAGACCGGATGCGGGACCTCGTGGATCTCCACATACAGGTCGCCCGCCGGGCCGCCGCCCGGTCCGACCTCGCCCTCACCGGCCAACTGGATCCTGGTGCCGTTGTCCACACCGGCGGGGATCTTCACGGTCAGGGTGCGCCGCGAGCGGATCCGGCCGTCGCCCGCGCACTCCGGGCACGGGGTCGGCACCACGGTGCCGAAGCCCTGGCACTGGGGGCACGGCCGCGAGGTCATGACCTGGCCCAGGAAGGACCGCGTCACCTGCGAGACCTCACCGCGGCCACGGCACATGTCACAGGTCTGCGCCGAGGTGCCCGGCGCCGCGCCCTCGCCGCTGCACGTCGTGCAGACGACCGCGGTGTCGACCTGGATGTCCTTGGTCGTCCCGAACGCGGCCTCGCTGAGCTCCACGTCCAGCCGGATCATCGCGTCCTGACCGCGCCGGGTCCTGGAGCGCGGACCGCGCTGCGAGGCGGTGCCGAAGAACGCGTCCATGATGTCGGAGAAGTTGCCGAAGCCCCCTCCGAAGCCGCCGGCGCCACCGCCGCCCGCCCCGGACATCGGGTCCCCGCCCAGGTCGTAGACCTGCTTCTTCTGTGGGTCCGACAAGACCTCGTAAGCGGCGTTGATCTCCTTGAACCGCTCCTGGGTCTTCGGATCCGGGTTCACATCCGGATGCAGCTCGCGTGCGAGCCGGCGGAATGCCTTCTTGATCTGGTCCTGCGAGGCATCACGCGGCACGCCCAGGACTGCGTAGTAGTCCGTCGCCACTTACGACTCCGCCAGGATCTGTCCGACGTAACGTGCCACTGCGCGTACCGCTCCCATCGTTCCGGGGTAGTCCATGCGGGTCGGTCCGACCACGCCGAGTTTGGCGACCGCCTCGTCGCCGGAACCGTAGCCGACCGCGACGACCGAGGTGGCGTTGAGCCCCTCGTGAGCATTCTCATGCCCGATCCGCACGGTCATACCCGAGTCCTTGGCCTCGCCCAGCAACTTGAGGAGGACGACATGCTCCTCGAGCGCCTCCAGGACGGGCCGGATCGTCAGGGGGAAATCATGCACGAAACGCGTGAGGTTCGCGGTGCCGCCGATCATCAGCCGCTCCTCGGTCTCCTCCACAAGCGTCTCGAGCAAGGTCGACAGCACGATCGAGACGGTCCCCCGGTCCTCCTGTTCGAAGGACTCCGGAAGATCCTGCACCAACTGCGGCACATCCGCGAAACGCCGACCCACGACCCGGCTGTTGAGCCGGGCGCGCAGATCGGCCAGCGAGTCCTCGGTGATCGGGGTGGGGCAGTCCACCATGCGCTGCTCCACCCGGCCGGTGTCCGTGATCAGCACCAGCATCACCCGGGCCGTGGCCAGCGGCAGCAGCTCCACATGGCGCACCGTCGAACGGGTCAGCGACGGATACTGCACCACCGCCACCTGCCGGGTGAGCTGCGCCAGCAGCCGGACCGTGCGGCCCACCACGTCATCGAGGTCGACCGCGCCGTCCAGGAAGTTCTGAATGGCCCGCCGCTCCGGGCTGGACAGCGGCTTCACGCCGGCCAGCTTGTCCACGAAGAGGCGATAGCCCTTGTCCGTGGGAATCCGCCCGGCGCTCGTATGCGGCTGGGCGATGAATCCCTCGTCCTCCAGAGCGGCCATGTCGTTACGCACCGTGGCCGGGGAGACCCCCAGCCGGTGCCGCTCGGTGAGGGCCTTGGAGCCGACCGGCTCCTCCGTCCCCACATAGTCCTGGACAATGGCACGCAGCACCTCGAGTCTGCGTTCGCTGAGCACCCCGCGCACCTCCAGTCCAGCGGTCTCATCAGGTCGTCCGCCTGGCACTCACCGGGCACGAGTGCCAGAACCCCCCAGCCAGTGTACGGCGGGGTGCGGTGGCATGGGCAAGAGCCGCCGCACGGCAGCAACTCTCCCCCATCCCCGTTGAGCTAGCGTCGCGGTATGGAGACGTGTTGGGAAGAGGCGGGCTGGGAGCGGCTCGCGCCCGGTGTGGCCCGCCGTCGGCTGCCGGAGTGGGACGAGACGGTCGGCGTGGTCGTCGGCCGGACCGACATCCTCGTCGTGGACACCGGCGCGACCCTGCGCGCCGGGGCCGAGCTGCGCGCCCTGATCACCCGGCTGACCGGCCGCCGCCCCACCCGGATCGCGCTCACCCATCCGCACTTCGACCATGTCCTGGGCTCGGCCGCCTTCGCGGGCTGCGAGGTGTACGGGGCCACGGGCGTGGACGAGCTGCTGCGCCGTGAGCGGGAGACGCTGCGCGAGGACGCGATCCGCCATGGAGTGGACCGGAACGCCGCCACCGAGGCCGTGGACCATCTCGTCGGCCCGCACCATCTGGTCTCGGGGGAGCTCACCCTGGACCTGGGCGACCGGCCGGTGCTGCTGGCCAATGTGGGGCCCGGCCACACCGCCCATGACCTGGCCGTTCTGGTGCCCGGCCAACCCGAGGTGGTCTTCTGCGGCGATCTGGTGGAGGAGTCCGGCCCGCCCCAGGCCGGGCCCGACGCGATCCCCGGCCGCTGGCCCGCCGCCCTCGACCGGCTGCTCGCCCTCGGCGGCCCGGACGCGCGGTACGTCCCGGGGCACGGCTCGGTCGTGGACGCCGGGTTCGTCCGGGCCCAACGCGACGAACTCGCGGCCCGCTTCGGCGTGTCTCTCTAGGCGTCCGCCCAGCCGCCCCTCCAGTCGTTCCCCTGGTCACCCAACTGGGCGTCCCTCTAGGCGTCCCTCTAGGCGTCCACCTAGTTGTCCGCACTACAGGAGCGGGCGGTCGTCGCGCGCTATCGTCATCCGGATGCGACAGTACGACCCGGACCTGACCCCGCCCTGGAAGCGGCATCGGCCCGCCCCCGAGGTCCCCGCCGAGCCGGACCTCGTCGTGGAGGAGGTCACCACCGGCTTCTGCGGCGCCGTGATCCGCTGCGAGAAGACCGCCGAGGGCCCCACGGTCACTCTGGAGGACCGCTTCGGCAAACATCGCGTCTTCCCCATGGAGCCGCGCGGTTTTCTGCTGGAGGGGCGTGTCGTCACCCTCGTACGCCCGCGTGCGGCGGCCCCCAGCGCGCCCCAGCGCACGGCCTCGGGGTCGATCGCCGTTCCGGGAGCGCGCGCGAGGGTCGCCCGTGCGGGGCGCATCTATGTCGAGGGGCGCCATGACGCGGAACTGGTGGAGCGGGTCTGGGGCGACGATCTGCGCATCGAGGGCGTCGTCGTGGAGTACCTGGAGGGCGTCGACGACCTGCCCGCCATCGTCGATGGCTTCTCCCCCGGCCCGGACGCCCGGCTCGGCGTCCTCGTCGACCATCTGGTGCCGGGCTCCAAGGAGTCCCGTATCGCCGCGCAGGTCACCGGCGAGCATGTGCTGGTCCTCGGCCACCCCTATATCGACATCTGGGAGGCCGTGAAGCCGTCCTCCGCCGGCATCCCGGCCTGGCCGACGGTGCCGCACGGCCAGGACTGGAAGAAGGGCGTCTGCCGCGCCCTGGGCTGGCCGGAGAACACCGGGGCCGCCTGGCAGCGGATCCTGTCCACGGTCCACACCTACAAGGACCTCCAGCCGGAGCTCCTGGGCCGGGTGGAGGAACTGATCGACTTCGTGACGACCCCGCAGGGCTGACGGCTCCCGTCTCAGTCCACCAGGTCCCGCACCACCGCGTCCGCCAGCAGCCGCCCGCGCAGCGTGAGCACGGCCTGCCCCCGTCCGTACGGCTCCGGGGCCAGCAGGCCGTCCTCCAGCGCCCGTGCCGCGGCCACCGCCCCGGCCGGGCGCAGCAGCTCCAGCGGGCAGCCCTCGGCCAGCCGCAGTTCCAGCAGGATCCGCTCCACCCGGCGCTCCTCGGCGGTCAGCAGCTCCCGGCCCGCGCCGGGCGACCTGCCCTCGCCCAGGGCCTGCGCATACGCCCCGGGGTGCTTCACGTTCCACCACCGCACGCCGCCCACATGGCTGTGCGCGCCGGGGCCGGCGCCCCACCAGTCGGCGCCGCGCCAGTACAGCTCGTTGTGGCGGCAGCGCCCGGCGGGCGAGGCGGCCCAGTTGGAGACCTCGTACCAGGCGAACCCGGCGGCCGACAGGGTCTCCTCGGCGATCAGATAGCGGTCCGCGTGCACATCGTCGTCGGTCATCGGGACCTCGCCGCGCCGGATCCGCCGCGCCAGTTGGGTGCCCTCCTCGACGATCAGCGCATACGCCGACACATGGTCCGGCCCCGCCCCGAGCGCCGCCTCCAGGGAGGCCCGCCAGTCCGCGTCGCTCTCCCCCGGCGTCCCGTAGATCAGGTCCAGGTTCACATGGTCGAATCCGGCCGCCCGCGCCTCGGCCACGCACGCCTCCGGCCGCCCGGGGGTATGCGTGCGGTCCAGCACCTTCAGGACGTGCTGCCGGGTGCTCTGCATCCCGAAGGAGATCCGGTTGAACCCCGCCTCCCGCAGCTCCGCCAGATAGCGCGGATCGACCGACTCCGGATTCGCCTCGGTCGTGACCTCGACCCCGGCGGCCAGCCCGAACTCCTCCCGGATCGCCCCGAGCATCCGCCCGAGATCCGCCGCGGCGAGCAGGGTCGGGGTCCCGCCGCCGACGAAGACGGTCTCCACAGGCCGCGGGTCGTCGCCCAGCACCTTCCGCGCCAGCCGCACCTCCTCGACGACCTGCTCGGCGTAGTTGTCCCGCGAGGCGAGCACACCGCCGGAGCCGCGCAGCTCACTGGCGGTGTAGGTGTTGAAGTCGCAGTAGCCGCAGCGGGTGGCGCAGTACGGCACATGCAGATAGAACCCCAGCGGCCGCCGCTCCGCCCCCGCCAAAGCGGTCGCGGGCAGTGCGCCGTCCTCGGGCATGGGCTCACCATCTGGCAGTACGGAAGGCATGCCCCCATTGTCCGTCACGGCCCGCGCAGCCCGGGACCGCGAGACGGTGCCCGGCGGCCGCGGCCGTCAGCAACCGGGCCTACGGGGTGTCCGGCGGGACCACGCGGCGGAGCCGCACACCGATGCTTTCCGCTCCCCGCCCCTTCCCACAGCACCGATATGCGGCTCCGCCGTGTGGCAGGGGCTCCGCCCCTGGACCCCGGGGTCTGGGGCGGAGCCCCAGTTGCGGGAAGGGGCGGGGAGGGGAACAGCCCGCCGCAGGCGTCGTTCCGCCGGACACCCCTAGACCACCTTCAGGACCAGCATCGCCAGGTCGTCGTCCGGCGGCTCCGCCGCGAACTCGTCCACCGCCTGCCGCACCCGCTCCGCGACCTCCCGCGCGCTCAGCCCCGCGCACAACGTGAACGCCGCCGCCAAGCCGTCCTCGTCGTCGAACTGCCGGTCGCCGGATCGGTGCTCCGTCACCCCGTCCGTCACACAGAGCAGCGTTTCCCCTGGCGTCAGATCGAACGATTCACTCTCGTACGTCACATCGTCCACAACGCCCAGCAGTATCTGCGGCGCCGCGACGGTCCGCACCTCGCCTTCGGGCCGCAGCACCAGCGGCAGCGGATGCCCCGCGCTGGCCAGTGTGCAGCGCACCCCCTGGCCCTCGCCCAGCGGCTCCAGCTCCCCGTACAGCAGCGACAGGAACCGCGCGACGCCGCCGCCCGCCGGGAGCCCCGTGCCGACCAGGCCGCCATCCATCAGGTCCATGACCCCGGCGGGGCCTCCCGCGGCCTCCACACCGGCCGCCACGGCCTCCGCGGCGCCCTCGACCGCCTGTTCCACCGCCTCCTCGCCCAGGAGCTGGTTGAGCCGGTCCAGGACCTCTCCCACGCCGTATCCCTCGCGGGCGAGCAGCCGCAGCCAGGGCCGGACGAGGCCGGTCACCACGGCCGCCTCCGGGCCGTTTCCGCAGACGTCGCCCAGGACGAAGCACCAGCGGCCGTCACCGGCCGGGAAGACGTCGTAGAAGTCGCCCCCGGCCGAGATGTCGCCGGTCGGCTCGTACACGACCGCCGACTCGACGCCGGGGATACGCGGGATGACGGACGGCAGCAGCCCGCGCTGAAGCACCCGGCTGATGGTCGCCTGCCGGGTGTAGCGGCGGGCGGAGGCGAGCGCCAGGGCGACGCGGCGGGCGAAGTCCTCGACCAGGCCGACCGCCTCGTCCGGCATCCGCACCAGCCCGGCCCGCCCCAGCAGCAGCGTGCCGAGCGCACGGCCGCCCGCGACCAGCCGGCAGGCGAGGGC
>NZ_JAHLEM010000323.1 GCF_018883605.1 Streptomyces niphimycinicus | reverse complement strand
CGGGCCGCCGCCCGGCGGAGGGGCTCCGAGCGGCCCAGAACGCGCTCCACGGCGTCCGCGAAGGCCGTTCCGTTGTCCGCGGCGGTGTCGCCCGCGGCGCCGACGATGTCGGGCAGCGCCGAGAGCGCGCTGACGACGACGGGCGAACCGCACGCCAGCGCCTCCAGCGCCGCGAGGCCGAAGGTCTCCGCCGGGCCCGGCGCCAGCACGACATCGGCGCTGGCCTGGATGGCGGCGAGCCCCGCCCGCTCGGCCACATGGCCGAGGAAGACGGCCGGAAGCCCCTCGGCGTGGGCGCGGGCCTCCAGGCGCTGCCGCAGCGGCCCGTCCCCGGCGACCACGAGCGCCGCGGAGACGCCCCGCCGCCGCAGCTCGGCGAGCGCGTCGAGCGCCCGGCCCGGCCGCTTCTCGGGCGAGAGCCGCGAGCACATGGCGAGGAGAACGGCCGCCTCGCCGCGGTGGTGGTCGCGCAGCGCGGCGTCGTGGTGGGAGGGGTGGAAGTGGCCGAGATCCACGCCCAGCGGGGCGCGTACGACATTCCGCGCGCCGATCCGTACAAACTCGCGCGCCGCCCATTCGGTGGTGCAGACGATCCGCGAGTACGCCCGCGCGGTACGGAGGTTGAGCCGGTCCGCGGCGCCTTGGGCGAACCCGTCCGGCACCCCCCAGGTGCGCAGCACGGCGTCCGCGCTCTCATGGGAGACCATCACGGCCGGTACGCGGGCGCGCCGCGCCCACTCCCCCGTCCAGCGGAGGGTGGTGCGGTCCGACACCTCGAGCCGGTCCGGTGCCAGGCCGTCGAGCAGCCGGGTCAGCCGCCGCCGGTCGGTCAGGACGCGGTAGCCGCCGGTGCCGGGGATGGTCGGCCCGGGGAGCGTGATCACCCGGCCCTGCCGGGTCTGCTCGTCCGAGACCCGCTCGCCCGGCACCACCAGGACGGCCTCGTGCCCGGCCGCCTGATAACCGGCCCCGAGCTCGCGCAGCGCGGTGCGGAGGCCGCCGGAGGCGGGGGTGACGAAGTTGGCCAGCCGGACGATGCGCAGGCCCTTGCCGTCGCTCATGCTGCTCTCTCCTCCCACGGAACTCACGCTGTGTGCCTTTCATCCGCTTCTCCGCCCACGCGGCGCGAAGGCGCGGGCAGCACGGCCACGTGCGGCCCGGCGGCCGCGCGTGCGGCGCTCATGCCGCGACCGCCGTACGGGCCGCGAGCACCTCGGTGTAGTGGTCGATCAACTGGTCGCCGATCGCCGCCCAGGTGCGGCCCTCGACCGCCTCCCGGCCGGCGTGGCCCAGTGCCGCGCGCAGCTTCGCGTCGGCCGAGAGCAGCGATACGGCGTCGGTCACCTCGGTCGCGTCCCCGGGCGGCACCAGCAGCCCGGTACGCCCGTGGTCGATGAGGTCGAGGGGGCCGCCCGCCGCGGGCGCGACCACTGGGACGCCGCTGGCCTGGGCCTCCTGCACGGTCTGGCAGAAGGTCTCCTGGGGCCCCGTGTGGGCGAAGACGTCCAGGGAGGCGAAGACGCGGGCCAGGTCGTTGCCGGTGCGGCGGCCGAGGAAGCGGGCCCTCGGCATGGCCGCCCGCAGCACGGGCTCGCTCGGCCCGTCCCCGACCACGACCACCTGGACGCCGGGCAACTGGCTCAGCGGGGCGAGCAGCTCGACGTTCTTCTCCGGGGCGAGGCGGCCGATGTATCCGACGATCAGCTCACCGCCGGGGGCGAGGGAGCGGCGCAGCTCCGAGTCGCGGCGCGAGGGGTGGAAGCGCTCGGTGTCGACCCCGCGCGGCCACAGCCGGATCCGCGGCACCCCGTGCTCCTCGAGGTCACGTGCGGAAGCGGTGGACGGAGCCAGGGTGCGGTCGGCGGCGGTGTGCACGGCGCGGATGCGCCGCCAGGCCGCGTTCTCGCCCGCGCCGAGGTAGGTGCGGGCATAGGAGCCGAGGTCGGTCTGGTAGACCGCCAGCGCCGGTATCCGCAGCCGGAGCGCGGCCGTCATCCCGCGCGCGCCCAGCACGAAGGGGCTGGCGAGGTGGACGACGTCGCTGTGGTGGGAGGTGATGGCGGCGGCGAGCTTACGGCTGGGCAGTGCGACCCGGACCTGCGGATAGCCGGGCAGGGGCAGGGAGGGGATACGGACAACGGGGTACGGATGCGACCGGTCGAGCTCCCCTTGGCTTTCGGGTGGCCCGCCGGCCGTGTCGGGCGGTGGGCCTCCGGGGGGACCCGCCGGTGCGATGACCAAGGGGTGATGACCGCGGCGGTGAAGATGGTCGGCCGTTTGCAGCGTGCAGTGAGCGACGCCGTTGATGTCGGGTGGGAAGGATTCAGTCACGATGGCGACACGCATACCGGTGTTGTCGGCGTACGAAGGGTGGCTCCGGCATCGTGCACGTTTCGCGCCGTGGAACGTCCCATGAGCGTTGGCCTTCGCGTTCCCCGGGCCCCGTTCAGGACCCCGACGAGATCACATCAAACCCGGATGAACCCGCACCAATGAGCGACGGGTCACTCGGCGTGAAACTGTCGCCTGGGTGAACACCCTGTTCGGATGGCGCGAAGGTACGGAGGGTGACGATCTCTTCACCCCGCCGGGGAAGACGCGTCTGCCGCCTCCGAGGTTGCGCGCCCCGGCGCGAGATCGCGCTCCGGGGCGGCCGGCGGGATCAGAAGTCCGGGGTTTCGGGCGCGATGCGGCTGCGGACCGCCGTCTGGACCTCGGCCTCCTCCGCCGGGTCGGCGGCCAGCCGGCGGAGTTGTTCGACCACCCGGGTGTCGGCGGTGGCGGCATGCCGGGCGGCGAGCTCGCGGGTGCTCTCCTCGCAGTCCCAGAGGCATTCCACGGCGAAGCCCGCCGCGAAGGACGGATCGGTGGCGGCCAGTGCGCGGGCGGCGCGGCCGCGCAGGTGCGAGGAGGCCGTCTCGCGGTAGACATGGCGCAGTACGGGCGCGGCGCAGGAGATCGTCAGGCGCCCGGCGCCGTCGACGAGCGTCCACAGGATCTGGGCGTCCGGGCCCTCGGCCCGGACCGTGCGGCGCAGGGCCGCCAGCACCAGCGGGGTGTCGTACTGACCGCCGCGGCAGGAGAGCATCGCGGCCGCCGCGTCACCGAGGACGTCGGGGCGGTGGGCCCAGACCCGGGCCCGGTCGAGGGCGGAGATGCTACGCATGCGTTCGAAGGCGGAGAGGGCGGCCTGGGAAACCAGCTCGGAGGCGTCCGGCTCGGTGACGGCCGCCTCGATCAGGTCGAGCACCTCGGGGTCGCCGATCTCCGCGAGATGGCGCAGCGCGGCGGCGCGGGCGGCGTCGGGGGCCGACGCGGCGGCGGCGAGGAGTTCGGGCCGGTCCTCGGGACCGGCGACGGCGGCCAGACAGCGGGCCGCCGCGTCGGGGCGGCGGGCGTCCGGCTTCAGATCGTGCTCCCGCTGGGCCCACAGCAGGATGTCGTGGACGCTCCATCCGGGGCGCGGTCCCGAGGGCCGCATCTGGCGCTGCCATCGGTCGAAGGCGCCCTGTTCCGCCGCCGCGCGCACCCGCGGCCCATGGTGCGGATCGCCGGCCCACAGCCGCCAGGGCCGGGGCTCGTAGGCGCCACGTACGACGGCGGCCAGCTCGGCGTCGCCCTCGGAGGTCTCGGGGAAGCGGGCGAGGACCGCGGAGGCGAGGCCGCGCAGCCCGGGGTCGTCGTCACGCAGGGCCAGCTCGTCGAGGGCCCATTGCCAATTGCTGCCGGCCGCGGTGTAGCGGCGCAGCAGCCGCAGGGCGTCGGCCCTGCCGTAGGCGGCGAGGTGGCCGAGAACGGAGAGGGCGAGCCCGGTGCGCGCCTCGTCGTCGTTGACCAGGTCGTCGGGGTGGAACAGATGCTGTTCGATTTCATCGAGCTCGGCGTCGAGGTCCAGGCAGAGCCTGGCGTAATAGAGCGAGCGGTTCTCGACCTGCCAGTCACGGCGGGGGTCGCGCAGCACACAGTGGTGCAGTGCCGCGAGCGCCTCGGCCCGCGGCGCGGCGAGGGCATGCAGGGTCCCGTCGCCGCGGCCTCGCTGAAGGAGGCCGAGCAGGGTGCCGCTGGGCGCTATGTCTGGATCGAACATGAGGTCAGCATCCGGTGCGGGAGGTTCGCTGGCAACGGGATTTCCGTCGATCGGCATTCTTGCCGATGTCCTGGCGCCGTATGCCTGATGAACGGCGTGGGACTGAGGGACTCCCGAGCGCCGCAGCCTACCCGGAATCGTGCCCTCCGCCGATTCCCGGCCGATATACCCCCGGAAGGCCATTGGCATATGCCGCAAGCACCACCGGATCGGGTATTGCCAAACCGCTTACGGGATGTCGCAGCCTGTGCAAGAGTCGTCACCGGTCCCTCCCCTCAAGACCCGGCCGCGCCGCGCCCGTATCGGAGAACGTCATGCCGTCCCCCCGCTCCGCGGACCATCCCGCCGTTCCGCCGCCCCAGCGTGACACGGTCGACGCACTCATCTCGCAGACCCAGCGGCTCCGCGGCGGGCTCGACGCCGTCCGCCGCGACACCGTCGCGGACCTGGGCGGTACGGACGACGCGCAGGTGCGCTGGCAGCGTGCGCTGTGCCGGCTCGCCGTCCACCAGTTGGACGACCTCGACCGGCATCTGGGCGAGCTGCGCGAGGGGCTGCTCGCCGATCCCTCCAGGACGAACAGCGGGACGGACAAGGGGACAGCGGCCGACGCGGCGGAGCCGGACGGGGGGACGGAAACCGACGCGGGGGTGACGGCCGAGGCCCCGGCCGCGAGCGATGCCACCGGCCGCGGTTCGCTGCTGAGCCGGGTCGGCAGCGCGGAGTGGAACCTCCTCTCCGACGAGGTCACCTGGTCCGACGAGCTGTGCCGGATCTTCGGCCGCGACCCCGGGGACGGCGGGCTCACCCTCGACGAGCTGCCCTCCTGGGTCTTCTCCGAGGACCAGCCGATCCTGACCACAATGGTCACGGACTGCCTGGTGGACGGAAAGCCGATCGACGGCGAGTTCCGCGTCGTGCGCGCGGACGAGGCGGTCCGCACCATTCATATGGCGGGCGAGCCGGTGCTCGACACCGACGGCAGCACCGCCTCCATGTGGGCCGTGCTCCGGGACGTGAGCGAGCTGCGCCGCAGCGAACGGGCGGTGCGCGAAAGCCGGGACACCCTCAGCCACCAGCGGCGGATCGCGCGGACCGAGCGCCGGCTGGCGGTGGAGGTGCAGGAGGCCGTGCTGCCGCCGTGGCGCGGCTCCCTCCGGCTGCCGGCCGGTGACGGCTTTCCGGGCGCCGGGACGGCGGCCGACGGCGCCGCCCTCGACCTCGCCGCCCACTACCTCCCCTCCGAGTCCAGCGCCCAGATCGGCGGCGACTGGTACGACGCGCTCGAACTGCCGGACGGACGGACCCTGCTGAGCGTCGGCGGCCTCACCGGCCATGGCGTGACCGCGACCTGCGGGATGGCCATGCTGCTGGGCGCGGTGCGCGGCATGGCGGTGGCCGGGATCGAGCCGGGCCCGCTGATGGGGCGGCTCAACCAACTGCTCGCCGTCTCCTCCTCGCCCGCGCTGGTCGGCGCCGCCTGCGGACAGTACGACCCGCGCACCCGCACCCTGGTGTGGGCGCAGGCCGGCCACCCCGCCCCGCTGCTCTTCCGCGACGGGACGGGGCGCCCGCTGCGCTCTCCCGACGGCGTGCTGCTCGGCGCCACCACGGGCGCCGCGTATACCCAGTCCGAGGAGCGGCTGGAGCCGGGCGATCTGCTGGTGCTGCACACCGGACGGCTCGCCCGGGACGCCGAGGACGCCACCGAGCGGCTGCTCGCGCTCGCGCCACGGCTGACCGCCGCCCATGGCACACAGGAGTGCGTACGGACCGTGGCCGAGACGTTCGGCGACGAGCCGCGCGAGAACGACGCCTGTGTGCTGATCGCCAGGGTCACCGGTGCCCGCGTATGACGCGGCTTCCCGCGTCGGCGTGGCGTGGCGTGGCGATCGACCCTCGTAAGGCGTTGGTTTCCCGTACGGGTGACTCATGTCGTAAGGGTTGACTCGTCGTAAGGCGTTGCCCCCTCGTCGGGCCCG